>OX352322.1:4711500-5015750 GCA_947090765.1 Pseudomonas sp. MM223 | reverse complement strand
CGGTCGCACTCGCGGGTCAGGCGCGGCCACAAGCTCTCACGCTGCTCGGGCCCGGCGCGCTCGGCCAAGGCCAGGGCGATGCGCAGCCTGGCCAGCGGCGAGCGCAGCTCGTGGGACACATCCCGCAGCAACTGGCGCTGGCTGCCAATGGTGCTTTGCAGGCGTGCGCCCATCTTGTTGAAGTCCTTGGCCAGCACGCCAAATTCGTCACGCCTTGCCGCCAGCTGCGCCAGGCTGTTTTGCTGGTAGGTGGTCTGGCCCAGGTCATGCACCGCGCTGCGCAGGCGGCTTAGCGGGCGGGTAATGGACAGGGTGACCAGCAGGCTGAACAGGGTCAGTACCACCAGTGCAATCCCCAGGGCACTGAGCGGCCACATCAGGCTTTCTCGGTGCCAGGCGTCCAGCGCAGGGTGGGGGATACGGTAGATCAGCAGGTAGGTTTCACCGGTTTCGGGGCTGGTGTATTCCTCGGTCAGCCGACGCCAGGGCAGGCGCCGCTCGTCATTGTGCTGGCGTGCCTCGAAGGCTGCCGCACGGCGCGGGAAGGTGCCGGGCACCACGGCCTCGCCACTGTCGTCGAGCACCTGCACATCAATCTTGTAGCGGTCTTTGCGTCGTTCCAGAAAGTGCTGTGCCGAATCCAGGCCTTCTTGCTCGTAATGCTTGGCCCACTTGCTGGCCAGGGTATTGAGGCCCGGGTGGCGGCTGAGGATC
Organism: Pseudomonas sp. MM223; assembly: GCA_947090765.1. Lineage (NCBI taxonomy): Bacteria > Pseudomonadati > Pseudomonadota > Gammaproteobacteria > Pseudomonadales > Pseudomonadaceae > Pseudomonas > Pseudomonas sp. MM223. Next base: position 5,015,036 of record OX352322.1, on the reverse strand, counting down.
CAGGCGTCCTGGTTGAGCATGTGGCCCAGCAGGATCGACAAGCCTGCGACCAGGGTGATGGCCAGCCAGAAACTGGCCAGGATGCGCCAGAACAGTGAACGCAAGTGCACCTCCTGTAAACGGTAAAAGCCCGGCCCGCGGGGAGGCGGGCCGGGCATCGGGCGTACAGCTTACTGAGCCTTGGTGCCTTTTTCAGCTTTCCAGGCCTGGAACTCCTGCCACTCGGCTTTCTTGGCGGCGCGTTCCTTCTGCAGTTCGTCGAACTTCTTCTGATGCTCAGGTTTGAGCAGGTTGCGCACTGCGGTGTCGGTCTTGTCGCGGCTGGCTTGCAGCTCGTCCTTCATGGCTTTCTGGTCGGCGGCTGGCAGCTTGGCCAGGTAGCGCTCGTTGATGTCGCGGCGCTGCTGCATCTGCTCGCCCATCAGCTTGCCGATTTGCTGGCGCTGGTCGCGGCTCAAGTCCAGTTGATGGAAAGGCGCATCACCGCGATGATGCGGGCCGTCGTGACGCGGGCCGCCTTCAGGCATGGCCATGGCCACGGTCGGCAGGGCGGCGGCGAACATCAGGGCGATAAGGGTCTTGCGCATGGTGTCTCTCCTTTCATAGGCCGGTGGTTACCGGATGAGCACAGTCTAGGGAGATCACCGTCAAGCGCAGTCAGCAGAGCGTAAAGGCAAGGTAAAGATGAATCGGGGCCGCTTCGCGCCCCATCGCCGGCAAGCCAGCTCCCACAGAATTATCGAAGGGCCTAAGGCTTGCACAATCCTGTGGGAGCTGGCTTGCCGGCGATGGGGCGCGAAGCGGCCCCGGCGATGTCACAGGCAGTAGTAATAACCACGGCTACGCAGCGCCACGATGCGTGGACGGCCATCGGCATGTGGGCCGATCTTCTTGCGCAGGTTACTGACATGCATGTCCAGGCTGCGGTCGTACAGGGTCAGTTTGCGCCCCAGGCCAATCTGCGCCAGTTCCTGCTTGTCCAGCGGTTCGCCGGGTTGGCGCAGCAGGGCTTCAAGAATGCGGCTTTCCGACAGGGTCAGGGTCATTTCGCGGCCATCGATGCTGGCCACGCCACGTGCAGGGCTGTACACCAGGTCGCCCAGTTCCACCTGGCTGGTGGTGGCGGTGGGGTGGCTGCGGCGCAGCACTGCACGCAGACGTGCTGTGAGCTCGCGCGGGTCGCAGGGTTTGGCCAGGTAGTCGTCGGCGCCCAGTTCCAGGCCGAGGATACGGTCCAGCGGCTCGCCGCGTGCAGACAGCATCAGCACGGGCAGCTCGGTATGCTCGCTGCGCAATTGCTTGAGCAGTTCCAGGCCGCTGCCGTCGGGCAGCATCACGTCCAGCACCACGGCCGCCGGGGCGTGTTCGGCCAGGGCCTGGCGTGCGCTCTGGCCATCGTGGCAGGCGCGTACGGTGAACCCTTCCTGGGTCAGCCAGCTGCCGAGCAGCTCGCACAGTTCCTGGTCATCATCAATCAGTAACAGCTCGCTCATGACTCACTCAATTCAACCATTGACGGCGGCTATCCGGCCCGCCAGTGGCAAAGATACCGCAGACTGATGGCAACCGTATAACTGCCAACATCGCGCCAGCTTCTTCGCGGGCAAGCCCGCGAAGAAGCCGACCCGGTCTCAGATCAAGGCAGTACTTGCTTGAACGGCTTGACGACGACTTTGTCGTACACGCCCGCAGCAATGTAAGGGTCGGCATCGGCCCAGGCCTGTGCCGCTGTCAGGGACTCGAACTCGGCAACGATCAGGCTACCGCTGAAACCTGCCGCGCCCGGGTCGTTGCTGTCGATGGCCGGGTGTGGGCCGGCCAGCACCACGCGGCCTTCGGCCTTGAGCTGCTGCAGGCGTTCGATGTGCGCCGGGCGGGCAGCCAGGCGCTTTTCCAGGGAGTTTGCGACGTCGCTGGCGATGATGGCGTAGAGCATGTCAATCCTTGGGTTTGGTAGTAGAAGGGTCGTCGTGCAGGTGGCGCGACAGGTACACGCCTTGCGCCACCAGGAAGATCACGGTCATGCCCAGGCTGCCGAACACCTTGAAGTCGACCCAGAAGTCCTGGAAGGTGAAGGCGACAAACAGGTTGGCCGCGCCGCAGAACAGGAAGAAGGCGATCCAGGCAACGTTCAGGCGGGCCCAGACGGCATCGGGCAGGGTCAGGGCGTGGCCCATGATGCGCTTGATCAGTACCCGGTCACCGATGAAGTGGCTGCCCGCAAAGCCCAGGGCGAACAGCCAGTTCACCACCGGCGCTTTCCACTTGAGGAAGGTTTCGCTGTGGAACGTCAGGGTCAGGCCACCGAACACCAGGCAGGCCACCAGCGTCAGCCACTGGCCCTTTTCCAGCCTGCGCTGGCGCAGGAACAGTGCGCCGTACACCACCAGCGAGCTGATGATCAGCATGGCCGTGGCACTGTAGATGCCACCGAATTCGAAGCTGTGGCCGGCGACTTCCATGGGGCGCGGGTCCAGCTTGTAGACGATGAAGAACAGCAGCAACGGGATGAAATCGATGAATTGTTTCACAATGGCAGCCAGAATCGGGATGTGACGGCATAATAACAAACATCGATTCCAGCGAAAGCGCTCCTCCATGAATGTTGATCTGCACTGTCACAGCACGGCCTCCGACGGCGCCCTGTCGCCCTCGGTACTGGTTGCCCGGGCCCATGAGCACGGGGTGCAAACGCTGGCACTGACTGACCATGACACCCTCGAAGGCTTGCCCGAAGCCCGCCAGGCCTGCATTGAACGGGGCATGCGCTGGGTCAGTGGGGTGGAATTGTCGTGCACCTGGGGTGGCGCGACCATCCATGTGCTGGGTTATGACTTCCCGCTCGACGCGCCGCCCTTGCTGGCGGCAATTGAAGCGCTGCACCGTGGCCGCTGGCTGCGCGCCGAAGAAATCGACAAACGGCTGGCAGCCAAGGGCATGCCCGGCACGCTCGAAGGTGCCCGCGCCGTGCAGCACGAGCTGGGTGACAGCGGCAACGCCCCGGCACGCCCGCATTTTGCCGAGTACCTGGTGCGTGCCGGGCACGTCAAGGACCGTGGCGAGGCGTTTCGCAAGTGGTTGGGTGCCGGCAAGCTGGGCGACGTCAAGCAGCACTGGCCGACCCTCGACGAAACTGTCGCGACCCTGCGCCAGTCCAAAGCATGGGTGAGCCTGGCCCACCCGATGCACTACGACCTGACCCGCAGCAAGCGCAGAAGGCTGATTGCCGACTATATTCAGGCAGGCGGGCAGGCACTTGAGGTGGTCAACGGGATGATGCCGGCCGAGCAGGTGGGCACGATGTCCATCCTTACGCGTGAGTTCGGCCTGCTGGCAAGCGCTGGCAGTGACTTCCACGGCCCCGGCACCTGGGGAGAGATCGGTGCTTACCGGCCTTTGCCCGAGGACCTGCCACCTCTGTGGCGTCGATTCAGCCATGAACAGCCTTTGGCGCTATGAACAGGACGACTACGTGAGCCAATTTTTCCAGATACATCCGGAGAACCCACAGGCGCGCCTGATAAAACAGGCCGTCGAGATCATCCGCAAGGGTGGCGTGGTGGTGTATCCGACCGACTCGGCCTATGCGCTGGGTTGCCAGATGGGTGACAAGACGGCGATTGAGCGGGTGCGTCGCCTGCGCGGGCTGGACAAGACGCACAATTTCACCCTGATGTGCTGTGACATGTCGCAGCTGGGGTTGTACGCCAAGGTCGACACCGGCACCTTCCGCTTGCTCAAGGCGCATGTGCCGGGGCCCTATACCTTCATCCTCAACGGCACCCGTGAAGTACCGCGGCTGCTGTTGCATGACAAGCGCCGCACCATTGGCCTGCGCGTGCCGGCCCACGCCATTACATTGGCCTTGCTGGCCGAGTTGGGCGAGCCGCTGATGAGCGTCAGCTTGATCCTGCCGGGTGACAGCGAGCCGATGACCGACCCTTACGAAATCCGTGAGCGGCTGGAGCACCACGTCGACCTGGTGATCGACGGCGGTTTTGGCGACCTCAAGGCGTCGACCATCATCGATTTGTCCGGCGATGAGCCGGAACTGATCCGCGAAGGCTGCGGCGACCCCACGCCGTTCCTGGTCAGCGCGTGAGCCAGGTGGAAGCGCCCGAGGCGGCGGCTGAACAGGCCGAGTCGCCTCGGCAGTTGCAACTGGCCTTGGTCTACGGCGAAGCCCTGACCGAAATGCCGCTGGACCTGTACATCCCGCCGGATGCCCTGGAAGTCATTCTCGAAGCCTTCGAAGGGCCGCTGGACCTGTTGCTGTACCTGATCCGCAAGCAGAACATCGACATCCTCGACATCCCGGTGGCGGAAATCACCCGTCAGTACATGGGCTACGTGGAGCTGATGAAGAGCGTGCGCCTGGAACTGGCCGCCGAGTACCTGGTGATGGCCGCCATGCTCGCCGAGATCAAGTCGCGCATGCTGCTGCCGCGTTCGGCCGACATCGAGGAAGAGGAGGGCGACCCGCGCGCCGAGCTGATCCGCCGCTTGCAGGAGTACGAGCGTTTCAAGGCCGCGGCCGAGGGCATCGACGAACTGCCGCGCGTGGGTCGCGATGTCGTGGTACCACGCCTGGAAGCACCGCAGGCCAAGGTGCGCAAGCTGCTGCCGCAGGTCAGCCTGGAAGAGTTGCTGGTGTCCATGGCCGAGGTGATGCGCCGCAACGACCTGTTCGAAAGCCACCAGATCAGCCGTGAGACCTTGTCCACCCGCGAGCGCATGAGCCAGGTGCTGGAGCGCCTCAAGGGCGGTGCTTTCGTGCCGTTCGGCGAGCTGTTTGCTGCCGAAGAGGGCAAGCTGGGCGTGGTGGTGACCTTCATGGCAGTGCTCGAACTGGTGAAGGAATCGCTGATCGAACTCGTGCAGAATGAACCTTTCGCCGCCATCCACGTGCGGCTTCGCCCAGCGCTTGTTGAAGACCCCGATGAACCTGAATGACCCCCGCGACCTGGCGTCACTGATCGAAGCTTTTTTGCTGGCTTCGGGCAAGCCGCAATCCCTGGAGCGCCTGTACGAGCTGCTCGAAGAGGCCGAGCGCCCCGAGCCCCACGTGTTCAAGCAGGCCCTAGAGGTGCTGGGCAAGTCGTGCAGCGGCCGTGCCTTCGAACTCAAGGAGGTGGCCAGCGGCTACCGCCTGCAAATCCGCGAGGACTATGCGCCCTGGGTCGGGCGCCTGTGGGAAGAACGCCCGCAGCGTTATTCGCGCGCGTTGCTCGAAACCCTGGCCCTGATCGCCTACCGCCAGCCCATCACCCGTGGCGAGATTGAAGACGTCCGGGGCGTGGCGGTGAACAGCAACATCATCCGGACCATGGTCGAGCGCGAGTGGATCCGCGTGGTCGGCTACCGCGAAGTGCCCGGGCGGCCCGCGATGTTTGCTACCACCAAGGCGTTTCTCGACCATTTCAACCTCAAGAGCCTGGATGAGCTGCCGGCCCTTGCCGAGCTGCGTGAAATGGAACCGGAGCCGCTGCTCGACCCGGATGATGCGCCAGTGCCGGCGCACTTGCAGGCGTTGGCAGATGCCAGCCTTGGAGACGAAGAGGTTGCAGAGCCTAAGGACGAAACCAGCTTCCGTAGCTTGCTGGTGGAACTGGACGCCATGGAAGAGGGGCTGAAGACCGATTTTGATGACTTGCGCGAGGATGAGCCTGAGGTCTCGGTGGAGGAAGAAGGCAAGTTGCAGCCCTGATTCATTTGTTGCCTGTACTGGCCTTATCGCCGGCAAGCCAGCTCCCACAAGTCATGCACAGTTTTTTAACCCAGTGATATCCCTGTGGGAGCTGGCTTGCCGGCAATAGGGCCAGTGTGATCAACACAGGACCATTAGGCTGAAACCTCTCCCCATCTTTGCAAAACCCTCTACCCTCCAGTGCGTTCGCCCGAAGAACCGCGTATGATGCGCGGCCTTTTGGCGCGTTCGTCGCCAAGAACCTGTTTTCATTCCTACACCGGGAGGTGCCCAGATGAGTGAGCAAGACCTGCAAGAGACCGAAATCACCCCGCCATCCGGCGAAAAGCTGCAGAAAGTGCTGGCGCGTATTGGCGTGGGCTCGCGCCGTGACGTCGAGGCCTGGATCAGCCAGGGCCGCATCAAGGTCAACGGCGTCGCAGCCACCCTTGGCCAGCGCGTCGACCTGCACGACGCCATTGCCGTCGACGGCAAGCTGATCAAGCGCGAAGAGGCCGCCGAGGCCACCCGCCGGGTGATCATGTACAACAAGCCCGATGGTGAAATCTGCACCCGTGACGACCCGGAAGGCCGCCCGACCGTGTTCGACCGCCTGCCACGGCCAAAAGAGGGCCGCTGGATCAACATCGGCCGCCTCGACATCAACACCACCGGCTTGCTGCTGTTCACCACTGACGGTGAGCTGGCCAACCGCCTGATGCACCCGTCCTACGAGATGGACCGTGAGTACGCGGTACGTGTGCGTGGTGAAGTCGATGACGAGATGATCGAGCGCCTGAAAGCCGGCGTGATGCTGGAAGACGGCCCGGCCAAGTTCACCGACATCCAGAAGGCCCCGGGTGGCGAAGGCTTCAACCACTGGTACCACTGCGTGGTGATGGAAGGGCGTAACCGTGAGGTGCGTCGCCTGTGGGAGTCCCAGGGCATGGTGGTCAGCCGCCTGAAGCGCGTGCGTTTCGGCCCGGTGTTCCTCAACTCCGACCTGCCGATGGGCCGCTGGCGTGAAATGACCCAGGGCGAAATCGACATCCTGGCCGCTGAAGTGGGCCTGCAGCCAGTGGCGCTGCCTGCCATGAAGCTCAAGGCCAAGGACAAGATGGAGCGCCTGCAGCGCAAGTCGACCCGCCCGCTGGGCCGTGGCGAGCGCGTGCGCAACCTGCGCCCGGCTCACGAAGGTGCCGCCACCGGCGAGCGCCCGGCGCGTCAGCCGCGTGAAGAGGCCCCGCGTAAACCTAACCGTGGCAGCACGGTGGCCGAGCGCCCAAGCGATATGCGCAAGCGCCCAAGCAAGCCTGAAGGTGACAAACCGGCAGGCCGTGGCGCGGCAAGCCGCGTGGCTGATCGGCCTGAGCAGTAACGAAAAACCAGTCTTCGGGCTGGTTTTTTTATGCCTGTGAGATTTTGGGGCCGCCTTGCGGCCCTTTCGCGGCGCAAGGCCGCTCCTACAGGGATCGTGTGAATGCAGGTCGTTGTAGGAGCGGCCTTGTGCCGCGAACGGGCCGCAGGGCGGCCCCAAGATATTGAACAAAAAGAACTTTTCTGACGACTGGCAAGTTCTTGAACCGCACTGTAAAGAAATCTGTACGAATGTAGCCGTTTTCAGTCCGTATTTCAGATCAAGCCCAATCTTGTAAACAAACCTTGCCGCCGCCGATGGGCAAAAGTAGCCGTCCCCACCCGGCTCACCCTTGCCCAAACCCCCGTCCCCACGGTGTTATAGCCGCCATTGCCGTGTGCAAGAGCCCGTCCACAGAGCCGGGCTGACAAAACAACAAATGGAGGCGCCATGTACGCCGATCACTCCGCCTTTCAAGGCCCACACCACAGGATCGCTGCGTTTTTTCCAGATGGAAATACGCAACGCGTTGACGCCTGCGCGTTTGCAGGGGTATACAGTGCGCCGCGTTTTACCTGTGACCCTTTTGCGTACCGCGCACTCTTGATCACGCCTGGTTGACCCGCCTCGGCGGCACCTGAGGTCAAGAAACCCAAGGTAACCACCTTGCCCATTCCGCTGCGCCACGAGCGCGGTGGGTCCGATTCCGTCACAGATAAAAACAATGCAGGTGACTTCGTTCATGAGTGGACAAAACATGCATTCAGGCGAGCTCAAGCGGGGCCTGAAGAACCGCCACATCCAGTTGATCGCCCTTGGTGGTGCGATTGGTACCGGCCTGTTCCTCGGCTCGGCAGGCGTGATGAAATCCGCCGGCCCGTCAATGATCCTTGGCTACGCCATTTGCGGCTTCATCGCCTTCATGATCATGCGCCAGCTTGGCGAAATGATTGTCGAAGAGCCGGTAGCTGGCTCGTTCAGCCATTTCGCCCACACTTACTGGGGTGGTTTCGCCGGCTTCCTGTCGGGCTGGAACTGCTGGGTGCTGTACATCCTGGTGGGCATGTCGGAGCTTTCGGCGGTTGGCAAGTATGTTCACTACTGGTGGCCGGAGATCCCTACCTGGGTTACTGCGGCGGCGTTCTTCGTGCTGATCAACGCCATCAACCTGATGAACGTGAAGTTCTTCGGCGAAGCTGAATTCTGGTTTGCCATCATCAAGGTCGTGGCCATCGTCAGCATGATTGGCCTGGGTGCCTACCTGCTCACCAGTGGCAGCGGTGGCCCAGACGCCACCATCGCCAACCTGTGGTCGCATGGCGGTTTCTTCCCGAACGGTGTCAGCGGGCTGGTAATGGCCTTGGCCTTTATCATGTTCTCCTTCGGTGGCCTTGAAATGCTCGGCTTCACCGCTGCCGAGGCCGACAAGCCGAAGACCGTGATCCCCAAGGCGATCAACCAGGTTATCTACCGCATTCTGATCTTCTATGTCGGTGCCTTGGTGGTACTGCTGTCGCTGACCCCTTGGGACAACCTGGTCGCCAGCATCGATGCCTCGGGTGGCAGCTACGGCAGCAGCCCGTTCGTGCAGGTGTTCTCGCTGCTGGGCAGTGACGTGGCTGCGCACCTGCTGAACTTCGTGGTACTGACCGCTGCGCTGTCGGTGTACAACAGCGGCACCTACTGCAACGCCCGCATGCTGCTGGGCATGGCCGAGCAGGGCGATGCCCCGGCGTCGCTGGCCAAGGTCGACAAGCGTGGCGTGCCAGTGCGTGCGATCCTGGTGTCGGCTGCCGTTACCTTTGTCGCCGTGCTGCTCAACTACCTGATGCCTCAGAATGCCCTGGAGCTGCTGATGTCGCTGGTAGTGGCCACCCTGGTGATCAACTGGGCGATGATCAGCTACTCGCACCTGAAGTTCCGTCAGCACCTGAACCGTACCGGCCAGAAGCCGCTGTTCAAGGCGCTGTGGTACCCCTACGGCAACTACGTGGTGCTGGCCTTCGTGGTGCTGATCCTTGGCATCATGCTGATGATCCCGGGTATTCAGGTTTCGGTGTACGCGATCCCGGTGTGGCTGTTTGCGATGTTCGTCATCTACATGGTCAAGCCGCGCCGCAGGATGAATGCCGGTGGGGCTGCGGGTACCGTAGCCAAGTAAGTGACCCAAGGCAGTATGCAAAAACCCCAAGCCAGGTGACCGGCTTGGGGTTTTTTATTGCCTGTGCCGGCCTCTTCGCAGCACAAGGCTGCTCCTACAGGCGTTCAATTTGTAGGAGCAGCCTTGTGCTGCGAAGAGGCCGGCACAGGCAAAGAAGCTATCAGATCTGTTCCAGCAACCAGCTCCTGAATGCCCGCAACGACGGCAAGGCCTCATTCCTGGGCGGGTAGATCAGGTAATAACTACGCTGGCTGGCAAACGCCCCCCCGGGGCTGTACAGCTCTGCCTTGGCCAACTCTTCCTCTACCAGAATGCGCGGCACCAGCCCGATACCGATCCCGGCCCGCACAGCCTGAATCAGGTGCGAGGTCAGCCGAAGCTCGGCCCCAGGCGCATCGACCGGTGTGGCAGGCCATGGTGCGAAAACCACTCGCCCCAGGCATGCGGGTTGTTGGCCACATTCAACAGCACCTCTTCACTGATTCTTGCCGGGGTCCAGCCCTGGCTGTCCGCGCCGGCCTCCGGCGGCAGGATCACCACCAGTTCCTCGGCATGCAGGCGATGGCAGATCAGCCCCGGCAGGTCGTGGCTGGCCACACCGATGGCGGCATCGATTTCGCTGGTGTCGAAGTTGATGGCTTCGATGCGTGAATGAATGTGCACCAGCATGCCCGGGTGGGCGCTGTAGAACGCATGCAGGCGCGGCAGCAGCCATTTCGAACCGAAGGTGGGCAGGGTGGCCAGGCGCAAGGTGCCCACCCCCGACTGATAGGCCAGCGCCTGCAGGGTGGCGCTGCGGATGCGCCCCAGTGCCTCGCTGAGCTCGCGTTGGTACAAACGGCCGACATCAGTCAGCTGTACCTGGCGGCCTTCGCGGCGGAACAGGGTCAGGCCCAGTTGCTGTTCCAGCGCCTGCACCTGGCGGCTGACCGCGCTTTGGGTCAGTGACAGCTCGGCAGCGGCGCGGGTGTAGCTTTCATGCCGGGCAGCGGCTTCGAATGCCAGCAGTAGCGACATGGAGGGTGTCAGGTGGCGGTAATTCATTCATAAAAGTCATTGATAGCGGCAGGATTATCCGTTTGCCCCTGAAGCGAAACTACAGGAACATTGGCCTATACGTCACCCCTGCATGGCATCACCTATGCCGGGGTGACAGGAATCCCGTGAATTAGCCAATATCAAGAGGCCATCCTTCGATGATCGCCCAGCTGCCGACCGTTGCACCAAGCGCCAACTACCCCGAATTCCTTGAAGCCCTGCGCAACAGCGGCTTCCGTGGCCAGATCAGTGCCGACTATGGCACCCGTACCGTGCTGGCCACCGATAACTCGATCTACCAGCGCTTGCCCCAGGCCGCCGTGTTCCCGCTGGACGCCGACGATGTGGCGCGGGTTGCCACGCTGATGGGTGAGGCGCGCTTCCAGGACGTCAAGCTGACCCCGCGCGGCGGTGGCACCGGCACCAACGGCCAGTCGTTGACCGACGGCATCGTCGTCGACCTGTCGCGGCACATGAACAAAATCCTCGAAATCAACGTTGAGGAGCGCTGGGTGCGGGTGCAGGCCGGTACGGTCAAGGACCAGCTCAATGCCGCGCTCAAGCCGCACGGCCTGTTCTTTGCGCCCGAGCTGTCCACCTCCAACCGCGCCACCGTCGGCGGCATGATCAACACCGACGCCAGCGGCCAGGGCAGCTGCACCTATGGCAAGACCCGCGATCACGTCCTGGAGCTGCACAGCGTGCTGCTTGGCGGCGAGCGCCTGCACAGCCTGCCGATCGACGATGCCGCGCTGGAGCAGGCCTGCGCCGCGCCCGGCCGGGTCGGCGAGGTGTACCGCATGGCCCGCGACATTCAGGAAACCCAGGCCGAGCTGATCGAAACCACCTTCCCCAAGCTCAACCGTTGCCTGACCGGCTACGACCTGGCGCACCTGCGCGACGAGCAGGGCCGTTTCAACCTCAACAGCGTGCTGTGTGGCGCCGAAGGCTCGCTGGGCTACGTGGTCGAAGCCAAGCTCAATGTGCTGCCGATCCCCAAGTATGCGGTGCTGGTCAACGTGCGCTACACCAGCTTCATGGATGCCCTGCGCGACGCCAATGCGCTGATGGCGCACAAGCCGCTGTCGATCGAGACCGTCGACTCCAAGGTGTTGATGCTGGCGATGAAAGACATCGTCTGGCACAGCGTTGCCGAGTACTTCCCGGCCGACCCGGAACGCCCGACCCTGGGCATCAACCTGGTGGAGTTCTGTGGCGACGAGCCGGCCGAGGTCAACGCCCGGGTGCAGGCTTTTGTCCAGCACTTGCAGGTGGACACCAGTGTCGAGCGCCTGGGGCATACCTTGGCCGAAGGCGCCGAGGCGGTCACCCGCGTGTACGTCATGCGCAAGCGCTCGGTGGGCTTGCTGGGTAACGTCGAGGGCGAGGTGCGCCCGCAGCCGTTCGTCGAAGACACCGCAGTGCCGCCGGAGCAGTTGGCCGATTACATCGCCGACTTCCGTGCGTTGCTCGATGGCTACGGCCTGGCCTACGGCATGTTCGGCCACGTAGATGCTGGTGTGCTGCACGTGCGCCCGGCGCTGGACATGAAAGACCCCGCGCAGGCTGCACTGGTCAAGCCGATTTCCGATGCGGTGGCGGCGCTGACCAAAAGCTACGGCGGTTTGCTGTGGGGCGAGCACGGCAAAGGCCTGCGCTCGGAATACGTGCCGGAGTACTTTGGCGAGCTGTACCCGGCGTTGCAGCGCTTGAAGGGTGCCTTTGACCCGCACAACCAGCTCAACCCGGGCAAGATCTGTACGCCACCGGGCAGTGCCGAGGGCCTGACCCCGGTCGATGGCGTGACCCTGCGTGGCGACCTCGACCGCACCATCGACGAACGCGTGTGGCAGGACTTCCCCAGTGCCGTGCATTGCAACGGCAACGGCGCCTGCTACAACTACGACCCTAATGACGCCATGTGCCCGTCGTGGAAGGCTACCCGCGAACGCCAGCATTCGCCCAAGGGCCGTGCTTCGTTGATGCGCGAATGGCTGCGCCTGCAGGGCGAGGCAAACATCGACGTGCTGGCCGCGGCGCGGAACAAAGTGTCCTGGCTCAAGGGCCTGCCAGCGCGCCTGCGTAACAACCGCGCGCGCAGCCAGGGGCAGGAAGATTTCTCCCATGAAGTGTACGACGCCATGGCCGGTTGCCTGGCCTGCAAGTCGTGCGCCGGGCAGTGCCCGATCAAGGTCAACGTGCCGGACTTCCGTTCACGCTTCCTTGAGTTGTACCACGGCCGCTATCAGCGCCCGCTGCGTGACTATCTGATCGGCTCGCTGGAGTTCAGCATTCCGTACCTGGCCCACGCGCCAGGGCTTTACAACGCGGTGATGGGCTCGAAGTGGGTAACCAGGTTGCTGGCCGACAAGGTCGGCATGGTCGACAGCCCGCTGATCAGCCGTTTCAACTTCCAGGCTACCCTGACCCGCTGCCGCGTTGGCGTGGCCAGCGTGCCGGCCCTGCGTGAACTGACCCCGGCCCAGCGCGAACGCAGCATCGTGCTGGTGCAGGACGCCTTTACCCGCTATTTCGAAACGCCGCTGCTGTCGGCCTTCATCGACCTGGCCCATCGCCTCGGTCATCGGGTGTTCCTGGCACCGTACAGTGCCAACGGCAAGCCGCTGCATGTGCAGGGCTTCCTCGGTGCATTCGCCAAGGCGGCGATCCGCAACGCCACCCAGCTCAAGGCCCTGGCCGACTGTGGCGTGCCGCTGGTGGGCCTGGACCCGGCGATGACCCTGGTGTATCGCCAGGAATACCAGAAAGTGCCGGGGCTGGACGGTTGCCCGAAGGTGCTGTTGCCGCAGGAGTGGCTGATGGATGTGCTGCCCGAGCAGGCGCCGACCGCGCCGGGCAACTTCCGCCTGATGGCGCACTGCACCGAGAAGACCAACGTACCGGCCAGTACCAAGCAGTGGGAGCAGGTGTTTGCCCGCCTGGGCCTGAAGCTGGTGACCGAGGCGACGGGGTGCTGCGGTATGTCCGGTACCTACGGGCACGAGGCGCGTAACCAGGAAGCGTCGCGGACCATCTTCGAGCAAAGCTGGGCGACCAAACTGGACAAGGAAGGCGAGCCGCTGGCGACGGGCTACTCGTGCCGTAGCAAGGTCAAGCGCATGACCGAGCGGAAGATGCGCCACCCGCTGGAAGTGGTGTTGCAGTACGCCCAGCGTTAACCCTTCAACATCCCGGGGCTGCTTTGCAGCCCATCGCGGCACAAGGCCGCTTCTACAAGGAATAGCGTGCCCTCTGTAGGAGCGGCCTTGTGCCGCGAAAGGGGCGCAAAGCGCCCCCGCTTTTTAGAGGCTGCGGCTGCGCCGCGCCTGCCTGTACAAATACAGGCTCAACACCAGCCCGCAAGCCGCGGCAGCCGCCGCAAACAGAAACATCGAAGCAAACCCGAACCCCGCCGCCACCGCGCCCACCAGAGGCCCGGTCACCCCCAGCGACAAGTCGATGAACAACGAATATGCCCCCACCGCCGCGCCGCGGTTGGCCGCCGACACCTGGTTCACCGCCTCCACGCCCAGCGCCGGGAACACCAGCGAGAAGCCAAACCCGCTCAGTGCTGCACCCGCCAATGCCAGTTCGGCACTGGGGGCCAGCCACAACATCAGCAGCCCGAGTGTTTCCACCGACAGGCAGGCAATCGCCACCCTGAAGCCACCGATGCGGTTGATCAGGTTGCCGAACAGCAACCGCGCACTGATGAAACTGGCGCCGAACAGGCTCAGGGTCAACGCTGCGTCGGCCCAGCCTCGGCTGGCGTAGTACAAGGTGATGAAGGTGGCGATGGTGCCAAAGCCGATCGAACCCAGCGCCAGCCCCGAGCCATGCGGGAACACCTTGCCCAGCACCCGCAGGAACGGCAGGCGTACACCGCTGACGATGGGTGCAGCCTGCTTGGGCCAGGCCAGCAGCAGGCCGAGCACGCACAGCAGGATGATGCTTACGCCCATGCTCCACAGCCCCAGGCCCTTGACCATCAGCACCCCCAGCGGCGCGCCGATGGCCAGTGCGCCATAGCTGGCGATGCCGTTCCAGGAGATGACCTTGGCGGTGTTCTGGGCGCCCACCCGGCCAATACCCCAGCCAATCGCGCCCGAGCCCACCAGGCTTTCGGCGCTGCCCAGTACCAGGCGGCCGACCAGCAGGCAGGCCAGGCTCAGCCAGGGCAGGTGGGTGAGGAAGGCGCAAGCCAGCATGAACACCCCGCTAAGCCCGCAGCCGACAAGGCCGTACATGACGGCCTTCTTGCTGCCATGGTTGTCGATGATGCGGCTGGCGGTAGGGCGGCTGAGCAGGGTGGCGAGGTACTGTACGCTGATCACCAGGCCGGCGATCACGGCGCTGAAACCCAGGTCGTTATGCACATTGCCGGGCAACACGGCCAGTGGAATGCCGATGTTCAGGTAGCCAATGAAAGTGAAGAGGACGATGGAGACGACTTGCAGGGTAACCGCAAGGGGGCGCGGTGAGTCGGGCATGGGGACCTACGTGTGTTCAGGACGGTGTGAAAACGTGATGACGGGGGTAGCCCGCAGGTCAGCCGTTTTCACACAGTCGGGGATGCGCAGTTATTCCTGGTCAGCGCTGGATTGATCGTCACCATCCTGCTCGACGGCAGCTGCCGGTTCGGCGTGAACGGTCACGGATGGCTCTTCTGGGTTCAGGCTTGGGAAGGGAAGATTCGGGATTTCGTGCATCTCGTCGTTCCTCGCAAGTGTGAGTGAAAAGTCTGCGCCAGGCGCGGTTGAAGCTTCGCAAAGCTGGGGCAGGATACACAAGTCTGGATGACAGTTTGGTTTTTTTACCGGTCGCTTGTCGGCTTTGCGGGCGAACAGCGCACATTTTTCCCATAAAAAATGGGGCCGCCGGGCCCCATTTTTCAGTGCTTACTTACGGCCTTCAGCCGTTTCCGCCACCTTGTCAGTGCGTGCGCACATGATGAAGTCGTTGCGGTGCAGGCCTTTGATCGAGTGGCTCCACCAGGTCACGGTGACCTTGCCCCACTCGGTCAGCAGCCCCGGGTGGTGGCCTTCGGCTTCGGCGATTTCGCCCACGGCATTGGTGAACGCCAAGGCGTGCTTGAAGTTCTTGAACAAGAATACGCGCTCAAGCTCCATGTGGCCGTCACGTACTTCGATGTTCCAGTCCGGGATTTCGCGAATCAGCTCGGCCAGCTCTTCGTCGGTGACTTTCGGGGCATCGGCGCGGCAGGCTTCGCAATGGGCTTGGTTCAAGGCATTCATGGGGTGTTTTTCCAGTTCGAGTTGTTATCGGCAAGGTCGCTCAGGCGGCGACCTTGGGTGGAAACTTCGGTGCGTGCAGGCCCAGCTGCATGGCTTTATGGACCATGCCCATGATGTCTTCGTGGGCCAGGTCGAACAGGCGCTTCATGTTCGGCAGCACGAAATACAGTGGCTGCAGGATGTCGATGCGGTACGGCGTACGCATGGCCTCGATCGGGTCAAAGGCCTGGTGCTCAGGCTCGCCAGACAGACTGTAGACGGTCTCTTTTGGCGACGAGAGGATGCCGCCGCCGTAGATCTTGCGGCCCTGCGGGGTTTCCATCAGGCCAAACTCGATGGTCATCCAGTACAGGCGGGCCAGGTACACGCGTTGTTCCTTGGTCGCGGCCAGGCCGAGCTTGCCGTAGGTGTGGGTAAACTCGGCAAACCACGGGTTGGTCAGCAGCGGGCAGTGGCCGAAGATCTCGTGGAAGATATCGGGCTCTTGCAGGTAGTCCAGCTCTTCCGGGGTGCGGATGAAGGTGGCGACCGGGAAGCGCTTGCTGGCCAGCAGTTCGAAGAAGGTCTGGAAGGGGATCAGTGCCGGTACCCGGGCAACTTGCCAGCCGGTGGTGGCACCCAGCACCTTGTTGACCTCGCCCAGTTGCGGGACACGGTCATGGGGCAGCTTGAGCTGGTCGATGCCGTCCAGGTATTCCTGGCACGCGCGGCCTTCGATCACTTTCAGCTGGCGGGTGATCAGGGTGTTCCATACCGCATGCTCTTGCTGCGGGTAATCGATAAAACCATGCGCATCGGGCTCGCGTGCCACGTATTGCGTCTGTTTCATGGGGCTCTCCTGGTGAGGGCTTTTCTTGTTATGTGCAGGACATGCCTAATTAATATCCCCGCCAGGGTCGGTTTGCACGGTGGAACGCTCGCCTGCTGCCAGGCCATTACCCCTACTTTCGTAACGATAATTTTACAAAACCGAGCAGGTGTCGGAAAATCCGAAGCATCTGGCTGACGGCTACGCTGTTTTTGTCAGCTTATCTTTACGACTTTTCTGCGCGGTGTTGAAAAACATTGGCGCTTCGAGAGCCCCGCATGCGTATCAAAGTGCATTGCCAGAACCGTATTGGCATCCTGCGCGACATCCTCAACCTGCTGGTGGAGTACGGCATCAACGTGCTGCGCGGCGAGGTGGGCGGTGACCACGGTAACGCCATCTACCTGCATTGCCCGAACCTGATCAACTTGCAGTTCCAGGCGTTGCGGCCCAAGTTCGAGGCGATTGCCGGCGTGTTCGGCGTCAAGCGCGTGGGGCTGATGCCCAGCGAGCGCCGGCATATGGAGCTGAACGCGCTGCTGGGGGCGCTGGATTTCCCGGTGCTGTCGATCGACATGGGCGGCAGTATCGTCGCCGCCAACCGCACGGCGGCGCAGCTGCTGGGGGTGCGTGTGGACGAGGTGCCGGGCATGCCGCTGGCGCGCTACGTAGAAGACTTCGACCTGCCGGAGCTGGTGCGGGCGAACAAGTCGCGTATCAACGGCATGCGTATCAAGGTCAAAGGCGATGTGTTTCTGGCCGATATCGCGCCGTTGCAGTCCGAACACGATGACAGTGAAGCATTGGCCGGCGCGGTACTCACCCTGCACCGGGCCGACCGCATCGGCGAGCGTATCTACAACGTGCGCAAGCAGGAGCTGCGCGGTTTTGACAGCATCTTCCAGAGCTCGCGGGTGATGGCCGCCGTGGTGCGTGAGGCACGGCGCATGGCACCGTTGGATGCACCCTTGCTGATTGAAGGCGAGACCGGCACCGGCAAGGAGCTGCTGGCACGCGCCTGCCACCTGGCCAGCCCGCGCGGCCAGTCGCCGCTGATGGCGCTCAATTGTGCCGGCCTGCCCGAGTCGATGGCCGAGACCGAGCTGTTCGGTTACGGCCCCGGGGCATTTGAAGGGGCGCGGGCCGAGGGCAAGCTGGGGCTGCTGGAGCTGACTGCCGGCGGCACGCTGTTTCTTGATGGGGTAGGGGAGATGAGCCCTCGCCTGCAGGTGAAGCTGCTGCGTTTTCTGCAGGACGGCTGCTTCCGCCGGGTAGGCAGTGATGAAGAGGTCTACCTGGATGTGCGGGTGATTTGCGCGACCCAAGTGGATTTGTCCGAACTGTGTGCCCGTGGCGAGTTTCGCCAGGACCTTTATCACCGCCTCAACGTGTTGTCGCTGCACATTCCGCCTTTGCGTGAGTGCATGGATGGGCTGGAGGGGCTGGTGCAGCACTTTCTCGATCAGGCCAGCCGACAGATCGCCTGCGCCATGCCGCGCCTGGCGCCGGCGGCAATGGAAAAACTTGGGCAATACCATTGGCCGGGCAATGTAAGGCAGTTGGAAAACGTATTGTTCCAGGCGGTTTCTTTATGCGAAGGCGGCGTGGTCAAAAGCGAGCATATACGCTTGCCGGATTATGGCGCGCGGCAACCGTTGGGTGAGTTTTCGCTGGAGGGGGATCTTTCGCAGATAGTCGGGCGCTTTGAGAAAGCGGTACTGGAAAGTTTGATGGGGGAATTTTCGAGTAGTCGGGCGTTAGGCAAAAGATTGGGTGTTTCGCACACGACTATTGCCAACAAGTTAAGGGATTACTCGCTTAACAAGTCTGTAGATTAATTATTGAACAACGAACTTGGGACTGCTTCGCAGTCCATTCGCGGCACAAGGCCACTCCTACAGGTACGGCGCGGGTTTGAAGGGTGCGCAATACCTGTAGGAGCGGCCTTGTGCCGCGAAAGGGCCCGCAGGGCCCCCGATTCAGCAGGTATCAGCCGTTAGAGCAGCCGTTCCCCATCACGCGGTATTCGAGAATGTGCTTCTGGCCTTGGGAGTCCTCGTAGGTCATGCGGGCTGGCACGACTTCGCACACATTGGGCACTTCGCTCATGGAAATGACGCGGGCAATGTCCAGGTGCTGCGAGTAACTGTACTGTTCAACCGGAATCTGCTCGGCATCTTTGGCTTCGCCGGCCATCGCCGCGCCGCAAAGACTGCCAAGTACCAATACCAGTAAAGCTTTCATTTTCTATTTACCTGTCTAAGGTCGTGAGGGGGCACGCGGCGCTTATGGCGCCGCGAGTACAGCTAGTTTTTAACTATCGGGATTAGATGGAGATTAACGCTTGCCTTCGTGGGGGCTGTTACCAGTTGTTAATCGCCTTGCCGTTGCTGGCGAGGTGAATTTTATGGCGGTGGCCAAGGTTGAAACAGTGGGTCTTTTGATAAAGTGTTTTGACAGAATCTGTAACAATCCTGTGTCAACCCCCTCCAATTTTGCGCGCCATGGGCTGTAATGCCCGAGCCAGAGCGCTTCGCCGGAACGGGCGTACCAAATTACTACCAACGTCGAATGGCTTTTGTCGCTCTGGTACAGTTACAAACGGTTCCATACAAAAACAACTATTACACCGAGGTAACACAGATGAGTGCGGCTCCACTGTATCCCGTTCGTCCCGAGGTTGCGGCCACTACCCTGACCGACGAGGCCACCTACAAGGCCATGTACCAGAAATCGGTGATCAACCCGGACGGCTTCTGGCGTGAGCAGGCCCAGCGTATCGACTGGATCAAACCGTTCACCAAGGTCAAGCAAACCTCCTTTGACGACCACCACGTCGATATCAAATGGTTCGCCGACGGCACTCTGAACGTTTCCTCCAACTGCCTGGACCGCCACCTTGAAGAGCGCGGCGACCAGCTGGCCATCATCTGGGAAGGCGACGACCCTTCCGAACACCGCAACATCACTTACCGTGAACTGCACGAGCAGGTCTGCAAGTTTGCCAACGCCCTGCGTGGCCAGGACGTGCACCGCGGTGACGTGGTGACCATTTACATGCCGATGATCCCCGAGGCCGTGGTTGCCATGCTGGCTTGCGCCCGTATTGGTGCGATCCACTCGGTGGTGTTCGGTGGCTTCTCCCCTGAAGCGTTGGCCGGCCGCATCATCGATTGCGAGTCCAAGGTGGTGATTACTGCCGACGAAGGCGTGCGTGGCGGCCGTCGTACCCCGCTCAAGGCCAACGTCGACCTGGCGCTGACCAACCCTGAAACCAAGAGCGTGCAGAAGATCATCGTGTGCAAGCGCACCGGTGGTGATATTGCCTGGCACCAGCACCGCGACATCTGGTACGAAGACCTGATGAAAGTGGCTTCCAGCCACTGCGCGCCAAAAGAAATGGGTGCAGAAGAAGCGCTGTTCATCCTTTATACCTCCGGCTCCACGGGCAAGCCGAAGGGTGTGCTGCACACCACTGGCGGCTACCTGGTGTATGCCGCGCTGACCCATGAGCGGGTGTTCGACTACCGCCCCGGCGAGGTCTACTGGTGCACTGCCGACGTCGGTTGGGTCACTGGCCACAGCTACATCGTCTACGGCCCGTTGGCCAACGGCGCCACCACCTTGCTGTTCGAGGGCGTGCCGAACTACCCGGACATTACCCGCGTCTCGAAGATCGTCGACAAGCACAAGGTCAACATCCTGTACACCGCGCCAACCGCCATTCGCGCGATGATGGCAGAAGGGCAGGCCGCTGTTGAGGGGGCTGACGGTTCCAGCCTGCGCCTGCTGGGCTCGGTGGGCGAGCCGATCAACCCTGAAGCCTGGAACTGGTACTACAAGACTGTTGGCAAGGAGCGTTGCCCGATCGTCGACACCTGGTGGCAGACCGAGACCGGCGGCATCCTGATCAGCCCGCTGCCGGGCGCCACCGGCCTCAAGCCGGGTTCGGCAACCCGTCCGTTCTTTGGTGTGGTGCCCGCGCTGGTGGACAACCTGGGTAACCTGATCGAGGGTGCGGCCGAAGGCAACCTGGTGATCCTCGATTCCTGGCCTGGCCAGTCGCGTTCGCTGTACGGCGACCACGACCGCTTCGTCGACACCTACTTCAAGACTTTCCGTGGCATGTACTTCACCGGCGACGGCGCGCGCCGCGACGAAGATGGCTACTACTGGATCACCGGTCGCGTGGATGACGTGCTCAACGTGTCTGGCCACCGCATGGGTACTGCCGAAATCGAAAGCGCGATGGTGGCGCATTCGAAAGTGGCCGAGGCTGCGGTGGTTGGCGTGCCGCACGACATCAAGGGCCAGGGCATCTATGTGTATGTCACGCTCAATGCCGGTGTCGAGGCCAGCGAGCAACTGCGCCTGGAGCTGAAAAACTGGGTGCGCAAGGAAATCGGCCCGATTGCCTCGCCGGACGTGATCCAGTGGGCACCGGGGCTGCCAAAGACCCGCTCGGGCAAGATCATGCGCCGTATCCTGCGCAAGATTGCCACCGGTGAGTACGATGCACTGGGCGACATCTCGACCCTGGCCGACCCGGGTGTGGTGCAGCACTTGATCGATACCCACAAGGCCATGAACCTGGCTTCGGCCTGACTCCCGTCCCAGGCAACATCCCTTTGTAGGAGCGGGCTTGTCCGCGAATGCGTCGGTTCAGACTAAGCTGTACTCTGACCTGACGCATTCGCGGGCAAGCCCGCTCCTACATTGTTACCCGACATTCATCGGTAACTGTTCTGTCACCGCTCCCGCACAAGTTCGGGGCGCGAGGAAACAAATCCGACCCGTTTCGGTGCATTTGCGTAGCCATTTTGTGCAACACAGCACGCTACACTTGCCGTAGTACAAGGCTTTGCCAATAATAGGCCCAGGAATTGCTAGGTCTATAGGTTCTATTTCTTGCGCTTTTGCATATTTTGCACTGGCTGTCAACATCGCCCGCAGCGGTTTCAAGCGCTTCTGTAAGTAGTTGTCGCTTTGAAGAAATATCGACTACCGGGCTGTCGCTAAAATGCCACTCACTCGCTCGTGGTCTGCGACCTTGGTCGAACCCTGCGCGGCTCGCGTTGTACCCATTCGCATATCGGGCAGTTGTTACCTGCCTTGTATTGCCCCGTACCGATGGAGTTACCTGATGAAGAAGCTCGCACTGCTTGGCGCCCTGGCGCTGTCCGTGTTTTCCCTGGTGTCGCAGGCCGATGAAAAACCACTGAAAATCGGCATCGAAGCCGCCTACCCACCCTTCGCCTTCAAGCAGCCCGATGGCAGCATTGCCGGTTTCGACTACGACATCGGCAACGCCCTGTGCGAAGAGATGAAAGCCAAGTGCACCTGGGTCGAGCAAGAGTTCGACGGCCTGATCCCGGCACTGAAAGTGCGCAAGATCGACGCCATTCTGTCGTCCATGTCGATCACTGAAGACCGCAAGAAGTCGGTTGACTTCACCAAGCGCTACTACCTGACCCCGGCGCGCCTGGTCATGAAGGACGGCACCACTGTCAGCGACAGCCTGGATGAGCTCAAAGGCAAGAAGATCGGCGTGCAGCGTGGCTCTATCCACGACCGCTTCGCCAAGGAAGTGCTGGGCGCCAAAGGTGCCACCGTGGTGCCTTACGGCACCCAGAACGAAATCTACCTGGACGTGGCAGCCGGTCGCCTTGACGGCACCGTGGCTGACGCCACCCTGCTGGAAGACGGCTTCCTCAAGACCGATGCCGGCAAAGGCTTCGCCTTCGTAGGCCCGGCCTTCACCGACGCCAAATACTTCGGTGACGGCATTGGCATTGCCGTGCGCAAGGGTGACAAGGCCAACGTCGACCGCATCAACGCGGCTATCGACGCTATCCGTGCCAACGGCAAGTACAAAGAAATCGAGAAGAAGTACTTCAACTTCGATATCTACGGTCCAGACTCGAACTAAGACGTCGGGTTTCACCTGTGCAATGGTGCAAACAGCAGAGGCTCTGAGGTTTGCACCATTTTTCATTCTCTAGGTCGAGGACCTCATCATGTTGAAAGGCTACGGGGCAGTCATCCTCGACGGGGCGTGGCTGACGCTGCAGCTCGCCCTGTCGTCGATGGCCCTGGCCATCGTGCTCGGCCTGATCGGTGTGGCGCTGCGCTTGTCGCCGGTGCGCTGGCTTGCCTGGCTGGGCGATCTGTATTCCACCGTTATCCGTGGTATTCCGGACCTGGTCCTGATCCTGCTGATCTTCTACGGCGGGCAAGACATCATCAACCGGGTGGCGCCGCTGCTCGGCTACGACGACTACATCGACCTGAACCCGCTGGTTGCGGGTATCGGCACGCTGGGCTTCATCTTTGGCGCGTACCTGTCGGAAACCTTCCGCGGTGCCTTCCTCGGTATTCCCAAGGGCCAGGCCGAAGCGGGCGTGGCGTATGGCATGAGCAGCCGCCAGGTGTTCTTCCGTATCCAGGTGCCGCAAATGATTCGCCTGGCGATTCCAGGCTTTACCAACAATTGGCTGGTGCTGACCAAGGCCACCGCGTTGATCTCGGTCGTCGGCCTGCAGGACATGATGTTCAAGGCCAAACAGGCGGCCGATGCCACCCGCGAGCCTTTCACCTTCTTCCTGGCGGTGGCGGCCCTGTACCTGGTGCTGACCAGCGTCTCGCTGCTGGCCCTGAAGTATCTCGAACGCCGCTACTCGGTGGGCGTCAAGGTGGCTGAACTATGATCTTCGACTACAACGTCGTCTGGGAGGCGTTGCCGATGTATTTCGGCGGCCTGCTGACCACCCTCAAGCTGCTGGCGATTTCGCTGTTCTTCGGCCTGTTGGCGGCTATCCCGCTGGGCCTGATGCGCGTGTCCAAGCAGCCTGCGATCAACCTCGTGGCGTGGCTCTACACCTACGTGATCCGCGGCACGCCAATGCTGGTGCAGCTGTTCCTGATCTACTACGGCCTGGCGCAGTTCGAGGCGGTGCGCGAAAGCTTCCTCTGGCCGCTGCTGTCCAGTGCCACTTTCTGCGCCTGCCTGGCGTTCGGTATCAACACCAGTGCCTATACCGCAGAAATCATCGCCGGCAGCCTCAAGGCCACGCCCCATGGCGAGATCGAGGCGGCCAAGGCCATGGGCATGTCGCGCATGAAAATGTACCGGCGCATCCTGCTGCCTTCGGCCCTGCGGCGGGCACTGCCGCAGTACAGCAACGAAGTGATCATGATGCTGCAGACCACCAGCCTGGCGTCGATCGTTACCCTGATCGACATCACTGGCGCCGCACGCACGGTCAATGCCCAGTACTACCTGCCTTTCGAGGCCTATATCACGGCGGGCGTGTTCTACCTGTGCCTGACCTTCATCCTGGTGCGCCTGTTCAAGATGGCCGAACGCCGCTGGCTCGGCTACCTGGCGCCGCGCAAGCACTGACCGCTTTGTGAGAATCGACAGCATGTACAAACTCGAAGTCCAAGACCTGCACAAGCGCTACGGCAGCCATGAAGTGCTCAAGGGCGTGTCCCTGGCGGCCAAGGCCGGCGACGTCATCAGCATCATCGGCTCCAGTGGCTCGGGCAAGTCGACCTTCCTGCGCTGCATCAACCTGCTGGAGCAGCCGCACGCCGGCAAGATCCTGCTCAACAACGAAGAACTCAAGCTGGTCGCCGGCAAGGACGGTGCGCTGAAGGCTGCCGACCCGCGCCAGTTGCAGCGTATGCGCTCGCGCCTGTCGATGGTGTTCCAGCACTTCAACCTGTGGTCGCACATGACCGCGCTGGAAAACATCATCGAAGCGCCGGTGCACGTATTGGGCGTGAACAAGAAGGAAGCCCTGGAAAAGGCCGAGCATTACCTGGCCAAGGTGGGCGTCGCCCACCGTAAGGACGCCTTCCCCGGCCATATGTCGGGAGGTGAGCAACAACGTGTGGCAATTGCACGGGCCCTGGCCATGGAGCCAGAGGTTATGCTGTTCGACGAGCCGACCTCGGCGCTCGACCCCGAACTGGTGGGCGATGTGCTCAAGGTCATGCAGGCACTGGCTCAGGAAGGCCGGACCATGGTGGTGGTTACCCACGAAATGGGCTTTGCCCGCGAGGTGTCCAACCAGCTGGTGTTCCTGCACAAAGGCCTGGTGGAAGAAACCGGCTGCCCACGCGAAGTACTGGCCAATCCGCAGTCGGAGCGCCTGAAGCAGTTCCTTTCCGGCAGCTTGAAGTAAAAGCTGCATTTTTGCACCAGAATAGGGCATGCTGCGCTGCGAGCGCAGCCTGACCCGGCGCACAGACTCGAACGATCTCAGGTTTCGGACCGTACCCTATGACCACCCAGCGAATCGGTTTTCTCATCTGGCCCGGCACCAGGCCCTTGACCCTGGCGCTGGCCGAGGAAGTGTTGCAGGTGGCGCAGCGGGTGCACCCGGATGTGGTCTACGAACTGGCTTTCTTGCAGGCAGAGCCTGCGCAAGAGGGTGGTTGGCGCCTGCCGGGCGAGCCGTGGGCCGGCCGCCTGGAGGGTTGCCACAAGCTGTTCCTGGTTGCTGACGAGCCGCCTGCGGCGGTAGGGGCTACCTTGTCGACTGCGCTCAAGCAGCTGGCGCGCAGTGGCTGCATGATTGGCGGCCTGGCGGCCGGTGTTTACCCGCTGGCGATGTTGGGCCTGCTCGACGGTTACCGGGCTGCGGTGCACTGGCGCTGGCAGGACGATTTTGCCGAGCGCTTCCCCAAAGTCATTGCCACCAGTCACCTTTTCGACTGGGACCGTGATCGCCTGACTGCCTGTGGCGGTATTGCCGTGGCCGACCTGCTGCTGGCAGTGCTGGCCCGCGATCATGGCGCGGAGCTGGCGGGCGCAGTGTCGGAAGAACTGGTGGTGGAGCGCATCCGTGAGGGTGGTGAGCGTCAGCGCATTCCGCTGCAAAACCGCCTGGGTTCGAGCCATCCCAAGCTGACCCAGGCGGTGCTGTTGATGGAAGCCAACATCGAAGAGCCGCTGACCACCGACGAGATCGCCCAGCATGTGTGCGTGTCGCGTCGGCAGCTGGAGCGCATCTTCAAGCAGTACCTGAACCGCGTGCCGAGCCAGTACTACCTGGAGCTGCGGCTGAACAAGGCACGGCAGATGCTGATGCAGACCAGCAAGTCGATCATCCAGATTGGCTTGTCCTGTGGCTTTTCCTCGGGGCCGCATTTTTCCAGTGCCTATCGCAACTTCTTTGGCGCCACGCCACGGGAAGACCGCAACCAGCGGCGTAGCAGCAGCCCGTTCGAACTGAGTTCGGCACCTGCCGAAAAAGGCTGAGATCTCGGTTGGTTCAGGGTGTATGCCTTGGGGGTGATGGTGCGGCGGAAATCGAGCGCCGCCCGCGCGGCGCTCGATCTCATAGGCAACACATCAACATCGCCGAACATCCCCGTCTCCCACAAACCTATGTGAACACCCGTTCACCCAGCTTCCTCTCTCCCGTACACTGCGCGATTGCGACAGTGTTTGTCGCATTGCCGAAAGCCTTGTCAAAACTGGGTTTTGCGCTGTAACAAGTTGTCGCTTGGCCGCAAGGACAGGCGCGGATCAGTCCTTACAATCCCCCCATCGCTCGCCCACTTCCAGGCCAGCGTTCCTCTTCAGGAGACTCAGATGTCCGTTGAGCAAGCCCCGGTGCAACGTGCCGATTTCGACCAGGTCATGGTTCCCAACTATTCTCCGGCGGCCTTCATTCCTGTGCGAGGCGAGGGTTCCCGTGTGTGGGACCAGTCGGGTCGCGAGCTGATCGACTTTGCCGGTGGCATCGCGGTAAACGCCCTGGGCCACTGCCACCCGGCACTGGTCAAGGCCCTGACCGACCAGGCCAACACCCTCTGGCACGTGTCCAACGTGTTCACCAACGAGCCGGCCCTGCGCCTGGCCCACAAGCTGGTGGACGCCACCTTTGCCGACCGGGCGTTCTTCTGCAACTCCGGCGCCGAGGCCAACGAGGCCGCCTTCAAGCTGGCCCGTCGCGTCGCCCATGACCGCTTCGGCCCGGAAAAGCACGAAATCATCGCCACCGTGAACAGCTTCCACGGCCGCACCCTGTTCACCGTCAGCGTCGGTGGCCAGCCGAAGTACTCCGACGGCTTCGGCCCGAAGATCACCGGCATCAGCCACGTGCCGTACAACGACCTGGAAGCGCTGAAGGCACAGATTTCCGACAAGACCTGCGCCGTGGTGATCGAACCGATCCAGGGCGAAAGCGGTGTGGTGCCGGCCGACCTGGCCTACCTGGAAGGCGCGCGCAAGCTGTGCGACGAGCACAACGCCCTGCTGATCTTCGACGAAGTGCAGACCGGCGTGGGCCGTACCGGTTCGCTGTATGCCTACCAGCACTACGGCGTCACGCCAGACATCCTGACCAGCGCCAAGAGCCTGGGCGGTGGCTTCCCGATCGGCGCCATGCTGACCACCACCGAACTGGCCAAGCACCTGGCCGTCGGCACCCACGGCACCACCTACGGCGGCAACCCGCTGGGCTGCGTCGTAGCCTGCGCGGTGCTGGATGTGGTCAACACCCCGGAAACCCTGGCCGGCATCAAGGCCAAGCATGAGCGCTTCAAGGTCCGCCTGGAGCAGATCGGCCAGAAGTACAACCTGTTCACCCAGGTGCGTGGTGTCGGCCTGCTGCTCGGCTGCGTACTGACCGAGGCCTGGCAAGGCAAGGCCAAGGACGTGCTCAATGCCGCCGAGAAAGAAGGCGTGATGGTGCTGCAGGCCGGCCCGGATGTGGTGCGTTTTGCGCCAAGCCTGGTGGTTGAAGACGCCGACATCGATGAAGGCCTGGACCGCTTCGAGCGCGCTGTGGCCACGCTGACCAAAGGCTGACCCGCCTGCGGTCCCGTCGCCGGCCCGGGCCATTGCAGGGCCTGGCCGGCGATACCCGATTCCAGTGCAGGTGCCTGTGCACCTGCCGTTTTTCCGTGCCGCCGTGAGCGGCCCGTATTCCAAAGGAGTGACACCATGCTGGTGATGCGCCCCGCGCAAATGGCTGATCTGAACGAAGTGCAGCGCATGGCTGCAGACAGCCCCATTGGTGTCACCTCGCTGCCGGACGACGCTGCTCGCCTGGGCGACAAGATCGCCGCTTCCGAGACTTCCTTCGCCGCCGAGGTCAGCTTCAACGGCGAGGAAAGCTACTTTTTTGTGCTCGAAGACAGCGAGACCGGCAAGCTGGCCGGCTGTTCGGCCATTGTCGCTTCGGCTGGCTACTCCGAGCCGTTCTACAGTTTTCGTAACGAAACCTTCGTGCACGCCTCGCGCGAGCTGAAGATCCACAACAAGATCCACGTGCTGTCGCTGTGTCATGACCTGACCGGCAACAGCCTGCTGACCAGCTTTTATGTATTGCCCGAGCTGGTGAACAGTGGCTGGGCCGAGCTCAATTCGCGCGGTCGCCTGTTGTTCATGGCGTCGCACCCGGAGCGTTTCGCCGACTCGGTAGTGACCGAAATCGTCGGCTACAGCGACGAAAATGGCGAGTCGCCGTTCTGGGATGCCATCGGCCGCAATTTCTTCGACCTCAACTACTCCGACGCCGAGCGCCTGTGTGGCCTTAAAAGCCGTACCTTTCTCGCCGAACTGATGCCGCACTACCCCATCTATGTGCCGCTGCTGCCCGATGAGGCGCAGGAAGCCATGGGCCAGGTGCACCCGCGTGCACAGATCACCTTCGACATCCTCATGCGCGAAGGCTTTGAAACCGAGCACTACATCGACATCTTCGACGGCGGCCCGACCCTGCATGCGCGCACCTCGGGCATTCGCTCGATCGCCCAGAGCCGGGCAGTGCCGGTGCTCGTCGAGCAAGCCCCGGCCAAGGGTGGGCGCCCGTACCTGGTGTGCAATGGCCAGTTGCAGGACTACCGCGCGGTGCTGCTGGACCTCGACTGGGTACCCGGCAAGCCGGTCAGCCTGAGCGTGGCTGCGGCCGACGCGCTGGGTGTGGGCGAGGGTGGCAGCGTGCGCCTGGTCGCAGTCTGAGGTCTGGTAGCAGACGTTTCGGGATTGATGCGTTAGAAGAGTTTTGCGCCGGCCGCCGCCGCCGCACAAGGAGATAGCATGATCGTTCGTCCTGTACGCAGCAGCGATTTGCCTGCGTTGATCGAATTGGCACGCAGCACCGGCACCACCGGGCTGACCACGCTGCCGGCCAACGAAGAGCGCCTGGGGCACCGCGTTGGCTGGGCAGAAAAGAGCTTCCGTGGCGAAGCCGAGCGTGGTGATACCGATTACCTGTTCGTGCTGGAAAACGACGAAGGCCTGGTGGTTGGCATCAGTGCCATCGCCGGCGCCGTCGGCCTGCGTGAGCCTTGGTACAACTACCGGGTCGGCCTCACCGTCAGCGCCTCGCAGGAGCTGAAGATCTATCGCGAAATCCCCACCCTGTTCCTCGCCAATGACCTGACCGGCAACTCCGAGCTGTGCTCGCTGTTCCTGCGCAGCGACTACCGCTCCGGGCTCAATGGCCGCCTGCTATCGCGTGCGCGCATGCTGTTCATTGCCGAGTTCCCGGAGCTGTTCGGCAAGAAGATCATCGCCGAAATGCGCGGCATGTCCGACGAGCAGGGCCGCTCGCCGTTCTGGGAAAGCCTCGGCCGGCATTTTTTCAAGATGGAGTTCAGCCAGGCGGACTACCTGACCGGCGTTGGCAACAAGTCGTTCATCGCCGAGCTGATGCCCAAGTTCCCGCTGTACACCTGTTTCTTGTCCGAGGCGGCGCGCGACGTTATCGGCCGCGTGCACGTCGACACCGAGCCGGCCCTGGCCATGCTCAAGCAGGAAGGCTTCAACTACCAGGGGTATGTCGACATCTTCGATGCAGGCCCTGCCATCGAATGCGACACCGCCAAGATCCGCGCCGTGCGCGAGAGCCAGACCTTGGTGCTGGCGGTAGGCACGCCAGGCGATGACGCCACCCCTTACATCATCCACAACCGCAAACGCGACGATTGCCGCATCACAGCTGCGCCTGCGCGGCTGGCCGCCGGTACCCTGGTGGTCGACCCATTGACCGCCAAGCGCCTGCGCATGGGCGCCGGCGACAATGTGCGCGCCGTGCCGCTGTCGGCCAGCCGGGAGGCCCAGTAAATGACCACGCATTACATCGCAGGCAATTGGCTGGCGGGGCAGGGCGAACCCCTGCAGTCGCTGAACCCGGTAACCCAGGCTGTCGTCTGGCAAGGGCAGGGCGCTGCCGCCAGCCAGGTGGACGCCGCCGTGCGCGCCGCGCGCCAGACTTTTCCGGCATGGGCTCAACTGAGCCTGGAAGCGCGCATCGACGTGCTGGAGAAGTTCGCCGAGCAGCTGAAAAAGCACGCCGAAGCGTTGGCCCAGTGCATCGGTGAGGAAACCGGCAAACCCCTGTGGGAGTCGGCGACCGAAGTCACCAGCATGATCAACAAGGTGGCGATCTCGGTACAAAGCTACCGCGAGCGCACCGGGGAAAAGAGCGGCCCGCTGGCGGACGCCACGGCTGTGCTGCGGCACAAGCCCCATGGCGTGGTGGCGGTGTTCGGCCCCTACAACTTCCCCGGCCACTTGCCCAACGGCCATATCGTGCCGGCGCTGCTGGCAGGTAACTGCGTGGTGTTCAAGCCCAGCGAGCTGACACCCAAGGTCGCCGAGCTGACGGTCAACTGCTGGATCGCCGCCGGCCTGCCGACGGGCGTGCTGAACCTGGTGCAGGGTGCACGCGAAACCGGTGTGGCGCTGGCCGCCAACCCGGGGATCGATGGGCTGTTCTTCACCGGCTCCAGCCGCACCGGCAACCTGCTGCACCAGCAGTTCGCCGGTCGCCCGGACAAGATCCTGGCCCTGGAAATGGGGGGCAACAACCCGCTCGTGGTAGACGAGGTCAAGGACCTCGACGCTGCGGTGTATACCATCATCCAGTCGGCGTTCATCTCTGCCGGCCAGCGTTGCACCTGCGCGCGGCGCCTGCTGGTACCGCAAGGCGCCTGGGGGGATTTGCTGATCGCGCGCCTGGTCGAGGTGTGCAAAACCATCACGGTGGGTGCGTTCGATGAACAGCCGGCGCCGTTCATGGGTTCGGTCATTTCGTTGCAGGCGGCGCGGGCGCTGATTGCGGCTCAGGCCGAACTGGCCGCCAAAGGTGGCGTGAAGCTGCTGGAAATGACCCAGCCGCAGGCCGATGCCGCGCTGCTGACCCCGGGCATTGTCGATGTCACGGGCGTGGCCGAGCGCCGGGACGAAGAGTTTTTCGGCCCGCTGCTGCAAGTAATCCGTTATGCCGACTTCGATGCTGCCATCGATGAAGCCAACAACACCCAGTACGGCCTGGCCGCCGGCTTGCTGTCCGACTCGCGGGCCCGCTACCAGTACTTCTGGCTGCGCAGCCGCGCCGGCATCGTCAACTGGAACAAGCAACTGACCGGCGCCGCCAGCAGCGCGCCGTTCGGTGGCGTGGGTGCCAGTGGCAACCATCGCGCCAGTGCCTATTACGCGGCCGACTACTGCGCTTACCCCGTGGCTTCGCTGGAGACCGCCAGCCTTGCCTTGCCGGCGACCCTGACGCCGGGCGTCACCCTATAACAACAGGTCACGGAGCCTAGCCGATGAAATCCTATGAAGTGAATTTTGATGGCCTGGTGGGGCCGACCCACAACTATGGCGGCCTGTCTTACGGCAACGTGGCTTCGCAGAGCAACAGCCAGCAACGTTCCAGCCCGCGCGAAGCCGCGCGCCAAGGCCTGGCGAAAATGAAAGCGCTGGCCGACATGGGCTTCAAGCAGGGCGTGCTGGCGCCGCAAGAGCGCCCGGATGTGGCCGCACTGCGCCGCCTGGGCTTTGGCGGCAGCGATGCCGAGGTAATCCAGCGTGCTGCGAAAGAAGCCATGCCGCTGCTGGTGGCCAGCTGCTCGGCGTCGAGCATGTGGGTGGCCAACGCCGCCACGGTCAGCCCCAGTGCCGACACTGCAGATGGCCGCGTGCACTTCACTGCCGCCAACCTGAACTGCAAGTACCACCGCAGCATCGAGCACCCGACCACCAGCCGTGTGCTGGGCGCCATGTTCAACAACGAGAAACACTTTGCCCACCACGAAGCATTGCCTGCCGTGGCACAGTTCGGTGACGAGGGCGCTGCCAACCACACGCGCTTCTGCCGTGCCTATGGCGACGCCGGCGTGGAGTTCTTCGTGTATGGCCGCAGTGCCTTCGACAGCCGTTACCCTGCACCGCAAAAGTACCCGGCCCGGCAAACCCTGGAGGCCCTCGCAGGCCGTGGCCCGGCTGCATGGGTTGAGTGAAGGTGGGGTGGTCTACGCTCAACAGAACCCGGCTGTGATCGATCAGGGCGTGTTCCACAACGATGTGATTTCGGTGGGTAACGGCGAGGTGCTGTTCTACCACGAGGATGCATTCCTTGAGACTGACGCGGTGCTTGGTCAGCTGCGAGCTAAACTGGCCAGCAAGGGTGGCAACTTCCAGGCCATCTGTGTGCCGCGGGCAGCGGTGGCGGTAGAGGATGCCGTGCGCTCCTACCTGTTCAACAGCCAGCTGCTCAGCCGCGATGACGGCTCCATGCTGCTGGTGGTGCCCGAAGAGTGCCGCAACAACGAGCGGGTCTGGGCCTACCTGGGCCAGCTGACCAGCCAGGGTGGCCCGGTGAAGGAGGTCAAGGTATTTGACCTCAAACAAAGCATGCAGAACGGCGGTGGCCCGGCTTGCCTGCGTTTGCGCGTGGCGTTGAAGGAATCGGAACTGGCGGCGGTCAACCAAGGCGTTATCATGACCGCCCCGCTGTACGACACCCTGGTGCAGTGGGTCGACAAGCATTACCGCGATCGCCTGGGCGAAGCGGACCTGGCCGACCCGCAACTGCTGATGGAATGCCGTACTGCACTGGACGAATTGACCCAGATCCTGAAGTTGGGCTCGGTATACCCGTTCCAACGCCAACCTTGAAGAGAGACTTTGCAATGACCGACGCCCTGCGCCTGATCCTCGAAGATGAAGACGGCACCCAGCTGGAAACCTCCTGCACTCGCTTTGCCGTGGTGTGGCAAGGCAAGGAAGTGTGGATTCAGCAGGACGGCCGTGGCCAGCTGCTGATCGGTGTGGACGTTGACGAAGACGACACCGAATACGCCAACCTGTTGCTGCGCCCGATGGCCACCAACCTGGTCAGCCTGCAGCTGGAAATGGAGCCGGCCGAGGTTGGCGAAGACGACGATCACGTCCATGGCCCCGACTGCGGCCACCACCACTAAGGAAGCCTCTATGCTCGCCCTTGGCAAATTGCTTGAGCTGACCCTCACCGATCACGAGCCGGCCGAGAAGACCCAAGTGACACCCAAGGGCGCGCGTTTGCGCTGGCTGGGGGAGGGCGCGCTGGAAGTGCGCCCGGCCGAAAACGAAGATTGCGGGTTGGACTTGCTGTTGTCTGCCGGCATTCATGGCAACGAAACGGCGCCGATCGAATTGCTCGAACGGCTGCTGCACGGCGTGGCCAACGGCAAGATCAAACCCAAGGCACGGCTGCTGTTCCTGTTTGGCAACCCGGCGGCGATCCGCAAAGGCGAGCGCTTCATCGAGCAGGACATCAACCGGCTGTTCAACGGCCGCCATGAGCTTTCCAGTGGTTTCGAGGCCTTGCGTGCCGCCGAGCTGGAACAGTTTGCCCGGGTATTCTTCAGCAAGCCGGGGCGCAGCCGCCTGCATTACGACCTGCATACCGCCATCCGCGGTTCGAAGATCGAGCAATTCGCCTTGTACCCTTATAAAGAGGGGCGCAAGCACTCCCGTCGCGAACTGGCGCGCCTGGCGGCGGCCGGCATGGAAGCGGTGCTGCTGCAGAGCAAGTCCTCCATCACCTTTAGTGCCTTTACCTACGAACAGCTGGAGGCCGAAGCCTTCACCCTGGAACTGGGCAAGGCCCGCCCTTTTGGCCAGAACGAGCAGGTCAACCTCGACAAGCTGGAAGAGCGGCTGATCCGCATTATCGAGGCGACCGAGCCAGAGGGCGAAGGCTCGCTGGATGGCCTGCAACTGTTCAGCGTTTCTCGCGAAATCATCAAGCACAGTGACAGCTTCCACCTGCACCTGCCGGCGGACATCGAGAATTTTTCCGAACTGAGCAAGGGTTACCTGCTGGCCGAAGACCTGGCCGAGACGCGCTGGGTGGTCGAGGAGGAGGGGGCGCGCATCATCTTCCCCAACCCAAAGGTGAGGAATGGCTTGCGGGCCGGCATCCTGATCGTGCCGGATTCCGGTCAGCGGCTGGGCTGATTGCCTGTCTTTTTGCTCTGGCCCTATCGCCGGCAAGCCAGCTCCCACAGGGACCGCATGACAGCAAGGCCTGTGGTTATCCTGTGGGAGCTGGCTTGCCGGCGATGGGGCCCTGTCAGTATGAATTGGATCCTTGTTTCCCCATGAAACTCTTTTAATTCACCGCCTGTTCCATTTTCCCTCCCCATCGGCGGTAATTGGCTTGCCAGTGGCGAAAGACAGGATTTAGCATCCGGTCATGTCATTTTCGTTTGCATAGCCCGAAAAACCGTCCAAACGATGGTTTCTATCGTATAAACACACTGCATCGAGATTGCAGGACCGATATAATGCGGCCCTTTGCCGTCGTTTCGTCGACGCGTTTGCCCAACAGGGCCGCCGTTTCCGTGGAAGAACCTATGAAAAGCGCAGAAATCCGTGAAGCCTTCCTTCGCTTCTTCGAAGAGCAGGGACACACCCGAGTCGCCTCCAGTTCGCTGATCCCGAACAACGACCCAACCCTGCTGTTCACCAATGCCGGCATGAACCAGTTCAAAGACTGTTTCCTCGGTGCGGAGAAGCGTGCCTACACCCGTGCGGTCAGCAGCCAGAAGTGCGTGCGCGCCGGTGGTAAGCACAACGACCTGGAAAACGTCGGTTACACCGCGCGTCACCATACGTTCTTCGAAATGCTGGGTAACTTCAGCTTCGGTGACTATTTCAAGCGCGACGCGATCACCTTCGCCTGGACCTTCCTGACCTCGGAGCAATGGCTGAACCTGCCCAAGGAAAAGCTCTGGGTCACCGTCTACGCCACTGACGATGAAGCCTACGACATCTGGACCAAGGAAGTGGGCGTGCCGGCCGAGCGCATGGTACGCATCGGCGACAACAAAGGTGCCCCTTACGCCTCCGACAACTTCTGGACTATGGGTGACACTGGCCCGTGCGGCCCGTGCACCGAAATTTTCTACGACCACGGCGCAGACATCTGGGGCGGCCCACCCGGCTCGCCAGAAGAAGACGGCGACCGCTACATCGAGATCTGGAACAACGTCTTCATGCAGTTCAACCGCACCGCCGATGGCGTGCTGCACCCGCTGCCAGCGCCGTCGGTGGACACCGGCATGGGCCTGGAACGCGTCAGTGCCGTGCTGCAGCACGTGCACTCGAACTACGAGATCGACCTGTTCCAGAACCTGCTGGCGGCGGCGGCCAAGGCCATCGGTTGCAGCAATGATGGCCAGGCGTCGCTGAAAGTAGTCGCCGACCATATTCGCTCGTGCGGTTTCCTGATTGCCGACGGTGTGCTGCCGTCCAACGAAGGCCGTGGCTATGTGCTGCGCCGTATCATTCGTCGTGCCTGCCGCCACGGCAACAAGCTGGGCGCGAAGGGCAGCTTCTTCTACCAGATCGTTGCCGCGCTGGCCGCGGAAATGGGCGAGGCCTTCCCTGAACTGAAGAGCCAGCAAGCGCACATCGAGCGCGTGCTGAAGGCCGAAGAAGAACAGTTCGCCAAGACCCTGGAACAAGGCCTGCGCATCCTCGAGCAGGACCTGGCCCAGCTGAAAGGCGACGTGGTGCCGGGCGACGTGGTGTTCAAACTGTATGACACCTACGGCTTCCCGATGGACCTGACAGCCGACATCGCCCGTGAGCGCGAGCTGACCATCGACGAGGCCGGCTTCGAGCGCGAAATGGACGCCCAGCGTGAGCGTGCACGTTCCGCCAGCGCCTTCGGCATGGACTACAACAGCGTGGTCAAGGTTGACGCCGCTACCGAGTTCCTCGGCTACGACGCCACTGAAGGCCAGGGCAAGATCATCGCCCTGTACAAAGACGGCCAGGCCGTCGACCAACTGGGTGAAGGCGAGCAGGGCGTGGTCGTGCTCGACCGCACGCCGTTCTATGCCGAATCCGGTGGCCAGGTGGGTGACACCGGCTTCCTGCAGGCCGGCGCTGCGCGCTTCGACGTGCGCGACACCACCAAGACTGGCGGTGCCTTCCTGCACCACGGCGTGGTTGCCAGCGGTGCACTGGTGATCGGTTCGCCGGTCGAGGCCAAAGTCGATGCCGACGTGCAACACGCCACCTCGCTGAACCACTCCGCCACCCACCTGCTGCACGAAGCGCTGCGCCAGGTGCTGGGCGAACACGTACAGCAGAAAGGCTCGCTGGTCGACAGCCAGCGCCTGCGTTTCGACTTCAGCCACTTCGAAGCGGTGAAGCCAGAGCAGATCAAGCAACTGGAAGACATCGTCAACCGCGAAGTGCGCAAGAACACTGCCGTTGAAACCGAACTGACCGACATCGAAACCGCCAAGGCCAAAGGTGCCATGGCGCTGTTCGGCGAGAAGTACGGCGACACCGTGCGTGTGCTGAGCATGGGGGGTGATTTCTCGGTAGAGCTGTGCGGCGGTATCCACGCCAAGCGCACCGGTGACATCAGCCTGTTCAAGATCATCAGCGAAGGCGGCGTGGCCTCTGGTGTGCGCCGTATCGAAGCGGTTACCGGTGCAGCAGCGCTGGCCTACCTGAACGCTGCCGAAGAGCAGGTCAAGGAAGCCGCGCAACTGGTCAAGGGTAACCGCGACAACCTGATCGACAAGTTGTCGGCTGTGCTGGAGCGCAACCGTCAGCTGGAGAAGCAGCTGGAACAGCTGCAGGCCAAGGCCGCCAGCGCCGCCGGGGACGATCTCTCCAACGCGGCTGTTGAGGTCAAGGGTGCCAAGGTCCTCGCCGCCCGCCTGGATGGGCAGGATGGCAAGGCCTTGCTGGCCCTGGTCGATCAGTTGAAGAACAAGCTCGGCCACGCAGTGATCCTGCTGGGCAGCGAGCATGAGGGCAAGGTCGTGCTGGTGGCCGGCGTGACCAAGGACCTCTCCAGCCAACTCAAGGCTGGCGATCTGATGAAACAAGCCGCTGCGGCGGTGGGTGGCAAGGGCGGTGGCCGTCCGGACATGGCCCAGGGTGGTGGCGTCGACGTCGCTGCACTGGACCAGGCCCTGGCGCTGGCCGTGCCATTCGCAGAGCAGGGACTTTGAGATGAAGGGGCCGGCGGTCTAGTCGCCGGCCTCTTCATGTTGGATTGTTTTTTGGGGCCCTGTATGGGCTGAGGCACCATTGAAATGGCGTTGATCGTACAGAAATTTGGCGGCACCTCTGTCGGTTCCATCGAGCGGATCGAGCAGGTAGCCGAAAAGGTCAAGAAACACCGTGAAGCGGGCGACGACCTGGTGGTTGTGCTGTCGGCCATGAGCGGTGAAACCAATCGCCTGATCGACCTGGCCAAGCAGATCACCGATCAGCCGGTTCCGCGTGAACTGGACGTGATCGTGTCGACCGGTGAGCAGGTCACCATTGCCCTGCTGACCATGGCCTTGATCAAGCGTGGTGTGCCAGCGGTGTCCTACACCGGCAACCAGGTGCGCATCCTCACCGACAGCTCGCACAACAAGGCGCGCATCCTGCAGATCGACGACCAGAAGATTCGTGCCGACCTCAAGGAAGGCCGCGTGGTCGTGGTAGCAGGCTTCCAGGGTGTCGACGAGCACGGCAGCATCACCACCCTGGGCCGTGGCGGCTCCGACACCACCGGCGTGGCCCTGGCGGCGGCGCTGAAGGCTGACGAGTGCCAGATCTACACCGACGTCGATGGCGTCTACACCACCGACCCGCGCGTTGTGCCACAGGCCCGTCGCCTGGAGAAGATCACCTTCGAAGAGATGCTGGAAATGGCCAGCCTCGGTTCCAAGGTGCTGCAGATCCGTTCGGTGGAGTTCGCCGGCAAGTACAACGTTCCGCTGCGCGTGCTGCACAGTTTCAAGGAGGGTCCAGGTACCCTCATTACCATTGATGAAGAGGAATCCATGGAACAGCCGATCATTTCCGGTATCGCCTTCAACCGTGATGAAGCCAAGCTGACCATTCGCGGCGTGCCGGACACCCCGGGCGTGGCCTTCAAGATCCTCGGCCCGATCAGCGCTTCGAACATCGAAGTCGACATGATCGTGCAGAACGTTGCCCACGATAACACCACCGACTTCACCTTCACCGTACACCGCAACGAGTACGAGAAGGCGCAGAGCGTGCTGGAAAACACTGCCCGTGAAATCGGTGCCCGTGAAGTGATCGGCGACACCAAGATCGCCAAGGTCTCGATCGTTGGCGTCGGCATGCGTTCGCACGCCGGTGTTGCCAGCCGCATGTTCGAAGCCCTGGCCAAGGAGAGCATCAACATCCAGATGATCTCCACCTCCGAGATCAAGGTATCGGTCGTGATCGAAGAGAAGTACCTGGAGCTGGCCGTGCGCGCGTTGCATACCGCGTTCGAACTCGACGCCCCTGTTCGACAGGGCGAGTAAGGCGCAGCCAGGAAGGGCGCGGCTTGCCGCGCCCTTCGCGTTTCTGCTCGCCACGCAGGCCCTGTCCTGCCCTGTGTGGCGAGTAACCGGGGCCTGGTCGTCGTCCACGGCCAGGCCCTGATACCAAAGACTGTTACCCCTGAATGTTTGCGTAAGGAGAAAGCTATGTTGATTCTGACTCGTCGGTGCGCCGAGAGCCTGATCATTGGAGACGGCGAGATCACCGTGACGGTGCTTGGCGTGAAAGGCAACCAGGTGCGTATTGGCGTCAGCGCCCCGAAAGAAGTGGCTGTTCACCGCGAGGAAATCTACCTGCGGATCAAGAAGGAGAAGGATGAAGAGCCAAGCCTTTAATTCTTTTGAAGTTTTTTTCAAAAAAAGGGTTGCAAAGGTGAAAGAGGTTCTTTAATATTCGCCTCGTGTTGCGGTGAGGTGGCCGAGTGGCCGAAGGCGCTCCCCTGCTAAGGGAGTATACCTCATAAGGGTATCGGGGGTTCGAATCCCCCCTTCACCGCCATTATTTGCGTAGGGCGCTGTAAACGGTAGGAACGCTAAGTAGTTGTTTTTAAACGAAAACGTTCTTGCAAAAATGTTTCAGCGACCTATAATGCGCGGCAAGACACGGACTCATAGCTCAGCTGGATAGAGTACTCGGCTACGAACCGAGCGGTCGCAGGTTCGAATCCTGCTGAGTCCGCCACTTTTGAAGTGGCTTTGTTTGCAAGGCTGCTTCAATCAACCAGTGGTAACTGGTCTAAAACTACCAATCGCGGACTCATAGCTCAGCTGGATAGAGTACTCGGCTACGAACCGAGCGGTCGCAGGTTCGAATCCTGCTGAGTCCGCCACTTTCTTGAAGTGGCTTTGCTTGCACAGCTGCTTCAGTCAACCAGCGGTAACTGGTTTAAAACTGCCAATCGCGGACTCATAGCTCAGCTGGATAGAGTACTCGGCTACGAACCGAGCGGTCGCAGGTTCGAATCCTGCTGAGTCCGCCACTTTTTTGAAGTGGCTTTGCTTGCAAAGTCAGTTCGGTCAGCCAGTGGTAATCTGGTCTAAAACTACCACCACGGACTCATAGCTCAGCTGGATAGAGTACTCGGCTACGAACCGAGCGGTCGCAGGTTCGAATCCTGCTGAGTCCGCCATACCCCATCAAGAAGCCCGCTCAATTGAGCGGGCTTTTTGTTTTTCTGCGCCACTGAATTGTTGGCCATGTCGATCTAAGCTCTTCTGTAATGTTTGTGGTGTAGCTTGGGGCCGCTGCGCGGCGCCCAATACGATCAGGCACGGCAAACACATCTACGCACACAACAAATGTGCTTTAAATGCCAAAGCCGCCGTCGCACTGATAGCTTCAAGCGTTGTCCCACCTTTATCGCGCAAACGATTGTTCTGGCCAAAAATTTAAGCGATCTGACAGCTTTAGCAGTGTATGATTGCGCCCGTCAGCCCCGCCGGGGCTTGTGGAAAACCACCATGGACTTACCCAGTAGTTACTCGCTAACACGATTCATACAGAAAGATCTGACCGATTGATTCTCCCGGCGTGCTCCGCTGCTGGGAGTGGAGTTCGCCTATGACTGAAGTAGAAGTAAAAAAAGCGCAAGAAAGCCTGCAGGATCGCCTGGCCCAGGTGGTCGAACTGCTGCAGCGCCAGCGTGTGGTCGAAGACCTCACCCACCGCCAGGAAGGCGCGCACAACGACCTGGTCGAAAACCTGGTCCACCGGCAGAACCTCGTCGAACTGCAGCGCAAGCTCGATGACCTGCACCCCGCCGACATCGCCTACATCCTCGAAGCCTTGCCCCTGGAAGACCGCCTGACGGTCTGGCAGCTGGTGCGCTCGGATCGCGATGGCGACATCCTGCTGGAAGTTTCCGACTCGGTTCGCCAATCGTTGATCGCCGACATGGACGATCACGAGCTGTTGGCCGCTGCCAAGGAAATGGACGCCGACGAGCTGGCCGACCTGGCCCCTGAGCTGCCGCGCGACGTTGTTCACGAGCTGATGGAAACCCTTGATGGCCAGCAACGCGAGCGTGTGCGCTCGGCGCTGAGCTATGACGAGGAGCAGGTCGGTGCGCTGATGGACTTCGAGATGGTCACCATCCGCGAAGACGTCAGCCTGGAAGTGGTGCTGCGTTACCTGCGCCGCCTGAAAGAGCTGCCCAACCACACCGACAAACTGTTTGTGGTCGACTATGACGGCATCCTGAAAGGGGTACTGCCGATCAAGCGTTTGCTGGTCAACGACCCGGAAAAGAAGGTAGCGGAGGTCATGGCGACCGACCCGGTGTCCTTCCAGCCCGAGGAAGATGCCTATGATGCAGCGCAAGCGTTCGAGCGTTATGACCTGGTATCGGCCCCTGTAGTAGACAAGAGCGAGCGCCTGATTGGCCGCTTGACCATTGACGAGATGGTCGACCTGATCCGTGAGGAGAGCGAGAGCGAAGTCCTCAACATGGCGGGTTTGCGTGAAGAGGAAGATATCTTTGCCTCGGTCTGGCGCTCGTTCCGCAACCGTTGGGCATGGCTGGCGATCAACCTGATTACTGCCTTCCTTGCTTCGCGAGTAATCGGGGTGTTCGAGGGGTCGATCGAAAAGCTGGTGGCGTTGGCTGCGTTGATGCCGATCGTTGCGGGTATTGGCGGCAACTCGGGTAACCAGACCATCACCATGATCGTCCGCGCCATGGCGCTGGACCAGGTGTCGCCTGGCAATACCAGCCGCCTGATGCGCAAGGAGTTGGCGGTGTCGCTGATCAACGGCCTGGTTTGGGGCGGAGTGATTGGTGCAGTGGCTTTCTGGCTGTATGGCAGCTGGTCACTGGGGGTGGTGATGACCGCAGCGATGACCTTGAACCTGTTACTGGCGGCGCTGATGGGTGTGCTTATCCCGATGACCTTGGCCCGCCTGGGGCGCGACCCGGCGATGGGGGCGAGCGTGATGATCACTGCCGTGACCGACAGTGGCGGCTTCTTCATCTTCCTTGGTCTGGCTACGCTGTTCTTGCTGTAAACCCCTTTTCTTGCAGTTGCGCGGCCCTGTGGGAGCGGCCTTGTGTCGCGAAAGGGCTGCGAAGCAGCCCCGGGGCATCAGCAGCAATGCACAGATTTCTGGGGCTGCTATGCAGCCCTTTCGCGACACAAGGCCGCTCCCACAGGGGCTGCAACCCGGCCAGACAGGCACCCACAAAAAAGCCAGCTTACGCTGGCTTTTTCATGTTCGCTGCAAACCTCAGGAGGCGTCGGCGGCCATTTCCACATCGTGAGCGATGAGGGCGACCAGGGCGTTCTGCTGGCGGTGGGACAGTTGGCGGAAGCGTTGCAGCAACTCGCGCTCATGCAGGGACAGCTCAGGGCTGTCCAGGCGCATGCTCAGCTCGTCACCCAACGCACCTTCCTGGATAAGGCTCTGTTCCAGGCGCGCGATAATCTCGGAGTTCATGCTGCGGTGATGGTTGCGCGCTACCTCGGCAATGCGCTCACGCATCCCGTCTGGCAGGCGGACGACAAATTTGTCAGCGGTGCGGCTTGAATAAATAGCCTGTTTCAATGGGCGCATATAAATTGACCAGATTTTGGTTCAGGGGAAGCGGTTCTCAAATTGGCCGCACGGGGTGGAAATACGACCGTGGCGACGACAAAATGTTCAACCGTCAGTAAAAATGGATGCTCATCTTGCCTTATGGTCGCCGTTTCCTTGGCGTCAATTCTGTGACAAATAGTGAGCCGGATAAAGGCTTTCTGCCAGTACCAATTATCAGAAATGAGCACTGGTTTGAAAAGTTTTACATGCTCCGGCTTGCCTAACCGTCAGACTTTTGCCGTCAAAAACTGGTAAAACGCAGCAAAAGACCAGGAAAACACCTAGAATGCGTCGGTTTCCCTTCATAGAGCATAGTGGCTATGCAACATGACGCAAGCGACCGTCGATCAGGGACAGGGCGGTTGATATTTCTGATAGGACCGTCGGGTTCGGGGAAAGATTCCCTGATCGACGCTGCACGTGAGCGACTGGCGGCAGCCGGGGTAGAAATTGCCCGCCGCGTGATTACCCGTTCGGCCGAAGCCAAGGGTGAAGCCGCCCATGGGGTTACACCCGAGCAGTTCGAGGCCCTGCGTGCGCAGGGCGGATTCGCCATGCACTGGCGCGCCAACGGCCTGGACTATGGCATCCCGCAGCAGGTGGACGAGTGGTTGGCGGCGGGCAGGGCAGTGCTGGTGAACGGCTCGCGGGCCTACCTGGCCGAAGCGCGCCAGCGTTACCCGGACCTGCTGGCAGTGCTGGTCGAGGTCAAGCCCGAGGTGCTGCGCCAGCGCTTGCTGGCCCGTGGCCGTGAAACCGCCGAAGAAGTCGAGCAGCGCCTGGCGCGCAGTGCCCGCTTGCAGGCACTGCCCGACCCTTCGGTGCATGTGCTGGACAACTCCACAACCCTGGAGGCAGCGGTCGCAACCCTGTTCGGGCTACTTCACGCTGAAGGTGTGCTGCCACAGGTTTAGCAGTGCCAGAAAAGGATTACGCGAAAAAGCCCGGTAGGTGCATGACAAACGCCAGCATGCTGGTTAACATGCTGGCCGTCCCGCTGTGCAGCGCTCGCTGCCGGTCGTAGCGTCTCAGTAGCTCAATTGGATAGAGCATCCCCCTCCTAAGGGGAAGGTTGCAGGTTCAATTCCTGCCTGGGACGCCATTTCTTGCCTCTGCCATCATGCCTCCGCCCCCTTTGCAGCCATTGCCGTCCGCTGGCGCATCAGGAAATACCCCGCCACAACCAGCATTACCGTCAGTACCGTGAACCAGAACTGGAAGCGCGACGCCGGTTCGAACGCCTGGGTGCCGATTACTGCCAGCAAGGCCAACAGCGCAACGATATTGGCGTACGGGAACAGCCAGGCGCGGAAGGCGTTGGGGTCGACTGCTTCGTGACGGGTTTTCCAGCGCATGGCCACGTG
Source organism: Pseudomonas sp. MM223 (assembly GCA_947090765.1). NCBI lineage: Bacteria > Pseudomonadati > Pseudomonadota > Gammaproteobacteria > Pseudomonadales > Pseudomonadaceae > Pseudomonas > Pseudomonas sp. MM223. Next base: position 4,972,184 of record OX352322.1, on the reverse strand, counting down.
GGCGATGATGATGAAGATCCACACGACCATCACAAGGCTGCCGGTACTTTTGGCCAAGGTCATGAACAGGTCGCCGGCACTGACAAAGTGCACGGTCAGGATCATCGTGCAGATCGACAGGCTCAGCAGCAAAGCATTGATCGGCACACCCTTGGCGCTGGTGCGCGAGAACAGCTTGGGGGCGTGCCCGCGCTGGCTCAGCGAGAACAGCATGCGCGAGTTGGAGAACATGAACGAGTTCATCACCGACATGAACGAGACAAACAGCACCAGTTTCATGGCCACCGCAGCACCACCGAACCCGGCCAGGCTGAACAGCGAAACATAGGGCGAGGCCAGGTTGGCCTTGTCGGTCCACGGCAGGCACAGGATCAGGATCGACACCGAACCTACGTAGAACAGCATCACCCGCAGGATCACGCTCTTGATCGCGCGGATCACGTTCTGCCGCGGGTTCTCCGATTCGCCTGCGGCCACGGCGGCGATTTCACTGCCACCCAGCGAGAAGATCACCACGATGACACCCGCCATCACTGGCGACAGGCCGTTGGGCATGAAACCGTCGTGTGCGGTGAGGTTGACCAGCCCGGGCGAAGGGATGTCGTTGTGCAGGCCAAGCAGGATCGAGATGCCTAGCAGCATGAAGATGAGGATGGTGGCGACCTTCATCGCCGCCAGCCAATACTCCACCTCGGCAAACGAACGCACCGAGTAGGCGTTGCTGGCCATCAGTGTCACCAGCATCAGGAAGGCGCCAGCCCAGATCGGCAGCCAGGGTAGGAAGTCATGCAGGATGGCGCCCAGCAGCACGGCTTCGAGGGTGATGGTCATCATCGACTTGAACCAGTACAGCCAGCCGACTGCAAACCCTGCCCAATCGCCGAGCCAGGTGTTGGCGTAGGTCGAGAACGACCCGGCATCCGGGTTGCGGCAGGCCATTTCGCCGAGCATGAACATGACCAGGGTGACCACCAGGCCACCGATGAAATACGACAGGATGGCCGCAGGCCCCGCCGATGCGATCAGTGAGCCCGAGCCCATGAACAGCCCTGCACCGATCACCCCGCCCAGCGCGATCATGGTGATATGCCGCTGCTTGAGGCTTTGCTTCAAACTGTTGGATTGCATTTCCTTGTCCTCTCTTATTGTTGGGGGGATCTGACAACGTCCCCCAACGCAGGCATCGTCATGCGCCTGCGTCCACGCGTGGCAAATAGCTACCAGCCTGCCACCATGGACAATAAGACCAAGGACCTCAAACGATTTATCTGCACAACATCCTGCCGATTTTTCCTGAGGGCTGTTTGCTCATAGCCCCCAGTGCTTCAAGGCCCACAGCACCCCCAAGCCCACCACCAGCGTCAGCAGGGTACTGCGCGTACGCCACGCCACCAGTGCAGCCAGTACCGCTGCCGGTATTTGCGGGTTCATCCAGTCGAACCCGGCATGCCGGTCCGGGAACACCACCGCCGGCAATACCAACGCCGCCAATACGCTGGCGGGCACGTAGGCCAGCGCGCGGCGAAACAGCGGTGGAATGCGCAGCACCGTGTGCAACTCGATGAACGAGAGCCGGATGGCGAAGGTGCCCAGGCCGATCAGGGCGAAGGTTATCCATTGGGTGATTTCGCTCATGATGCTTCCTGTTCGCTATTGGCTTCAGGCATTGCTTGCTGCTTTTTCCAGCTCTCGATAGCCAGCCCGGCAGTGATGCCGCCCAGCGCGCCCGTCAGCAGGCCGAGGTTGTAGGGCAAGTCGGCTGCCAGCACGGCAAGCACACCACCGGTCAGCGCTGCGCCGAGCGTGGCTGCATTGCGAATGCCGGGTATCAGCAGGGCAAGGAACGACAGGGGGATGGCAAAGCCCAGCGACCAGTCTTCCGGGATGCCCGCGCCAAGGTACATGCCGGCCAGTACCGAGAGGTTCCAACCCAGGAACATGGTGATCGCCGTGCCGGCATAGTAGGGGTAGGCTTGCTGCCCTAGCCCGCCTGAGCCCATCTTCAACGTGCACAGGGCGAAGGACTGGTCGGACAGCATGTAGGCCATCGGCCACTTCTGGCGACGTGGCAGCTGACCCAGGTGCGGGGCCAGGCTGGCGCTGTACATCAGGAAGCGCAGGTTGATGACCAGTGCGGTCACTACCATGGTCACCGGCAGGGCGGCGTTCTGCATCAGTTGCATCACCACCATCTGCGCCGACCCGGAATAGAACAGCAACGTCATGCCGATGGCATCGGCCGGCGACAGGCCCATGCCGATGGCAGTTACACCGGTAATCAGGCCGAAGGGCACGATGCCGGAGGTCAAGGGCAGGGCGCTGTGGGCACCCTGCTTGAACGCTTGGGTCCCGCTGGGGTACGGCATTTGAGTTCCTTGAAAGTGTTCGGGAGGAGCCAGCCAGGCACCTCCACGGTAATGCGCGTGACAGTTGGCCACAACGTCAGATTTCTGGAATAGTAGGCCTAAAAAAACTAGGCCTGAAACCGTGTATCTCGATAGCCCCAGCCGCCACTCCCTGCAACTCAATGCCTTGCGCGCCTTCGAAGCGTCTGCCCGTCTGGGCGGCTTTGCCCGTGCTGCACTTGAACTCAAGGTAACCCCCGGTGCCATCGCTGCGCTGGTGAAGACGCTGGAAAGCGAATACGGCGCGGCCTTGTTCGAGCGCCACGCCAAAGGTGTGCGCCTGACGCCCTTGGGCGAAAGCGTGAAGGTTCAGTTCACAGAAGCGTTCGACGCGGTGGAAGCTGCAGCGCGCACCCTACGGCGCCTGGCCGCACCACAGCGGGTGCATATCGTTACCTCCCCGGCGTTGGCGCAGTTGTGGATCGGGCCACGCCTGCCGGAGTTGACCCGCCTGCTGGCACCCATCGAGATTTCGGTCACAGCGGTGGACGAGCCGCCCAACCTGAAGCGCAGCCCGTTCGACCTGTGCCTGTTCTACACCGAAAAGCTCGAGCGCTGGCAGCGCAGGATCGCCACGGAAGAAGTGCTGCCCGTGTGTGTACCTGCCCTGGCAGCGAACATCACCACCCCCGAGGACCTCGCCGACCTCCGTTGCATTGCCGATGTGGGCTGGAACGACTGGGCGGTTTGGAGTGGGGCGGTGATGCCCGGGCACAAGTTCGTGGCCCGCGGGCCGGGGTTTTCCCTTTACTCGATTGCCTTGCAGCAAGCCTTGCTCGCTGCGGGTGTGCTGATGGGGCGCAAAAGCTTGGTGCAACGCTACCTGGACAGCGGCGAACTGGTTGCGCCGATCGATTGCGCGGTGCCCTTGGGCATGACCATTGCCGCGTGGCGGCTGCCGGGTGCCAAGGGCAACCAGGTGGTGGCTGCCGTGGAAGAGGCGCTGCTGCAGCTGGCTTGAGCCAAGTGCTGGCGGCGCACTCTGTGGGAGCGGCCTTGAGGTCAGGCGACGTTCTGCTCGGCCGACCAGCTGGCGTACCAGCTGCGGAACAGCGCGTACTGCTGCTCGGCGTAGTTGCGCTGGGCGTCGGTCAGCACGTCGGTCTCGTTGAAGTGCAGGCTGTACTCGCGGTCACCGTTCAGCACCATCAGGTGCTTGTAGTACAGCACCAGGTCGCAGCCTTCATCGAACGACGACAGCACTGCCAGCGCCGCCTCCAGTTCACGCGCCAGGCGACGGGCCTTGGCATCGCCCTTGGCCGCCTGCTTGCTCAGGCTGACCAGGTGCAGCACCTCACGCGGCAGGGCGTTGCCGATACCGGTGATGGCGCCGGTGGCGTTGCAGTTGACGAAGCCATGCACCACCTGGGTGTCCACGCCGACCATCAGGGTCACGTCGTCATCCTTGGAGGTGATGTGCTCGGCGGCATAACGCAGGTCGGCACCGCCGCCGAACTCCTTGAAGCCGATCAGGTTGGGGAACTCGCGGCGCAGTTCGAAGAACAGGTCGGCGCGGGTGGCAAAGCCGTAGTAGGGGCTGTTGTAGATCACCGCTGGCAGCTTGGGTGCGGCGGCGAGGATGGCCGAGAAGTGGTGCTTCTGGGCGATCAGCGAGGCACCGCGGCTGAGCACGCGAGGGATGACCATCAGGCCGGCAGCGCCGACTTTGGCAGCATGGGCGGCATGCGCTACTGCTTCACGGGTGTTCACCGCGCCGGTGCCGACAATGGTCGGGATGCCGGCGCCCACCAGGCGCGCCACGCCTTCCTGGCGCTCGGCTTCGGTCAGCAGCGGCCAGTCGCCCATCGAGCCGCAGTACACCACGGCGCTCATGCCGGCTTCGATCAGTTCGCGGCCCTTGCGCACCAGGGCGTCGAAGTCTGGCTTGCGCTCGGCGGTGCACGGGGTCATCAGGGCGGGCATGGTGCCGGAGAAGATGTTGCTCATGGTCTTTACCTCGAAGTTGTCGTTATTGTGGGGCTGTCAGTGGCTTGCGTTACGGGCCTTGGATTCTTCGTCGACGGCACGCAGTGATTTGCCGCGGGTTTCCTTGGCAGCCGCCACGGCCACGATCGAAATGGCCGCCGCACCCACCAGGTACCAGGCGATCGGCGTGGAGCTGTTGTATTCCTTGAGCAGGGTCACGGCGATCAGTGGCGCCAGCGATCCGGCCAGGATGGGCGCGACCTGATAGCACAGGGAGAGCGCCGTGTAGCGCACATGGGTAGGGAACAGTTCGGCCATCAACGCCGAGTAGGGCGCGTAGGTCATGGACTCGATGGCCAGGCCCAGGGTGATGGCCGCCATGATCAGCCAGTCGTTGCCGGTGTCCATCATCGGGAAACCGACGAAGCCCCAGAATGCGGTGAGCACGGCGCCGATCAGGTACACCGGCTTGCGGCCGATGATGTCCGACAGGTAGCCCATTGCCGGGATCATGAAGAAGTGCAGCAGGTGGGCGCCGAACATCAGCAGCAGGATCTGCGATGTGTCTTTGTGCACCACCAGTTTCAGGTAGGTGATGGAGAAGGTGACCACGGTGTAGTAGAGGATGTTTTCCGCAAAGCGTGCGCCAATGCCGATCAGCACTTCGCGCCAGTATTTGGTGACCACTTCCACCACACCCAGTTGTTGGCTTTCCAGCTTCTGTTGCTTGGCCTGGGCTTCCTTGAAGATTGGCGCATCATCGACCCGGGTGCGGATCCAGTAGCCGATCAGCACCACCACGGCCGAGAACCAGAAGGCTACCCGCCAGCCCCAGTCCAGGAACTGCGCCTCGCTCAGGTTGGACGACAACAGCAGCAGGATGATGGTGGCGATCAGGTTGCCGGCCGGCACGCCCGCTTGCGGCCAGCTGGCCCAGAAGCCGCGGCGGTTGTCCGGGCTGTGCTCGGACACCAACAACACCGCGCCGCCCCATTCGCCGCCGAAGGCAAAGCCCTGGATCAGCCGCAGCACTACCAGCAGGATGGGTGCGGCGTAGCCGATGCGCTCGAAGGTGGGCAGGCACCCCATCAGGAAGGTGGTTATCCCGACCACGATCAGGCTGATTTGCAGTAAATGTTTGCGGCCGACCTTGTCGCCGTAGTGGCCGAACACCAGGCCACCGATGGGGCGGGCGAGAAAGCCCACGGCGTAGAGGGCAAAGGCGGCAATGATGCCGTCCATGGCACTGCCGGTCTGGCGGAAGAACAACTGGCCGAAGACCAGTGCCGAAGCGGTGCCATACAGGAAGAATTCGTACCACTCGGCGACTGCGCCGGCCATGGCCGCAGCTACCACACGCTTGATGCCCGCAGGGGCTTTGTCTGCTGTGCTTGCGACATTCACGGATGCCGCCGAAGAGGGTGTGGCCATGGTTTTGCACTCCGATACGTAATTATTGGAAGAAGGAGTAGGCAGGGTGGCGCCGGAAAAGCGGTGCCGCCGATTCCTTATATGGTATTTCGTATACGATATCTAGATAAGCAAAAACGAAGCCAGAAGGGGGATTTCGGTGTAGGAGCAGCCTTGTGCTGCGATGAGGCCGACAAGGCCTAGGGAAATGTGTCGGCTGCACTGGCCCCTTCGCAGCACAAGGCTGCTCCTACAAGGGGCGGTGATAGCCTGTTGGGTCAGTTATGGGGCAGGTGCTCGTACAGGCTCTGGCACACGCCATTGATGTGTTCTTCGATCAGCCGCGCCGCCAGCTCTACATCACGCGCCCGACAGGCGGCAACGATATCCCGGTGCTCGTGATCGGCGCGCAGCTTGCCGGCTGACAGGCTCATCTGCATGCGCAGGTAGCGTTCCACCTTGTCATGGATCGAGCGAATCAGGCCGATCAGGTAGGGCCGCCGCGCCGGTTCATACAGGCAGGCGTGCAGCGCCCAGTTGAGGTCGGCCCAGCGGCCGACATCGTCCTCACCGATGAACTCCGCGCAAATGGCTTCGGCCTGGGCAAAGTGTGCCTCGGTCATGTTCGGGATCGCCAAGCGAATCGCTTTCACTTCCAGCAGCACCCGTACCTCGAACATCTGCGCAAGTTCGGGTTCCGAAATGCGGGTAACCAGCGCGCCACGGTTGCGTTGAAAGTCCACCAGGCCTTCGGCTTCCAGGCGCTTCAGGGCTTCGCGCACCGGGATCTTGCTGACGTTGAACGCCTGCGCCACTTCGTCCTGACGCACCGGTTCGCCCTCGGCAAGCTGCCCCGAGATGATCGCTTCGCGCAGGTGTTTGGCGATGATTTCCGACATCGAGGGCGTTGCGCCCAGGTCGGTAGCTTTGAAAGACGGCAGCGGCACGGGAAATTCCAGCAATCAGGCGGTGCGGATATCTTATACGAAACACCTTGCCCGCCATACCGGCTGCCGCCCGTGGTTGAGCTTGGCTGAAAATAGAACGTCGGTGCTATTCCGGTGGCGCCACGCGGGGCATATGCTTGCCCGTCAAAGGCATTATCTTGCCGCCTGCGGCAATTACCACCACTGTCGGCAGCCCCTTGACCGGAGCGCAGTTGCTGGGCATCAGGGAGAGCGTCCATGAGTCAGGAAACCAGGCCGGCACCTGCCGGCTTCAGTGAACAGCAGTTGCACACGTTGTTCGAGTTGATCAGCGATGGCATCTGGGACTGGAATGCCAACACCGGCTACGTCTATCGCAACCCGGGCTGGTACGCCATGCTCGGTTACGCCAGCCACTCGATGGTCAACTCGGTGCTTACCTGGGAAAGCGTGATCCATCCTGAGGACTACCCACGGGTAATGGCGCATTTCGAGGCCTACATAAACGCGCGCAACGAGCGCTACCTCATCGAATACCGCTGCCGTTGCCAGGATGGCAGTTATATCTGGATCGAAGACAGCGGCTACATCATCGCCCATAACCAGGACGGTTCGGTGGCGCGCATGCTCGGCGCGCACCGCAACATCGACGTCGGCAAGCGCCTGGTGGCACAGCTGGAACAAAAGAACCAGTCGCTGGAGTGCCAGGTGGCCGAGCGTACCCGCGAGCTGTCCTGGGTGAACCAGCAGTTGCAGCGGCAACTGGACGAAAACCGTGAACTGGCCGAGCGCGATGCGTTGACCCGTATCGCCAATCGCTATCGGCTGGAGAAGTCGTTGCAGACCGAGTGCGAACGGGCCCAGCGGTTCCGTCAGCCGTTGGCGCTGATCGCCATGGACATGGACGATTTCAAACCGATCAACGACCGCTACGGCCACGCCCTTGGCGATGCGGCGCTGGTACGGGTGGCGGATAACCTGCGTACCTGCCTGCGCGAACTGGACGTGTTGGCGCGCTGGGGTGGCGACGAGTTTGTCATCGTGATGCCGCAGACCACGCTGGGGGAGGCGCTGGATGTGGCGGCGGGCTTGCGCCAGGTGATGGCGCAGCTGCAGCCGGTGGGCGATTGCCGGCTGACCATGAGCTATGGCGTGGTGCAATGGCAGGAAGGGGAGGACCAGCATGCGCTGCTGGCGCGTGCCGACAAGGCGCTGTACCGGGCCAAGGCGGCCGGCAAGAATGCGATAGCCGAGTGATCTGGTTTACCTGAACTGGCCCTATCGCCGGCAAGCCAGCTCCCACAGGTACAACACCTGAAACCTGCGGGTGACCTGTGGGGGCTGGCTTGCCGGCGATAGGGCCGTCACAGGCATAAAAAAGACCCGCGGCGCCTCTCGGCGCAGCGGGCCAAATCGGCCTTGGCCGCTTCAGTGTCAGATATGCAGGGCGTGGCCCAGGGCGCGCAACGCTGCTTCCTGTACCGCTTCACCCAGCGTCGGGTGGGCATGGATGGTGCCAGCCACATCCTCCAGGCACGCGCCCATTTCCAGCGATTGGGCAAACGCCGTGGACAGTTCGGAAACCGCCACGCCAACGGCTTGCCAGCCCAGGATCAGGTGATTGTCCCGGCGGGCCACCACGCGCACAAAACCGCTTTTCGATTCCAGGCTCATGGCCCGGCCGTTGGCAGCAAACGGGAACTGCGCGACGATGCAGTCCAGCCCTTGCTGGCTGGCCTGCTCCGGGGTTTTACCGACCACTACCACTTCCGGGTCGGTGAAGCACACCGCAGCGATGGCGGCAGGTTCGAAGCGGCGTGCCTTGCCGGCGATGATCTCCGCCACCATCTCACCCTGGGCCATGGCGCGGTGCGCCAGCATCGGTTCGCCGGCCACGTCGCCGATGGCCCAGACGTTATGCATGCTGGTCTGGCAGCGCTCGTCGATGGCAAGGGCGGCGCCGTTCATTTTCAGGTCCAGGCATTCCAGGTTGAAGCCTTTGGTACGTGGCCGGCGGCCCACCGCCACCAGCACCTGGTCGGCTTCCAGGCGCAGTTGCCCGCCCTTGCCGTCGTTGGCCAGCAGGCAACCGTTTTCGTAGCCTTCGACGCTGTGGCCCAGGTGCAGGGCGATGCCCAGCTTCTTCAACGACTCGGCCACCGGGGCGGTCAATTCGCTGTCGTAGGTCGGCAGGATGCGCTCACGCGCTTCCACCACGCTGACCTGCGCGCCCAGCTTGCGGTAGGCAATGCCCAGCTCCAGGCCGATATAGCCACCGCCCACCACCACCAGGTGCTGCGGCAGGGCTTTCGGTGCCAGGGCTTCGGTCGAGGAAATCACCGGCCCGCCCAGCGGCAGCATCGGAAGTTCGACGCTGCTGGAGCCAGTGGCCAACAACAGGTGTTCGCACTGGATACGCTGGCCATCGACCTCGACCTGCTTGCCATCGAGCACCTTCGCCCAGCCATGAATCACCTTCACCCCGTGCTTTTTCAGCAGGGCGGCCACACCGGTGGTCAGGCGGTCGACGATGCCGTCCTTCCAGGCCACGCTCTGGCCGATGTCCAGGCGCGGCGAGGCAACGCTGATGCCCAGTTCCGACGGCCCGGCAAAGCGCGAGGTCTGGTGGAACTGCTCGGCCACATGGATCAGCGCCTTGGAGGGAATGCAGCCGATGTTCAGGCAGGTACCGCCCAGCGCCTGGCCTTCTACCAGCACGGTAGGGATGCCCAGTTGGCCGGCGCGGATGGCGGCCACGTAGCCGCCAGGGCCGCCGCCGATGATCAACAGGGTAGTCTGGATAGTCTGTTGCATGCTCACTCCACGAACAGGCAGGCGGGTTGTTCGAGCAGGCCACGCACGGCCTGAATGAACAGCGCGGCGTCCATGCCATCGACCACGCGGTGGTCGAACGAACTGGACAAGTTCATCATCTTGCGCACGACGATCTGGCCGTCGATCACCACCGGCCGCTCAACCATGCGGTTGACGCCGACAATCGCCACTTCCGGGGTGTTGACCACCGGTGTGCTGACGATACCGCCGAGGGCGCCCAGGCTGGTCAGGGTGATGGTCGAACCCGACAGTTCCTCGCGGTTGGCCTTGTTGCTGCGTGCAGCGTTGGCCAGGCGCGAAATCTCGCCGGCATTGGCCCACAGGCTGCCCGCTTCGGCATGACGCAGCACGGGCACCATCAGGCCATTGTCACCCTGGGTGGCGATGCCCACATGCACCGCACCATGGCGGGTGATGATCTGTGCTTCGTCGTCATAGGTGGCGTTGATCTGCGGGAAGTCACGCAGCGCCACGACCAGGGCACGCACCAGGAACGGCAGCAGGGTCAGCTTGCCGCGGCTGTCGCCGTACTTGCTGTTGAGCTGCTGGCGCAGGGCTTCCAGGGCGGTGACGTCGATTTCTTCCACATAGCTGAAGTGCGCGACCCGGCGTTTGGCGTCCTGCATGCGCTGGGCGATCTTGCGGCGCAGGCCGATCACCGGCACCTGCTCGCTGTCGCTGCGCTTGGCATAGCCATTGGGGGCTTGCCCGGCGGCGCTCTGCGGCTTGCTCATGAAGGCGTCGAGGTCTTCGTGCAGGATGCGCCCGGCCGGGCCGCTGCCATGCACGTAACGCAGTTCGATACCGGCATCCAGGGCGCGTTTGCGCACAGCTGGCGAAGCCAGCGGCTTGTCGCCTGGCTGGCGCGGCACGATGGGCGCAGCCTCGTGGTTGGCGGGCGCCTGGTACGCGGCAGGTTTAACGTCTTTCTGCGGTTCTGGCTTGGCTGCAACCGGGGCCGCCGGCGCTTCCATCGGCTTGGCCTGTGGCACATCCACATGGTTGCCGCTGCCTTCCACTTCGATGCGGATCAGCTCGCTGCCGACCGCCATCACTTCACCGGGCTGGCCACCCAGGGCCAGTACCTTGCCGCTGACCGGCGAAGGGATTTCGACGGTCGCCTTGTCGGTCATGACGTCGGCCACCACCTGGTCCTCGGCGATGATGTCGCCGACCTTGACGAACCATTCCACCAACTCGACCTGCGCGATGCCTTCGCCAATGTCCGGCATCTTGATGACGTGCGTGCCCATTCAGACCTCCATGACCTTTTTCAATGCCGCGCCTACCCGCGAAGGCCCTGGGAAGTAAGCCCATTCCTGTGCGTGAGGGTAGGGGGTGTCCCAGCCGGTGACGCGCTCGATCGGCGCCTCCAGGTGGTGGAAGCAGTGCTCCTGCACCAGCGACACCAGTTCGGCACCAAAGCCGCAGGTACGCGTGGCCTCGTGCACCACCACACAGCGGCCGGTCTTTTTCACCGACTCGACGATGGTGTCCAGGTCCAGCGGCCACAGGCTGCGCAGGTCGATCACTTCGGCGTCGACGCCGCTTTCCTCGGCCGCCACCTGGGCTACGTACACCGTGGTGCCGTAAGTGAGCACGGTCACTTCATTGCCCGGGCGGGTAATGGCGGCCTTGTCCAGCGGCACGGTGTAGTAGCCGTCTGGCACAGCGCTGTGCGGGTGCTTCGACCAAGGGGTTACCGGGCGGTCGTGGTGGCCGTCGAACGGGCCGTTGTACAGGCGCTTGGGCTCCAGGAAAATCACCGGGTCGTCGCATTCGATCGAGGCAATCAGCAGGCCCTTGGCGTCATACGGGTTGGACGGCATGACGGTGCGCAGGCCGCACACCTGGGTGAACATCGCTTCCGGGCTCTGGCTGTGGGTCTGGCCGCCATAGATGCCGCCGCCGCAGGGCATGCGCAGGGTCAGCGGGGCAATGAACTCGCCGGCCGAACGGTAACGCAGGCGCGCCATTTCCGAGACGATCTGGTCGGAGGCGGGGTAGAAGTAGTCGGCAAACTGGATTTCCACCACCGGGCGCAGGCCGTAGGCGCCCATGCCCACGGCGGTGCCGACGATGCCGCTCTCGGAGATTGGCGCGTCGAACACGCGGGATTTGCCGTACTTGGTCTGCAGCCCTTCGGTGCAGCGGAATACGCCGCCAAAGTAACCGACGTCCTGGCCGTACACGACCACATTGTCGTCGCGCTCAAGCATGACATCCATGGCCGAGCGCAGGGCCTGGATCATGGTCATGGTAGTGGTGGCCATGGCGGTTTCCGGGTTGATGCTGTTGTTGTGGTCGTTCATCTCAAACCCCCAGTTCCTGGCGTTGACGGCGCAGGTGGTCGGGCATTTCCTTGTACACGTCCTCGAACATCGAGGCGGCGCTCGGGATGTGACCGTTGGCCAGCGTGCCGTACTGCTCGGCTTCTTTCTGCGCGGCAATCACGGCAGCCTCGAACTCGGCCGTGGTGGCCTGGTGTTCTTCCTCGGACCAGTGGCCGATCTTGATCAGGTGCTGCTTCAGGCGGGCGATCGGGTCGCCCAGCGGGAAGTGGCTCCAGTCATCGGCAGGGCGGTACTTGGACGGGTCGTCCGAGGTCGAATGCGGGCCGGCGCGGTAGGTGACCCACTCGATCAGGCTTGGGCCCAGGCCGCGGCGGGCGCGTTCGGCGGCCCAGCGCGAGGCGGCGTACACGGCGACGAAGTCGTTGCCGTCAACCCGCAGCGAGGCAATGCCGCAACCCACGCCACGGCCGGCGAAGGTGGTCGATTCGCCACCGGCTATGGCCTGGAAGGTAGAAATGGCCCACTGGTTGTTGACCACGTTGAGGATCACCGGGGCGCGGTACACGTGGGCGAAGGTGAGGGCGGTGTGGAAGTCTGACTCGGCCGTGGCGCCGTCGCCGATCCACGCCGAAGCGATCTTGGTATCGCCCTTGATCGCCGAGGCCATGGCCCAGCCGACCGCCTGCACGAACTGGGTCGCCAGGTTGCCGCTGATGGTGAAGAAGCCGGCTTCGCGTACCGAGTACATGATCGGCAACTGGCGGCCCTTGAGCGGGTCGCGTTCGTTGGACAGCAGCTGGCAGATCATCTCCACCAGCGACACGTCACGGGCCATCAGGATGCTTTGCTGGCGGTAGGTGGGGAAGCACATGTCGGTGCGGTTCAGCGCAAGCGCCTGGCCGCTGCCAATGGCTTCTTCGCCCAGGCTCTGCATGTAGAAAGACATCTTCTTCTGGCGCTGGGCAACCACCATGCGGCTGTCGAAGATCCGCGTCTTGAGCATGGCGCGCATGCCTTGGCGGAGGATTTGCGGGTCGATGTCTTCAGCCCAAGGGCCTTGGGCGTCGCCTTGCTCGTCGAGCACGCGGACCAGGCTGTAGGACAGGTCGGCGGTGTCGGCAGCATCGACATCCACAGGGGGTTTACGGGCTTGACCTGCATCGTTGAGGCGCAGGTAGGAAAAATCGGTCTGGCAGCCTGGCCGGCCGGTGGGCTCGGGCACATGCAAACGCAGGGGGGCGTACTCGTTCATGCTTTTTACGCTCGCTCGGGTATTTGTTTTTGTGAGCTCTGAAGCGGCCGCCGCTGAACACCGGCTTGTGACTGGTAGGTCAGCGTCATCTACATCTTAGTGGCCCGGCAGGAGAATTTTTCTCTCAAGTTGATTGCCTTTGCCGAGCGGTGCAGATAAACATTCCGCATAAACACAAAAAACCGGTGATTTTGTCTCATGCGCAAACTCGATCGTACCGATATCGGCATTCTCAACAGCCTGCAAGAAAACGCCCGCATTACCAACGCCGAGCTGGCACGCTCGGTCAACCTGTCGCCCACGCCCTGTTTCAACCGGGTGCGGGCCATGGAGGAACTGGGGGTGATCCGCCAGCAAGTGACCTTGCTGTCGCCCGAGGCGCTGGGGCTGGATGTGAATGTGTTCATCCATGTCAGCCTGGAAAAGCAGGTGGAGCAGTCGCTGCACCGCTTCGAGGAAGAAATTGCCGAACGGCCCGAGGTGATGGAGTGCTACCTGATGACGGGGGACCCGGATTACCTGTTGCGGGTGTTGTTGCCGAGTATCCAGGCGCTGGAGCGGTTTCTGGATTACCTGACGCGGTTGCCGGGTGTGGCGAATATCCGCTCGAGTTTTGCCTTGAAGCAGGTGCGGTACAAGACCGCTTTGCCATTGCCGGCCAATGGCATGACCTTGCGGGAATAAAGGCTTGCACGGTCCCTGTAGGGGCGGCCTTGTGCCGCGAAAGGGCCGCAAAGCGGCCCCGGCAATCTAGCTGTTGGCGCGGAAACACAGGGGGCGCTACGCACCCCTTTCGCGGCGCAAGGCCGCTCCTACACAAAGCAGCAATGCAGCTGCGGATTGAGGGTGCTTGATATTTTAAACACCGCCAGCCTATGTTGTTGTCAGCGTACAACAACAAGGACAAGCGTCATGAGCACCGCTCGAGCCCAGGGCATCGATGAAATCGAATGCGTCACCCCCGACCTCAACGGCGTGCCGCGCGGCAAGGTGATGACCGCCGAAGGCTTCCTTGAGGGCCGCCGCCTGCAAATGGCCCGAGGGGTGTTGCTGCAATGCATCATGGGCGGCTACCCGCCGGCAAAATTCTACGGCAGCGACGACGGCGACCTGGCGCTGGTGGCCGAACCCAGCCAGGTCCATCGCCTGCCCTGGAGCAGCGACGGCCGCGCCCTGGCCATTTGCGATGCCATTGAACTGGATGGCCGGCCCTCGGCACTGTCCACCCGTGGCCAGCTCAAGGCGGTCATCGCCCGCTACGCGGCACTGGGGTTGGCGCCAGTGGTGGCGACCGAGCTCGAATTCTTTGTTTTTGCCCCCAACAGCGACCCGCAGCAACCGTTCCTGCCACCGGTGGGCAGCGATGGCCGCCGCGAGCTCGGCCATTCGGCATTCAGTGTCGAGCCCAACAACGGCCTGCGCCCGTTCTTCAAGGAGGTGTACCAGTGCATGGCCGCGCTTGGCCTGCCGCGTGACACGTTCATGCACGAAATGGGCGTCAGCCAGTTCGAGATCAACCTGCTGCACGGCGACCCGCTGGTGCTGGCCGACCAGACCTTCCTGTTCAAGCACCTGCTCAAGGAAGTGGCGCTCAAGCATGGGCTGACCGTGGTGTGCATGGCCAAGCCGCTGGCGCACACGCCGGGTAGCTCCATGCACATTCACCAGAGCCTGGTAGAGACCACCAGCGGGCGTAACGTGTTCAGCGACGAGCAAGGCCTGCCGACCGACACCTTCCACCATTTCATCGGTGGCCTGCAGGCGTGCATGGCCGACTTCACCGCGCTGTTCGCGCCCAACGTCAATTCCTATCAGCGCCTGTGCCACCCCTATGCTTCGCCAAACAATGCCTGCTGGTCCGAAGACAACCGTGCCGCCGGCCTGCGCATTCCGGCCAGTGCACCGGCAGCGCGGCGGGTCGAAAACCGTTTGCCGGGCGCCGATGCCAACCCTTACCTGGCCATCGCCGCCAGCCTGGCCGCGGGGCTGCACGGCATCGAGCAGCGCCTGCAACCTTCGTCAGCCATACAGGGCGAGTTTGAAGTGCCTGAGCACCTGAGCCTGCCGTGCACCCTGCATGCCGCCCTCGAACGGCTCAAGCGCAGCGCGTTGGCACGGGAACTGTTCGGCAGCGAGTTCATCGAAGGCTACATCGCCAGCAAGACCTTGGAGCTGACCGATTTCTTCGACGAGATTACCCCGTGGGAGCGCCGGGTGCTGGCGGCACAGGCCTGATCGCGACACGACCTGCACCGGACACGTCCCCGCCACGGCATTTTGCTGGCGGGGGCCTGCACTGACCGGCATTTGCCCTTATGCTGCTAGCACCTACCGCCACCTGACCCGGGAGCTTCACGGTACGTATGCGAAATGTATGGAAGCCGTTTCAGTCGTTGTATTTCGCCGCGCTGATGATGTTGATCGGCTCGGGCCTGCTCAGTACCTACCTGGCCCTGCGCCTGGCGGCCGACCATGTCGACAGCCTGTGGGTGGGTGCGTTGATGGCGGCCAACTACTTTGGCCTGGCAGTCGGCGGCAAGGTCGGCCACCGGCTGATTGGCCGGGTAGGGCACATTCGCGCCTATGCCACCTGCGCCGGTATCGTCGGTGCGGCGGTGCTGGGGCATGGCCTGACCAGTTGGCTACCGGCCTGGGTCGGGCTGCGGATGATCGTCGGCCTGGGGATGATGTGCCAGTACATGGTGATCGAGAGCTGGCTGAACGAGCAGGCTGATGTGAAGCACCGCGGCGCGGTGTTCAGCGGGTACATGATTGCCTCTTACCTGGGGCTGGTGCTCGGCCAGCTGATCCTGGTGGTGCACCCTGAGCTTGGCCCGGAGCTGCTGATGCTGGTAGCGATGTGCTTTGCCCTGTGCCTGGTGCCGGTGGCAATGACCCGGCGCATCCACCCGGCGCCCTTGCGCCCGGCGCCGATGGAGCCGAAGTTCTTCATCAAGCGCGTGCCGCAGTCGCTCAGTACGGTATTGGGCTCGGGGTTGATCGTTGGCTCGTTCTACGGTTTGGCGCCTTTGTATGCTTCCAGCCAGGGGATGACCACCGAGCAGATCGGTCTGTTCATGGGTAGCTGCATTTTTGCCGGCCTGCTGGTGCAGTGGCCGCTGGGCTGGTTGTCTGACCGATATGACCGGGCGCTGCTGATCCGCAGCGTGGCAGTAGGCCTGGCGCTGGCGGCTGCACCCTTGGCGATCCTCCCCAGTGTGCCGCTGGAGTTGCTGTTTGGTATCGGCTTTCTGATTTCGTTGCTGCAGTTCTGCCTTTACCCGCTGGCGGTGGCGTTTTCCAACGACCACGTGGAAAGCGAGCGGCGGGTGTCGCTGACAGCCATGCTGCTGGTGACCTATGGCGTGGGCGCTTGCATCGGGCCACTGGCGGCGGGCGTGCTGATGAAGGTGCTCGGCCCGCAGATGCTGTATGCGTTCTTTGTGTTCTTCGCCCTGGTGCTGGTGTGGCGCATTCGGCCGAAAGCGGTTACCGGGCTGCACCAGGTGCAGGACGCGCCGCTGGGCCACGTGGCCATGCCGGCGGCCGGTTCGCCCTTGTCGGCAGCACTGGACCCACGGGTGGATGAGCAGACCGTACAGGACGTGATGCAGGCGCCGGTGGCGGCTGAAGATACCGAGGAAGAAGATAAAGGTGCTGAGCAACAGGCTGCTGAACCGGAGGAGGCCAGCAAGTCGGTGTAAGCCTGCCCGCGAAGAGGCCGGTACAGGAAAGCACAAATGAAAACGCCACCTCGACAGGTGGCGTTTTCGTATTCAGCGGACGATCAATAATCGTCTTTATCGAACCGCCGCGCTTCGCGCTGCAGCTGGTACACAAAGCTTTCGATCTTGCGCTGTGCCTGCCCGCTCAGGTTATGGAAGCGCACGCCAGCGAAGGTGGTGTTGATGTGCTCTTCATAATGCAGGTGGCGCAGTTCGACCATGGTGTCCACCAGGCCCAGCGGGTTGCCTGCCTTGAAGCGTTCGTACACCTGGCCCAGTTGCAGGCGGCTTTCGACATCGCCTTCAAAACGCAGTTTGCAGCCGGTGGCCGAGATATCCAGCAGCTTGCCACGCAGGGCGCCGTTACCCTTCAGGTGGGTGCCATCGAGGATGATGTCGACCAGTTGCGACAGCTTCAGCGCGGCGCGGAAGGCGTTGCGGCGCTGGTGGTAGGTCATCTCTTGCGGCATGGCACCGCTGTAGCAACGGTGGCCATCGACTTCGCTGATCTTCAGCGCGTGGTTGCATTCCCAGGCGATGCGCACGCCATCGTGGAAGCCTTCAACGCGGAAGTGCTCGCCGTTTTCGATGAATTTTTCACCGTCGCGCGGGATCATCTCGTCCAGTGCCAGGGTGTTGCTTTCACGGTCCACGTGCACCACGTAGCTCTGGAAACGCTGGCTGCGGTCATGGAAGGTGATGATCAGAGGGTCGTGGCTGTCCTGCAGTTGCCGCAAGTTGGCCGCAATCTCCAAGGGGGTGTTCAGCACCTTTGGCGGTTGCGGGGCTTCGGTTTCATTGAACACGGCTTATCGTTCTCCAGGCAAAAGCGACACACGCAAGTAACGGCATTTTGCCAGTATGTTCCGTGCCTTGATAGAAAAATCACACTTGGCTGAGGGCCCGCGGCTTGGCCATCGGTGAGGTGCTGCCACGGCTGTCGTAGAGCGACGGCGAGTCGCCGCCCATGAGGATTCTGATCTGGTTGTTGGTGACGTGTTGCTGCACCTGGATGATCCGGCCGTTGGTCTGGTTGACCTGCTGGCAGTCGTCCATCAGTTTCGACAGCATGTCGAGCCGTTGCAGCATCGCCTCGCCATGAGGCGATTGTGCGGCCACTGCTTGCACGCCAGTGCGATCGGCACTCAGGCCCAGGCTGCCGAGCAATTGGCTGCGGCGCTGGCCGTGCTGCTCGAGCAAGATAATCAGCGACTGCTTGCGCGCCAGGATCTGTTCCAGCAGCGGCATGTCGCGGCCATGCAGGGCAATCGCTTCTTTATTCAGAAGGTCGAGCAGTTCCTGCACCGGGGCAATGTCATCTTCGATCAGTTGCAGCAAGGTGGTGTCGTGCATGGCTAACTCTTGGCTTTTCTAGCGTCCGTGAAGTCAGCGCGCCGAACGGTCAGCGCTGGGCTTCGAAATCGAGCAGTTTGCTGGCGATCTTGCCGGCATCGACCTGATAGCTGCCGTCGGCGATCGCCTGTTTCAACTGGGCCACACGGGCACTGTTGACCACGGGTTCGTCGCGCAGCTTGTCGCTGATCTTCTGCAACTGCTGTGCCTCTTGGCTGAGGTGTACCGCTTCTCCGCTGGTGCTGGCGCTGGCGCCGCTGGCCGCATCCTGGCTGACGGCCGGTTTTTCGGCGCTGCCGGACGCGGTGTTGCCGCGCACGCCGCCCGTGACGGACGGAGAGTTATTCAAACGACTGAAGTCGATGACCATGATCAGGAACCTCTGGGTATTTGGACGCTTGCCTTGTTTTCGGCCAACCCGAAAGAAACTTTAGGCACAAATGCATAGCCGCCTGTCAGCAAGCTCGCCAACCCGTTCTCTGACACAGTTTAGAAAAAGCGGTTCCTCACTGCCAGCGCAATCTGTGGCTGGCTACATGCTTACCTCGACCTGGCCCGGGCCAGTTACCCTGGCCTTGACCACCCGTTTGGAGTTCAGGTTGCGTACCCGTATCTGTTCGCTCAGGCCGCCCTTGCTCAGGGCCTCGCCCGGCATGCGCACACTCAGGCTGCCGCTGCGGGCGATGATCACCACCTGGTCGCCCTTGCGTACCACCTCGGCCTGCTCCAGATGTTGCGGGGTGAGCACCTGGTCGATCACCGTTGGGCGCAGCATCTTCATGCCCACCGCCTGGTCCAGTTCGGTCAGAAAACCCTGGCCAAGGGTGCCGACATCGCGCTCGCGCAGGGCCACGTCGCCTTCGCCTACCGTGTTGTCGCGCTTGAGCGGGCGGGTGACCACCACCACGTCGCGGAACAGCCGCACCGTGGCCGGAACAAACACCGTCCACGGCGCCGCGCTGTCGCAGCGTACCCGTACCGTTACCCGGCCAAGTGGCAGGGCAGGGCTTTCCAGCGAGGCGTCCAGCTGCTGGCTGCACAACGGCATGCGCAGGCGCGGGTCCAGCGGGTTGACCTGGATTTCATAGCGGCCAGGGGTCTGGGTGGTGGCCAGGTAATCTTCGACGGTGAATTCAAGAAACCCTTGGGTGACACCGATAAGCTGTTCAGGCAAGGTGAGCGCGTCCGCTACCGTGCGAACGCCGGGCGCCAGCAGGCACAGCGTGGCCAGCGAGCCAGTCAGCAGGCGCGTCAATCGTCGGAAAAATGTCGTTTTCGTATGCATGACGCTCAAAAAAGCAAAGCCCGTGCCGACTCGTAACCTGAGTTGCAACGAAAGGCTGAAAGATTAAGGAGTCTGGCATGGCGGGTGTTATGGATTCGGTCAACCAGCGCACGCAGCTGGTGGGGCAGAATCGCCTGGAGTTGCTGCTGTTCCGCCTTAATGGCGAACAGCTTTACGGCATCAACGTGTTCAAGGTCAGGGAAGTGCTGCAATGCCCTGCGCTGACCCTGTTGCCAAAGGCGCACCCGGTGGTGCGTGGCGTTGCCAATATTCGCGGGGCGACCATCCCTATCCTCGACTTGTCGATGGCTACCGGGTTGCGGCCGCTGCAGGAAGACACGCGCAACAGCTTTGTGATCATCACCGAGTACAACACCAAGACCCAGGGCTTCCTGGTGCACTCGGTGGAGCGCATCGTCAACATGAACTGGGAAGAGATCCATCCGCCACCCAAGGGCACCGGCCGTGACCACTACCTGACTGCGGTCACCCGGGTGGACAACCGCATGGTCGAGATCATCGACGTGGAGAAGGTGCTGGCCGAAGTGTCGCCGTCGTCCGAGTCGGTATCGGCCGGGGTGATCGATGCCGAGGTGCAGGACAAGGCCGTGCTGATGCGGGTGCTGACCGTCGATGACTCGTCGGTGGCGCGCAAGCAGGTCAGCCGCTGCCTGCAGACCGTGGGGGTTGAAGTGGTGGCGCTCAATGACGGCCGTCAGGCCCTGAACTACCTGCGCCAGCTGGTGGATGAGGGCAAAAAGCCGGAAGAAGAGTTCCTGATGATGATCTCGGACATTGAAATGCCGGAAATGGACGGCTATACGCTAACAGCGGAGATCCGCAGCGACCCGCGCATGCAAAAATTGCACATCTGCCTGCATACTTCGCTTTCCGGGGTGTTCAACCAGGCAATGGTCAAGAAGGTCGGCGCCGATGACTTCCTGGCCAAGTTCAAGCCGGACGACCTTGCCCAGCGGGTGGTCGACCGGATCAAGGCAGCGCATTGAAGCAGCCGGGGGCATGCCCCCGGCACCAGTGATTGAAAAGAGGCGGCAGTAGTGTCTACGGGTAATTTGGATTTCGAACAGTTCCGGGTATTCCTGGAGAAAGCCTGTGGCATCCTGCTGGGCGAAAATAAGCAGTACCTGGTTTCCAGCCGTCTCAACAAGCTGATGGAACAACAGGGCATCAAGAGCCTGGGCGAGCTGGTGCAGCGCATCCAGGCCCAGCCGCGTGGCGGTTTGCGCGAGCAGGTGGTCGATGCCATGACCACCAACGAAACCCTGTGGTTTCGCGATACCTACCCGTTCGAAGTGCTGAAGAACAAGGTGATCCCCGAGTTCATCCGCAACAACCCCGGCCAGCGCCTGCGCATGTGGTCGGCGGCCTGCTCGTCGGGGCAGGAGCCGTACTCCATCTCGATGGCCATCGACGAGTTCGAGCGCAGCAACCTTGGGCAATTGAAGATGGGTGCGCAGATCGTTGCCACCGACCTGTCCGGCACCATGCTCACCAACTGCAAGACTGGTGAGTACGACAGCCTGGCCATTGCCCGCGGCCTGTCCCAGGAGCGCCTGCAACGCTACTTCGACCCCAAGGGGCCGGGGCGCTGGGCGGTCAAGCCGGCGATTCGCAGCCGCGTCGAGTTCCGCTCGTTCAACCTGCTCGACAGCTATGCCAGCCTGGGCAAGTTCGACATCGTGTTCTGCCGCAACGTGCTGATCTATTTCTCGGCCCAGGTGAAGCGGGACATCCTGCTGCGTATTCACAGCACCCTGAAGCCGGGTGGCTACCTGTTCCTTGGCGCCTCGGAGGCGCTGAACGGGTTGCCGGACCATTACCAGATGGTCCAGTGCAGCCCGGGGATCATCTACCAGGCCAAGTAGGGCCTTTGTAGGAGCAGCCTTGTGCTGCGAAGAGGCCGGTGCAAGCACAGTTAATCTACTGTTTGTTCACCGGCCTCTTCGCAGCACAAGGCTGCTCCTACAGCGGTCTGTTTGGTCTCGATAGGCTGACGTCAATTTTTTGTTTTGCCGCTTTTGCCGCCCGGCAATTGCCGCTTTCGCCGCCCAAGGCGGAAGGCCTTTGCCGCTTTTCTGGCATCACACTGACACCACCCCACCTCGAAAGCCTATGTTTCCGGGCTTTGCGCGCGTTGGCACAGCCCTTGCTAAACCTTGCTCAACGATATTCCGGTCAACCTCTGAAGGTTTCCCCGACATGAGCATCAGCTTCGACAAGGCGCTTGGTATTCACGAAAAGGCCCTGGGCTTCCGCGCCCAGCGTGCCGAAGTGCTGGCCAACAACATCGCCAACGCCGACACGCCCAACTACAAGGCGCGTGACATGGACTTTTCTTCGGTGCTTGCTGCCGAGACCAGCAAGCAGCAAAGCGGCCGCTTCGCCATGGACCGGACCAATAGCCGGCACATTGAAGCCGAAGGCCTCGCCATTGCAGCGGATGACACGCTCAAGTACCGCACGCCACTGCAGCCGTCGATCGACCAGAACACCGTGGACGCGCAGATCGAGCAATCGAACTACACCGAAAACGCCATTGGCTTCCAGGCCAGCTTCACCTTGCTCAACAGTAAATTCAAAGGGCTGGTATCTGCCCTGCGGGGAGAATGACCATGTCCCTTTCCAGTGTTTTCAACATTGCCGGTAGCGGCATGAGCGCGCAGAACACGCGCCTGAACACCGTTGCTTCCAACATTGCCAACGCCGAGACCGTCTCGTCGAGCATCGACCAGACCTACCGCGCCCGCCACCCGGTGTTCGCCACCACCTTCCAGGATGCGCAGGCTGGCAGCAGCCAGTCGCTGTTCGAAGACCAGGGCGAAGCAGGGCAGGGTGTACAGGTCAAAGGCATCGTCGAAGACCAGAGCACCCTGGAAGCACGCTACGAGCCAAACCACCCGGCGGCGAACAAGGACGGCTACGTCTACTACCCGAACGTGAATGTGGTCGAGGAGATGGCTGACATGATCTCCGCCAGCCGTGCGTTCCAGACCAACGCCGAGCTGATGAACACGGCAAAAAGCATGATGCAGAAAGTCCTGACCCTGGGGCAGTGATAGGAAGCCGACATGACCACCACCAATTCCACCACCGACGTCAGTAGCGCCTACCTGACCTCGCTGCAGAAGCAGACATCGAAAACCGACAGCAGCACCGGCGCTGCCGGCAGCGCTTTGGGCAAGGATGCGTTCCTGCAGTTGCTGGTTACCCAGATGCAGAACCAGAACCCGCTCGACCCGCAGGAAAACGGCGAGTTCGTGGCCCAGTTGGCGCAGTTCAGCAGCCTCGAAAGCATGCAGTCGCTCAATGACTCGGTAACCTATATCGCCGCAGGGTTGCAGTCCTCCCAGGCGCTGCAGGCTTCGTCACTGGTCGGGCGCAATGTGATTGTCGAGACCGACAAGGCGGTGGTCGACACCAGCAAGGACATGAAAGGCACCGTCAACCTGACGTCGTCCAGCACCGCCACTTCGGTGGGCATCTACGACAAGGATGGCACGCTGGTGCGCACGCTTGACCTGGGTACCCAGAAGGCCGGCAAGATCGACTTTACCTGGGATGGCCTGGACGATGACGGCGAGGTGGCAGCAGCCGGTACCTATACCTTCAAGGCCACTGCGTCGATCGAAGGCACTGCCACCACCATGACCACCAATCTGCCTGCGTCGGTCACCAGCGTGACCATGGGTAGCAATGGCGCTGAAATGACCCTCAACCTTGCGGGGCTGGGCAGTGTTGCGCTTTCCAAAATCCAAAGCATCGGCATCTAGGGCCTGAGCAAAACGACAGGAGTTACACATGTCTTTCAATATCGGCCTTAGCGGCCTCTATGCAGCAAACAAGGCCCTGAACGTTACCGGCAACAACATTGCCAACGTCGCCACCACCGGCTTCAAGTCCTCGCGCGCCGAGTTCGCCGACCAGTATTCCAACTCCATTCGTGGCACCAGTGCCGGCAAGAACGTGGTGGGCACTGGCGTGAAAACTGCCGCCGTGTCGCAGATGTTCACCCCTGGCAACATCAATGGCACTGGCCAGGCACTGGACATGGCCATTGATGGCAACGGCTTCTTCGTGATGAGCGACAACGGCTCGAAAATCTATACCCGTGCCGGTGCCTTCTACAGCGACAAGGACGGCTATGTGGTCAACTCGACGGGCGCCAACCTGCAAGGTTATGCCGTGGACTCCAACGGCAAGATCATCCAGGGTGTGCTGACCAATTTGCAGATCGACACCTCGAACCTGACGCCAAACCCGACCGGGCGTGTGTCCGAGAGCGTCAACCTCAACTCCACCTCCACGGCACCCACTGTGACGCCGTTCGACCCGGCTACTACCGGGAGCTATAACTACACGTTCAATACCGATGTGTATGACAGCCAGGGTAACGCGCACCAGCTGAACCAGTACTTCGTCAAGGATGCCACCAGCAACTCCTGGACCATGTACACCACCATCGACGGGCGCAACCCGGCCGACCCGACCTCCACCACGCCGCTGGCCAACAAGCTGCCGTTCAAGTCTGACGGCACCCTGGACACCGATGCCATGACGGCGGGCGCGGTAGCCGGTGGCATGACCATCGCCGCCAACAAGACCTTCACGCTCAGCAACTGGATCCCGGCGCAGAAGAATGCTGCCGGTGTGTGGAGCGCCAACGGCGCTACCGCAAACACGGGCGGGGTGAACCTGGACATGCTGGGCACCACCCAGTACAACGCAGCGTCTGCCACCACCGCGAAGAGCCAGGACGGCTTCGCCACGGGTGAGTTGTCGGGCCTGACCATCGACGAAAGCGGCAACATGTTTGCCAACTTCACCAACGGCCAGGACAAGGTGATCGGCCAGGTGGCTATCGCCAACTTTGCAAACCTGCAGGGCCTGACCCCGATTGGTGGCACCAACTGGAAAGAGTCCTATGCCTCTGGCGTGCCGGTGATCGGCGCTCCGGACACCGGTACCCTGGGCCAGATTACTGGCGGCTCGCTGGAAGACTCCAACGTCGACCTGACCGGTGAGCTGGTGAACCTGATCAAGGCGCAGAGCAACTACCAGGCAAACGCCAAGACCATTTCCACCGAAAGCACCATCATGCAGACCATCATCCAGATGACCTGATGGTTGTTGGGGCTGCTCTGCAGCCCATCGCGGCACAAGGCCGCTCCTACAGGAATATGCGTTCCCCTGTAGGAGCGGCCTTGTGCCGCGATGGGTCGCAAAGCGGCCCCGGATTCTCAAAGGTTCCAATCATGAAACGGCTACTGCTCACAGCCCTCCTGGCCATGGCCTTGCCGCTCTCGGCCGCTCCCGCCCCGTTCTACCAATGGCAAAGCCTGGCCACCGGGCGTTTCCTGTGCTCGGCCAGCAACCCGGGCGAGGGCTGGGTACGCCATGCCGGCCCTTACAACAACGCCGCTTGCCGCACCTTCTGAGCAAGCCTTTGCCGCAGGCGGCAAACATCCGCCGACAAACTGACGTTTGTTGCCCTTTGCCGTGCTGAAACCCCCGTAAACAGGCGGTTTCAGACTTGGTTCGATTATTGCTTCGAACCTGCCCAGTGACAGCGCGGCAGCGACGCGCAGAGGAGATACTGTGGACAAGTTGCTTTATGTGGCCATGACCGGCGCCAGCCAGAACGCACTGGCACAAAAGGCCCACGCCAACAACCTGGCGAACCTTTCCACCAACGGTTTTCAGCGCGACCTGGAACAGGCCCGCTCGATGCCGGTGTTTGGTGACAGCTTTCCGGCGCGCGCTTTTGCCATGACCGAACGCCCGGCCACCGACTTCAGCGAAGGCCCGTTGGTCGAAACGGGTCGTGACCTGGATGTTGCCGTGACCGGCAAGGGCTTCATCGCCGTGCAGGCGCCAGACGGCAGCGAAGCCTACGTGCGTACCGGCAGCCTGAACATCGACGCCCTCGGTGTGTTGCGTGCCGGCAACGGCATGCCGGTGATCGGCAACGGTGGCCCTATTGCCATCCCGCCAGAGCAGAAGGTTGAGGTTGGCGCTGACGGCACCATCAGCATCCGCTCCATGGGTGAAGACCCGCGGGTGATGGCCGAGGTCGACCGCATCAAGCTGGTCAACCCGGACACCAAGGGCATGCAGAAAGGCCTGGATGGCTTGATCCATACCGCCTCAGGCCAACCGGCTGATGCTGACGTCAATGTGCGGGTGGTTTCGGGCTTTTTGGAAGGCAGCAACGTCAACGCTGTCGAGGAAATGACCTCGGTGCTGGCGCTGTCCCGCCAGTTTGAACTGCACGTCAAGATGATGAACACGGCCAAGGAAGGCGACGAAGCCATGGCTCGGGTTTTGCAAATCGGCTAATCACTTTTGAACGGGTGCCGTAAAACAGGCGCACGAGGAGAAATTACATGCTTCCGGCTCTTTGGGTCGCTAAAACCGGCCTGTCCGCCCAGGACACCAACCTGACGGTCATTTCCAACAACCTGGCCAACGTCTCCACCACCGGCTTCAAGCGTGACCGTGCCGAGTTTGCAGACCTGCTCTACCAGATCAAGCGTCAGCCTGGCGCCCAGTCGACCCAGGACAGCGAGCTGCCTTCGGGCCTGCAAGTCGGTACCGGTGTGCGCATTATCGGCACCCAGAAAAGCTTCGTCGCCGGCAGCCTGCAGACCAC
This sequence comes from Pseudomonas sp. MM223, assembly GCA_947090765.1. Lineage (NCBI taxonomy): Bacteria > Pseudomonadati > Pseudomonadota > Gammaproteobacteria > Pseudomonadales > Pseudomonadaceae > Pseudomonas > Pseudomonas sp. MM223. Next base: position 4,946,103 of record OX352322.1, on the reverse strand, counting down.
CGAAAACCCGCTGGACATGGCGGTCAACGGCCGTGGATTCTTCCAGATCCTGCAGCCGGATGGCACCGTGTCGTACACCCGTGACGGCACCTTCCACCTGAACTCCGACGGCCAGATCGTCACCGCCAACGGCTATGCCCTGGAGCCTGCCGTTGTGGTGCCGAACGACGCGCAAACCTTCACCGTGGGCCAGGACGGTACCGTGTCGATCACCACGGCCGGCAACCCGGCAGCACAGGTGATCGGCAACATCCAGACCGCCGACTTCATCAACCCGGCCGGTTTGCAGGCCATCGGCGACAACCTGTTCCTGGAGACTGCCGCCAGTGGCGCGCCGCAAGTCGGCACCCCGGGCCTGAACGGTTTCGGCACCACCCAGCAGCAAACCCTGGAAAACTCCAACGTCAGCACCGTGGAAGAGCTGGTGAACATGATCACCACCCAGCGCGCCTACGAGATGAACTCCAAGGTCATCTCCACCGCCGACCAGATGCTGTCGTTCGTGACTCAACAGCTGTAAGCCCTGTCGCTTCGTTACACCCGTGAGGTATGCACCATGAATCGTCTGTTGTCCGTATTCGCCCTGGGGGGGGCGGTGTTGCTGGCAGGTTGCGTCGGCCCGACGCCCAAGCCCAACGACCCGTACTACGCGCCGGTACTGCCGCGCACCCCGTTGCCGGCAGCGGCCAACAACGGTTCCATCTACCAGGCCGGTTTTGAGCAAAACCTGTACAGCGACCGCAAGGCGTTCCGGGTGGGTGACATCATTACCATCACCCTTAACGAGAAAACCTCGGCCAGCAAGAACGCAGGTTCGCAAATCCAGAAGAACAGCAAGGCCGACATCGGCCTGACCTCGCTGTTTGGCAGCACACCGAACACCAACAACCCGTTCGGCGGTGGTGACCTGTCGCTGGAGGCCGGCTACAACGGCGAGCGCGCCACCAAAGGCGACAGCAAGGCCACCCAGGGCAACACCCTGACCGGTTCGATTACCGTGACCGTGGCCGAAGTGCTGCCCAACGGCATCATCGCCGTGCGCGGTGAGAAGTGGTTGACCCTGAACACCGGCGAAGAGCTGGTGCGCATTGCCGGCATGGTCCGCGCCGACGACATCGCCACCGACAACACCGTGCCGTCCACCCGCGTGGCCGATGCGCGCATCACTTATTCCGGTACTGGCTCGTTCGCCGATGCCAGCCAGCCCGGGTGGCTGGACCGCTTCTTCATCAGCCCGCTTTGGCCTTTCTGAGTACGGATGACCATGTTCAACGTGAGGCAGCTGATTGCCGCAACCCTGCTTCTGTCCTGTGCCTTTGGTGCGCAGGCAGAGCGCCTGAAGGACATCGCCAGCATTTCTGGCGTGCGTTCCAACCAGTTGATTGGTTACGGCCTGGTGGTGGGGCTGAACGGTACGGGTGACCAGACCACCCAGACGCCGTTCACCCTGCAAACCTTCAACAACATGCTGTCGCAGTTCGGCATCAAGGTGCCGGCCGGTTCCGGCAACGTGCAGCTGAAAAACGTCGCGGCGGTGTCGGTGCATGCCGACCTGCCGGCGTTCGCCAAGCCCGGCCAGGTGGTGGACATTACCGTGTCGTCGATCGGTAACTCCAAGAGCCTGCGTGGTGGCAGCCTGCTGATGACCCCGCTCAAGGGTATCGACGGCAACGTCTACGCCATCGCCCAGGGCAACCTGGTGGTGGGTGGCTTTGACGCCGAAGGCCGTGACGGCTCGAAGATCACCGTCAACGTTCCGTCGGCCGGCCGTATCCCGGGTGGTGCCAGTGTCGAGCGGGCCGTGCCGAGCGGCTTCAACCAGGGCAACACCCTGACCCTGAACCTCAATCGCCCCGACTTCACCACTGCCAAGCGCGTGGTCGACAAAGTCAACGAGCTGCTCGGCCCGGGTGTGGCCCAGGCCGTGGACGGTGGTTCGGTGCGGGTCAGTGCGCCGATGGACCCAAGCCAGCGCGTGGATTACCTGTCGATCCTCGAAAACCTCGAAATCGACCCGGGCCAGGCGGTGGCCAAGGTCATCATCAACTCACGTACCGGCACCATCGTCATTGGCCAGAACGTCAAGGTGTCGCCGGCGGCGGTCACTCACGGCAGCCTGACCGTGACCATTACCGAAGACCCGATCGTCAGCCAGCCGGGGGCCTTCTCCAATGGCCAGACCGCCGTTGTGCCACGCTCGCGGGTAAACGCCGAGCAGGAAGCCAAGCCGATGTTCAAGTTCGGCCCGGGTACCACGCTGGATGAGATTGTCCGCGCGGTGAACCAGGTGGGCGCAGCGCCCGGCGACCTGATGGCCATCCTCGAAGCCCTGAAACAGGCCGGCGCCTTGCAAGCCGACCTGATCGTGATCTGAGGACGGCGCGGATGAATATCAAAAGCCAGGTCTCCGGCAGTGCCGACAGCGGCGCCTATACCGACCTCAACCGCCTGAATGCGCTCAAGCACGGTGACCGCGACAGCGAAGCCAACGTGCGCAAGGTGGCCCAGGAGTTCGAGTCGTTGTTCATCAGCGAAATGCTCAAGGCCTCGCGCAAGGCCGGCGACGTGCTGGCCGATGACAACCCGATGAACACCGAAACGGTCAAGCAGTACCGCGACATGTACGACCAGCAGCTGGCCGTTAGCATGTCCCGCGAAGGTGGCGGTATTGGCCTGCAGGACGTGCTGGTGCGCCAGTTGACCAAGGGCCGCAGTGCGTCGGTAAATACCAGCCCGTTCCCGCGTGCCGATGGCAGTGGCCCAGCCCTGTGGGGTAACAAGGTAGCGGACCCGGTGCATGCCACGCAGTCGTCCGCCACGCGTAACGACGTCGCAGCGCTCAACTCGCGGCGCCTGGCGTTGCCGAGCAAGCTTACCGACCGCCTGCTGGCGGGTATCGTGCCATCGGCCGCCACGGCCAATAGCGCTGCCGTGCCGGCCCGTGACGGCCAGCAAGTGGCCAAGGCTTTTGCCGTGCCGGACAACGGCCTGCGCATTGTCGGCCGCGCCGTGGCCCAGCCGCCGCTGGCGCCGAACAAGGCCTTTGCCGACAGTGACGAATTCGTCGCCACCATGCTGCCGATGGCCGAGCAAGCCGCCAAGCGCATTGGCATCGACCCACGCTACCTGGTGGCCCAGGCCGCACTGGAAACCGGTTGGGGCAAATCGGTGATGCGCAACACCGATGGCAGCAGCAGCCACAACCTGTTTGGCATCAAAGCCACCGGTAACTGGCAGGGGGAGCAGGCGCGGGCGATCACCAGCGAGTTCCGCGATGGCCAGTTCGTCAAGGAAACCGCAGCGTTCCGCAGCTATGACTCGTACCAGGACAGCTTCCACGACCTGGTAAACCTGCTGCAGGGCAACTCTCGCTATCAAGATGCGCTGGACTCGGCCGATAACCCTGAGCAGTTTGCAAGAGAGCTGCAAAAGGCAGGTTATGCGACCGACCCGGGCTATGCGAAGAAGATCATCAGTATCGCCCAGCAAATGCAGACAACCCCGCAATACGCCATGGCTGGCAGAACCACGAATCTATAAAAGGACTAAATCATGTCGAGCCTGATTTCGATTGGCCTGAGTGGCCTGAATGCCAGCCAGGCGGCATTGTCGGTAACCAGTAACAACATCGCCAACGCCGCGACCAGTGGCTATTCGCGCCAGCAGACGATTCAGGCGGCGGGGCCTTCGCACAACATCGGCGCGGGGTTCCTGGGTACCGGTACCACGCTGTCTGACGTGCGTCGCATCTACAGCTCCTACCTGGACAACCAGCTGCAGACCGCCACCTCGTTGCAGGCCGACTCGGTCACCTTCCAGGACCAGATCACCAGTGTCGACAAGCTGCTGGCCGACCGTGACACCGGCATCGAGCCGGTGCTCACCGCATTCTTCTCTGCCTTGCAGACTGCCGCGCCAAGCCAGGTGACGTTGCCTCCCGGCAGCTGTTGCTGACCCAGGCGCAAACCCTCAGCAACCGCTTCAACGCGGTAAGCGCACAGCTGTCCCAGCAGAACGACACGATCAACTCCCAGCTCGACACCATGGCGGGCCAGGTCAACAAGCTGACGGCCAACATCGCCGAGTACAACAAGCAGATTGCGGCGGCCTCGGGCACTGGCAACACGCCCAACAGCCTGCTGGATGCGCGCAGCGAAGCGGTACGCCAGCTCAACGAGCTGGTTGGCGTGACCGTGCAGGAGCGTGACGGCAACTACGACGTGTACCTGGGCAGCGGCCAGTCGCTGGTTACCGGCAACAAGGCCAACACCTTGTCGGTGCAGCCGAGTGCCGCGGACAAGAGCCAGGCCAGCCTGCGCATCAACTACGAATCGTTCAGCTCCGACGTGACCTCGGTAGTGACCGGTGGTGCGATCGGCGGGCTGGTGCGCTACCGCCAGGACGTGCTGATGCCGTCCATGAACGAACTGGGCCGTGTCGCCCTGGTGGTGTCGGACAGCATCAACAGCCAGTTGGGCCAGGGCCTGGATGCCAATGGCCAGTTCGGCAGCTCGCTGTTCTCCAGCATCAACAGCGCCACCGCCGTTGCCCAGCGCAGCTTGGCCTCGTCGAACAACAGCACCGGCTCCGGCAACCTGGATGTGACCATCGCCAACAGCGGTGCGCTCACCACCTACGACTACGAAGTGAAGTTCACCAGCGCCAACCAGTACAGCGTGCGCCGTTCCGACGGCACTGACATGGGCAGCTTCGACCTCAGCACCAACCCGGCACCGGTGATCGACGGCTTCAGCCTGTCGCTGAACGGCGGTGGCCTGGCGGCAGGCGACAGCTTCAAGGTGATCCCCACCCGTGCCGCGGCAGGCAGCATTACCACTACCCTGACCGATGCCAACAAGCTGGCCTTTGCCGGGCCGATCAGCGCCACCGCAGGCAGTGGCAACAGCGGCACGGGTACCATCACCCAGCCTACGCTGGGCGAATCGCTGGACATCTACGGCGGTGCCGATACTGCGCTGGTGCAAAAGGCAATCAGCGACTCCATGCCGGTGCGCGTCGTGTTCGACGCTGCCAGTGGCGGTTCCCAAGGCTACAAACTGTACGACGCCAAAGGTACGCAGATTGGTACCGGCAGTGTTGTGCCTGGCCAGGACAACAAGCTGTCCATCGCCGTGCCGATGCGCGATGCCAGTGGCAACCCGATACTGGATGGCAGCGGCAACCCGCGCACTTTTGCGGTGGAGACCACCATTGGCGGCAGCCCGGCAACCAACGACAGCTTCACCCTGTCGTTCAATGCCGACGGCAAGGCCGACAACCGCAACGCCAATGCCCTGCTGGACCTGCAAACCAAGTCGACAGTGGGTACCAACTCCGGCACCGGCACCAGCTTCACCTCGGCCTATGCTGCGCTGGTCGAGCGGGTAGGGGCCAAGGCCAGTCAGGCCACCATCGACACCACGGCGACCCAGGCCGTGCTCAAGTCTGCCACTGAAAGCCGCAGCGCGGTGTCGGGCGTCAACCTCGATGACGAAGCGGCCAGCCTGGTGAAGTTCCAGCACTACTACACGGCGTCGTCGCAGATTATCAAGGCGGCGCAAGAAACCTTTTCGACCTTGATCAACGCATTGTAAGGAGTGGCTGACCGTGCGAATTTCGACTGCTCAGTTCTATGAGACCAGCGCCAACAGCTACTCCAAGAACTACTCGGACCTGGCCAAAACCACCGAACAGGTGACCTCCAAGTCGCGTATCCAGTCTGCCGGCGATGACCCGGTCGGTGCTGCGCGGCTGTTGGTGTTGCAGCAACAAAGCGCGTTGCTGGACCAATACAGCGGCAACATGACCACGGTCAAGAATGCATTGCTGCAGGAAGAGAGTGTGCTCTCCACCATCAACGACGCCCTGCAGCGCGCCAGTGAGCTGGCGATCCAGGCCGGTAACGGTGGCCTGAGCGATGCCGACCGCACCTCGATTGCCAGCGAGATCAAGGAAATCGAAGCCAACGTGTTTGGCCTGCTGAACTCGCGCGACGCCAACGGCGACTACATGTTCGGCGGCTCCAAGTCGTCGACGCCGCCTTATGTGCGCAATGCCGACGGCACCTACAGCTACCAGGGTGACCAGACCCAGTTGAGCCTGCAGGTGTCCGATACCCTGCGCCTGGCCACCAACGACACCGGCTACAGCATTTTCGACCAGGCCACCAACAATAGCCGCACCCAGTCGAACTTGCAGGCGCCGACGCCAAATGACGGCAAGGTGCTGTTGTCTGATGGCTTGTTGACGTCGGCCAACACCTACAGCAACCAGTTTGCCGCTGGCCAGCCGTACACCGTCACCTTCACCAGTGCCACGGAGTACAGCGTGAAGGATGCCGCTGGCAATGACATTACCAACGAAACCGCCGGTAAGGGCAAGTTCGACGTCAACACCGAAGGCGGCAAGATGATCTCGCTGCGGGGTGTCGATTTCGAGGTCAACCTGAACCTCGCCGAAGGTGACGATGCCGACGCGGTGGTGGCTGGCCATGTGTTCACCCTTCAGGGCAAGCCGGACACGCTCACCGCAACGCGCAGCGCCGGTAACCCGTCGACGGCACAGGTGACCGGTACCAGCGTTACCGACCCTGAAGCCTACCGCAGCACCTTCCCCAGCGATGGCGCGGTGATCCGCTTCACCAGCGATACCGAGTACGCGCTGTATGCGCAGCCGTATACCGCCGACAGCAAGGCGATTGCCACGGGCACGGTAGGGGCGGGGAATGCCGTCACGGTGGCCGGTGTGACCTATCAGTTCGACAGCGCGCCGTCCGAGGGTGACCAGTTCTCGGTGAACGCCAACACCCACCGCACGCAAAACGTGCTGGATACGCTGGGGCAGTTGCGCAGCGCCCTGGAAAAGCCGTTGGACACGCCAGAAGCGCAGGCCGCGCTTAAGGCTGCCACCGATTCGGCGATTTCCAACCTGTCCAGCGCCCGGGATCGCATCGACATTACCCGCGGCTCGATCGGTGCGCGTGGTAACTCGCTGGACATTCAAGCGCAGGAAAACGAAAGCCTGGGGCTGGCCAACAAAAGCACGCAAAGTGCTATTGGCGATACCGACATGGCCTCGGCGACCATTCAGCTGACCCTGCAGCAGGCCATGCTCGAAGCCTCGCAGTTGGCGTTTGCGCGTATTTCGCAGCTGAGCCTGTTCGACAAGATCTGATCCGCTTCGCTGCCCCATCAGGCTGGTATTGCCTTGTGGGAGCGGCCTTGCGTCGCGAAAGGGCTGCGAAGCAGCCCCGGCGATCTCATTGTTAAAGCGCAAACCTGGGGTTGCTTCGCCACCCTTTCGCGGCACAAGGCCGCTCCTACAGGGATTTGTGCCCGCCTGGTCATTCCCCGAATTCCCCAGTCTCCACACCCTCGCCACGGCTTTCGTAGCATTTCAATGTGACCAATGAGTCAAAACGATCATCTTCCCTGTATTCTATGCAGCAGCTGTTGCAGCATTTTGTTACCGGTGCGCAGGTGAGCTCTGCCTTCAACCCCTGGCGGTGACGCCCCGGTATTTGGCGCCCTCAATTCATCGAGTGGTGGTCTTTGGCTGTTTTCATTGGGAAGCCAGAATGATTGGCATCAAAAGCATTGCGAGTTACGTGCCTACCGCTGGCCTGGACAACTACGTCCAGGGTGCGAAGTTCGGCAAGGACGAAGAGTTCATGTTCGGCAAGATCGGCGCCTCGTTCCTGCCGCGCAAGGCCGAAGAGCAGGAAACCTCCGACCTGTGCGTAGAAGCCGCCCGGGCCCTGTTCGCCAGCAACCCTGACCTTGATCCGCAGTCGATCGATGCGCTGATCGTGGTCACCCAGAACGGTGATGAAGAAGGCCTGCCGCACACCGCCGCCATCGTCCAGAGCAAGCTTGGCCTGTCCACCCGTGTGGCGGCGTTTGACGTGTCGCTGGGCTGCTCTGGCTACGTGTATGGCCTGTACGCGATCAAAGGCTTCATGGAAGCCGCAGGGCTGAAAAATGGCCTGCTGATCACAGCCGACCCGTATTCGAAAATCGTCGACCCGGAAGACCGCAACACCACCATGCTGTTCGGCGATGCCGCCACGGCAACCTGGATGGGTGAAGATGCGGTATGGAACCTGGGCCAGGCGCGTTTCGGCACCGACGGCTCGGGTGCCGAGCACCTTAAAGTCACTGACGGCAAGTTCTTCATGAATGGCCGCCAGGTGTTCAACTTTGCCTTGGTCAAGGTGCCTGCGCACTTGCACGAGCTGCTGGATGCCAGCGGCCTGAAGTCGTCGGATATCGACGCCTTCTGCATCCACCAGGGCAGTGCGGCGATTGTCGATGCTGTGGCCCGGCGCTTTGAAGAGCAGCACCCGGAGAAGTTCGTCAAGGACATGCTGGAAACCGGCAATACCGTGTCCTCCAGCGTGCCGCTGCTGTTGCAGAAGCACATGCTTGACGGCAGCTGGAAGCGTGTGGCGATCAGCGGCTTTGGCGTGGGCCTGTCGTGGGGCTCGGCCATCCTGTACCGCGACTGATCCCTCGTAGTCTCAAGAAAAGCGCCCGGCGGCCACCGCCCGGCGCTTTTTTCATGCCTGTACAAATGCTCGCAGATCCGCGTGCCATCCCTGTAGGAGCGGGTTTACCCGCGAACACCGGCAAAGCCGGTGCCATCCACCGAGTCGCCTTCTTCGCGGGTGAACCCGTTCCCACAGGGTGGTGTTCAGCCGGTTTTGAACGGTTTTTGACGCCAATAATCCGCCCCTAACCCCTTGATTTCCCGAGGCTGGCCCCATGCCAGCATTTTTTTTTCGAAAAACCCCTCAAGCAACCCGCGCACCCGACGATAACCATTACGAAGGTTCTCTAGGCCACACCCGGCTGTCGCCAGGGCCGGAAGCCGCTGTATCCATTCAACGAGGAATTCGTCATGGCTTTGACCGTTAACACTAACATCACCTCCTTGGGCGTTCAGAAGAACCTGAACCGTGCTTCCGACGCGCTGGGCACCTCGATGTCCCGCCTGTCCTCTGGCCTGAAAATCAACAGCGCCAAAGACGACGCCGCTGGCCTGCAGATCGCCAACCGTCTGACCAGCCAAGTCAAAGGTCTCACCGTTGCTGTAAAGAACGCCAACGATGGTATTTCGATCGCCCAGACCGCTGAAGGCGCGATGCAGGCTTCGACCGATATCCTGCAGCGTATGCGTGAACTGGCTCTGCAATCCGCTAACGGTTCGAACAGCGATGAAGATCGTTCTTCCCTGCAGCAGGAATTTACTGCACTGTCGGGTGAGCTAACCCGTATTGCCAATACCACAACTTTCGGTGGTCGTAATCTGCTGGATGGAACCTTCAGCAGCACTTCGTTCCAAGTTGGTGCCAATGCGAATGAAACTATTTCGTTTGGCATGCGTTCAATTAGCGCTAGCGATCTGAAAGGTAACTACACGGAGGCCTCTGTTTCTGGCGGTGCTTCCAAGCTGAGTGCCGTTGTTACCGGTAAAGCGGATGTGGTCACGACTGCAGCAAGCCTTGCGGGCTCTACAAGTTTTGTTGTTGGTGATAAACAAATTGGCGCCGCTGGCGAGCTCACCTTCGGTGGTGCAGCCAACAAGGTAAATGTGGAGTCGACCGATACTCTTGATTCGGTCGTGAAGAAAATCAACGATGCTTCTTCTTCCTTCGCGGCAGCCAACCAAGTAGTGGCGTCGGTTGTAGATGGGAAGCTGAGCGTTCGCGCTGCGTCCACAGGTGGCTCCGTAGCTGTCGCTGGCACTGGTACGGATGGTGCCGCTGTACTTACGAAGTTGGGTGTAACTGCCGGTAATGCTGGAGACGGTTCGGATACCACCACTAATAAATCACTCGATGGTAAAATTTCGCTTAAAGCTGAGCCGGTAGGCAACGCAGCAGCTGGTGACTTGGTCATTGGTAGTAGTGTGATCGCTGTGAAAGGTTCCGACACGCTTGATCAGGTTGTAAGTAAGATCAATGCTGAATCTGCCAATACCGGTGTAACTGCGAAGATTGAGAAAAGCGCGGATGGTACTACTGGGACCCTGTCGCTGAGCTCTAAAACCGACTTTACAGTTGGTCGCTCGTCAACTGCTGCTACTGTAAACGGCTTGTTTGGTGCTGGCACGTTCGTCGCACGTACCGATCTGGTGAAGAATACCGCAAGCGGATTGACCTCATCTGCTTCCATTAAGGTCAACGGTACTCAAGTCGATATCAATGCGGGCAGCACGATGGATGCTATCGTTTCAGCAATCAATACTGCTTCGACTACTGCGAAAAATGGTGTGACTGCAAGCGCCAGCTCTGATGGTCGTCTGATTTTGACTTCGGCTGATGGCAAAGATGTCAAGCTGGAAAATGCGACTGCTGGTGCTTTGGATAGTCTGGGCCTGACTTCGGGGACCACCAAGGCGAAACTGGTTGCAGACACCTCGATTTCGGTCAATGGCGTTGAAGTTAAGTTCACCAAAGGGTCGGATATGTCCGATATTGCTGAGGCTATCAATAGCTCCAGCACCGGTGTTACTGCTAGCGTCAATGCTGAGACTGGTACGCTTGAATTCAGTGCAGATGAAGACATTACCATTGCAGATGGTAGCAATGGCACTGGCCTGGCTGCCTTGGGCCTTGCTGCCTCCACGACTAAAGCTGTAACTCAGGAAACCAGTGTGAGCAGCCTGAGCATTTTGGATGCTGCGTCCGCCCAGCAAGCGATTCAGGCACTGGATGGTGCTATGCAGCAGGTTGACAGCCAGCGGGCGTCGTTGGGTGCAGTGCAGAACCGCTTTGACTCCACCGTTTCGAACTTGAACAGCATCTCCGAAAACTCCACTGCTGCTCGCAGCCGGGTGCAGGATGCTGACTTCGCTGCTGAAACTGCCGAACTGACCAAGCAGCAAACCCTGCAACAGGCTTCCACCGCGATCCTGTCTCAGGCCAACCAGTTGCCGTCTTCGGTACTGAAACTGCTGGGCTAATACCAAAAGCTGAGTAATTTGACGAAGGGTACGGTGACGTACCCTTTCGTCTTTTCACGAAAAAGAGGTGTAAGAAATGGATATGAGCGTGAAACTAGGCCTGTCCTATCCCGCCTCCGCTGCGCCCGACTCATTATCGAGCAAGCGGCTAGCCAATGAGCAGTCGGCCAAAGAGCTAGGCAGCAAAGAATCCAAGTCTGCGGCCCGGCAAGATCTGGAAAGCGCCGTCAATGCCATCCAGGATTTCGTTAAGGCTTCAGAGCGACAACTCGATTTTTCAATTGATGACTCCACTGGTCAGGTGGTGGTCAAGGTCATTGCCCGTCAGAGTGGGGAAGTGATCCGCCAGTTGCCCTCTGAAGAGGCACTGAAACTAGCGGAAAATCTCAAGGATGCTAACAGCCTGTTGTTCAATACGCAGGTGTGAGTTGGCACGACTTTTGATAGAGGGCAGTACGGGCGCGTTTTCGTCGGTTTTTCGACGGTCACCGGAAAAGGAGCGTGAAGATGGCGAGTTCAACTATTACCGGGCTGGGTTCTGGCCTCAAGATCGGCGAAATCGTTTCCGCGTTGGCTGACGCCGAAAAAGCCCCCAAGCAGACTCAGATCAACAAGCAAACGACTACAGCTTCTACCTCGCTTTCGGCTATCGGTACAGTCAAGAGCGCATTGGACACCTTCCGATCAGCCATAGCCAAGCTAAATGCGGCGTCGAGCTTCACCGGTCTCGCATCTACCTCTTCGGATGAAAGCGTCGCAAAAATTAAGCTAGGTGACGGCGCGTCTTCTGGCAATTATGCGTTGGAAATCAAGCAGCTGGCGACCGCTTCAAAGATTTCGACGCAGGTTTACGAGAAGACCTCAACGGTTGTTAATGATTCAGGTGAATCGCAGACGCTGATCATCAACCAAGGCAGCGCTTCGCATAGCGTGACCATCGCCGCCGGGGCCACCTTGCAGCAAGCCCGCGACACGATTAACGGGCAACTGCAGTCCAAGGGTATCACAGCGAACATCGTGACCGACGCAGGTGGTTCGCGATTGATTTTCTCGTCTACGAAAATGGGGGAGGGGACCGAGCTCACCTTGGGCGGTACTGCCAGTATGGCGTCGAGTGTGACCACTATCGCCAAGCCGCAGAATGCTAAATACACCCTGGACGGCTTAGAATTGGAGTCAGCGTCTAATACTGTAACCGGTGCTGTCAGTGGCGTAGACATTACTTTGGTGAAAGAAGGTAAGGCTAGTCTCGCGCTAAGTAGCAACAGCGATACGCTTAAAACATCGGTGCAATCGTTCGTTAATGCCTACAACGCACTTATGACTACCATCAATGCTCAGACAAAAGTCACGACCGGGGCTGACGGTGCTGCCACGGGCGCTGCTGCACTGACTGGTGACGCAACTATGCGCTCCATGGTTAACTCCATCCGTAGCGAAATCACTCGCAGTGTTGGCAGTGCTGGTCTGCGAACCCTGTCGCAGTTGGGCATCAATACTGCCCAGAAAACTGGCCTGCTTGAGTTCAACGACACAAAGTGGGAGGCGTCGGTTAAGACTTATGGTGCGGATATCAGCAATCTCTTCACTGGCAAGGAAGGCCTGCTGACTCGCATGACGGAAAGCACCGAGGAGTACGCCAAAACTGGCGGGATTCTCGCCTCTCGCCAGACCAGTTTGACCAATCAGCTTAAGCAGCTGGAAGAGTCTCAAGCTGCTTTGGATCGCCGTATCGAGTCCTTAACCGAGACTTTGACAAAAAAATACAATGCTATGGACACTCTGGTTGCGCAGTTAAATGCTACCAGTGATAGCGTTATGACCACGCTCAATGCGCTGAACAAGTCAAACAGCGACGACTGATCGCACTAAAGAAAACCGGGGCAGGGCCGATGACTTGAGTATGCGGCCCCTGTCCAGCCCCGTTCACTGAGGATCCCCCATGCACCCGATGAGAGCCCTTCGCCAGTACCAGAAGGTCAATTCCCACGCCCAAATTTCCGAAGCCACTCCGCACCGCCTGGTGCAAATGCTGATGGAGGGCTCGCTCGATCGCATGGCTCAGGCGAAGGGCGCCATTACTCGCGGCGATGTCGCGCAGAAGGGGCTGATGCTGGGCAAGGCCATCGACATCATCGGCGGCCTGCGTGAGGGGCTGGACAAGGAAAAGACCGACAACCCGGACGAGCTGGATCGCCTCGACAGCCTGTACGACTACATGGCGCGTCGCCTGACCCAAGCCAACCTGCACAGCGACCCGGCCATGATCGACGAAGTCGCCCAATTGATGATCACCGTCAAAAGCGGCTGGGACGCCATCGCCTCCGCCGAGCAATAACCCTAGGAGCCCCCATGAGCGCGTTGCAGCAAATCGAAGACACCCGTCAGGCCCTGAGCGAGGCCCTGCAAGCGCGCGACTGGGCGGCCATCGGTGAGCTGGACCTGGCTTGTCGCGCGTTGATGGATGAAGTGCTGCAGGAGGCGCAAGAAGATGAGGCGGCTGTAAGGGCCAACCTAGAGGCCTTGATGGCGGTTTATCGTCAACTGATCGACGTTGCAAGTGACGAGCGTCAATCCTTGGTCACGCAAATGTCGTCTATCAACCAAGCGAAACACGCCACAAAGGTATACCATCTGTTCAGCTGAAGCAGGGCACGATTGCATCGTTTCGGCGCCATTAATTTGACTGCCTTTAAGTTTTTGACTTTACTAGTGGCTGTTCTCGAATTTCAGACGTCCGAACACTGACCATTCAGTCAGAACGATGTCGAGCATGCCCCTGCAGGGCGGCGATATGACTAGGGAAGTTGCTATTGCATGTGGCGTGAAACCAAGATTCTGCTGATCGATGACGACAACGCGCGCCGCCGCGATCTGGCGGTGGTGCTGAACTTCCTCGGCGAAGAAAACCTCGCTTGCTCGAGCCATGACTGGCAGCAGGCGGTCGAGTCGTTGTCTTCGAGCCGTGAAATATTGTGCGTGCTCATCGGCAGCGTAAACGCCCCGGGCAATCTCCTTGGGCTCGTTAAGACAGTGGCAGGGTGGGATGAGTTCCTTCCGGTGCTGCTTTTAGGTGAAATTTCTTCTGCGGAGTTCCCGGAAGACCTTCGCCGCCGGGTGCTTTCCAACCTGGAGATGCCACCCAGCTACAGCCAGCTGCTGGATTCGCTGCACCGTGCCCAGGTCTATCGCGAGATGTACGACCAGGCGCGCGAGCGCGGCCGCCAGCGCGAGCCCAACCTGTTCCGCAGCCTGGTCGGCACCAGCCGTGCCATCCAGCACGTGCGGCAGATGATGCAGCAAGTGGCCGATACCGATGCCAGTGTGCTGATCCTGGGTGAGTCGGGCACTGGCAAGGAAGTGGTGGCGCGCAACCTGCACTACCACTCCAAGCGCCGCGAAGCGCCGTTTGTGCCGGTCAACTGTGGCGCGATCCCGGCCGAGCTGCTGGAAAGCGAACTGTTCGGCCACGAAAAGGGCGCCTTTACCGGGGCGATCACCAGCCGTGCCGGGCGTTTCGAGCTGGCCAATGGCGGAACCCTGTTCCTCGACGAAATCGGCGACATGCCGCTGCCGATGCAGGTCAAGCTGCTGCGCGTGCTGCAGGAACGTACCTTCGAGCGTGTGGGTAGCAACAAGACCCAGAGCATCGATGTGCGCATCATTGCCGCGACGCACAAAAACCTCGAGACCATGATCGAGGACGGCACCTTCCGTGAAGACTTGTACTACCGCCTGAACGTGTTCCCCATCGAGATGGCGCCGCTGCGTGAGCGGGTGGAAGACATCCCGTTGCTGATGAACGAGCTGATTTCGCGCATGGAGCACGAGAAGCGCGGTTCCATCCGCTTCAACTCGGCCTCGATCATGTCGCTGTGCCGTCACGGCTGGCCGGGTAACGTACGTGAGCTGGCCAACCTGGTCGAGCGCATGGCGATCATGCACCCGTACGGGGTGATTGGCGTGTCCGAGCTGCCGAAGAAATTCCGCTACGTCGATGACGAAGACGAGCAGATGGTCGACAGCCTGCGCAGCGACCTGGAAGAGCGCGTGGCCATCAATGGCCACACGCCAAACTTCAGCAACCCTGCGATGCTGCCGCCCGAAGGCCTGGACCTGAAGGACTACCTCGGTAGCCTGGAGCAGGGGCTGATCCAGCAGGCGCTGGACGATGCCAACGGTATCGTTGCGCGTGCGGCTGAACGTTTGCGTATTCGCCGTACCACCCTGGTCGAGAAGATGCGCAAGTACGGCATGAGCCGCCAAGGCGGTGAGGACCAGGCAGAGGATTGATGTTGCCTGTCGAGGCCTCTTCGCGGGTGAACCCGCGAAGAGGCCGGCACAAACATCACAAATCCCCATCCCCGGCACGGCTATTGCTACACCGCTGGCAACACACCGTTTTTATGACGGTCAGCCACGCGAGAGAGCACGATGCCCCAGGCCGCCCACGTAACCCGAGCCCCCGATCATCAGGGGCACACCCCGATCGAGCAGGACAGCCACCAGGGTATCGAGCAAGCCTTCGCCCTGTTCAACCAGGTGTCCAGCCAACTCAGCCAGTCGTACAGCCTGCTTGAGGCCCGGGTCAGCGAGCTCAAGGGCGAGCTGGCGGTGGTCAGTGCCCAGCGCATCGAAGAACTGAGCGAAAAGGAACGTTTGGCCAACCGCCTGCAGAACCTGCTGGACCTGCTGCCCGGTGGGGTGATCGTGATCGATGGCCAGGGCCTGGTGCGCGAAGCCAACCCGGCCGCCTGCGAACTGCTTGGCCAGCCACTGATCGGCGAATTGTGGCGCCAGGTGATTGCCCGCAGCTTTGCGCCGCGCAAGGACGATGGCCATGAAATCTCGCTGCGCGACGGCCGCCGGCTGTCCATCGCCACCCGCTCACTGGATGCCGAACCCGGCCAGTTGGTGCTGCTCAACGACCTGACTGAAACCCGTCGCCTGCAAGACCAGCTGGCCCGCCACGAGCGGCTGTCGTCGCTGGGGCGCATGGTCGCCTCGCTGGCCCACCAAATACGCACGCCGCTGTCGGCAGCCATGCTCTACGCCAGCCACCTGGCCGATAGCGAGCAAGCATTGAGTGCAGAAACCCGCCAGCGCTTCGCCGGTACCCTGAAGGAGCGCCTGCACGAACTGGAGCACCAGGTGCGCGACATGCTGGTGTTTGCCCGTGGCGAGCTGCCGCTGGGTGATCGGGTTACGGCCAAGGCATTGTTCCAGGCCTTGCAGCAGGCGGCCCAGGCCCATGTTCAGGGCCATGCGGTACGCTGGCAGTGCGACAGCCACCTGGGCGAGTTGCTGTGTAACCGCGACACCCTGGTCGGTGCCTTGCTCAACCTGATCGAAAATGCCCTGCAGGCCAGCGACGGCCCGGCGCGCTTGAAGGTGCACCTGTTCCGTCGCGAACGCACCCTGCACCTGTGTGTCAGTGATGCCGGCAGCGGTATCGCCGCCGAGTTGTTGGCGCGTCTGGGCGAGCCGTTCCTCACCACCAAGGCCACCGGCACCGGCCTGGGCCTGGCTGTGGTGAAGGCCGTGGTGCGTGCGCATCAGGGCCATGTGCACCTGCGCTCGAAAGTGGGCCGTGGCACCTGTGTGCGGGTAGAGCTGCCGTTGATCGACGGGCAATTGGCGGGGGGCGTGTAATGGCAATCAAGGTGCTGCTGGTCGAGGACGACCGCGTATTGCGCCAGGCGCTGGGCGATACCCTGGAAATCGGCGGTTTTGCCTACCACGCTGTGGGCAGTGCCGAAGAAGCGCTGGAGGCGGTGCTGGAGGATGCCTTCAGCCTGGTGGTCAGCGATGTGAACATGCCCGGCATGGACGGGCACCAGTTGTTGAGCCAGTTACGCCGCCAGCAACCCCAGCTGCCGGTGCTGTTGATGACTGCCCACGCAGCCGTCGAGCGTGCCGTCGAGGCCATGCGCCAGGGTGCTGCCGATTATCTGGTCAAGCCGTTCGAGCCCAAGGCGTTGCTCAACCTGGTCGAGCGCCATGCCACCGGGCGGGTGTGCGCTGAGGAGGGCCCAGTGGCCTGCGAGCCGGCCAGCCGACAGTTGCTGGAGCTGGCCGCGCGCGTGGCACGCAGTGATTCGACCGTGTTGATTTCCGGTGAATCCGGCACTGGCAAAGAAGTGCTGGCGCGTTACATTCACCAGCAGTCGCCGCGGGCGGCGCAGCCCTTCGTGGCAATCAACTGCGCGGCCATCCCCGACAACATGCTCGAAGCTACCCTGTTCGGTCATGAAAAGGGCGCTTTCACCGGTGCCATCGCCGCCCAGGCCGGCAAGTTCGAACAGGCCGAAGGCGGCACCTTGTTGCTCGACGAAATCTCGGAAATGCCGATGGCCTTGCAGGCCAAGCTGCTGCGCGTGTTGCAGGAGCGCGAAGTGGAACGGGTGGGTGGGCGCAAGCCGATCAGCCTGGACATCCGCGTGCTGGCCACGACCAACCGTGACCTGGCCGGCGAAGTGGCTGCCGGGCGCTTCCGTGAAGACCTGTACTACCGCCTGTCGGTGTTCCCCCTGGCCTGGCGCCCCCTGCGTGAGCGCCCGGGCGACATCCTGCAACTGGCCGAGCGCCTGCTGGCGCGCCATGCCGCCAAGATGAAGCACGCGCCGGTTCGCTTGTCGCCGCAGGCCAGGGCTTGCCTGCAAGCCTATGCCTGGCCGGGCAACGTGCGCGAACTGGACAACGCGCTTCAACGGGCGCTGATCCTGCAGCAGGGTGGGGTGATCGAGGCGGCGGATTTCTGTCTGGCAGGCGTCATTCCGTTGTCAGCTGGCACGGAGCCATCACCTGATGTGTCAGCCGAGGCTGGCGGGCTGGGTGGTGACATGCGCCGCCATGAATACCAGATGATCATCGACACCCTGCGCGCCGAGCGCGGTCGGCGCAAAGAGGCGGCCGAACGCCTGGGCATCAGCCCGCGCACCTTGCGTTACAAGCTGGCGCAGATGCGCGATGCCGGGTTTGACGTAGAGGCCAGCCTGTTCGGCTGACGATCACCTCGCCTGGCACCAGTCGCGATCCCTTGTAGGAGCGGCCTTGCGCCGCGAAAGGGTCGCGCAGCGGCCCCGGCACTCTCTGCGGCGATGCTGAAACCTGGGGCCGCTGCGCGCCCTTTCGCGGCGCAAGGCCGCTCCTACAGGGGCGTGTTAAACCAAGTGGGCGTGTCCGCAGAGGCTGGCACCTTTGTTGCTTTACGTAGGCTATCCGCCGCATGAGTGTCAAAAAAATGCGGCCGCAGGAGAGAGAAGGGTCATGAGCCAAGGTGTTGAATTCAATCGTCTGATGTTGGACATGCGGGCCATGCAGGCCGATGCAATGTCGCTGCCCAAGGTCACCGCCGCCCCTGAGCTGGCGCCGGGGCAGAGTACCTTTGCCGACATGCTTGGCCAGGCCATTGGCAAGGTGCATGAGACCCAGCAGGCCTCCACCCAGCTGGCCAATGCCTTCGAGATCGGCAAGAGTGGCGTCGACCTGACCGACGTGATGATTGCTTCGCAAAAGGCCAGCGTGTCGATGCAGGCCATGACCCAGGTACGCAACAAGCTGGTCCAGGCGTACCAGGACATCATGCAGATGCCGGTTTGAGGACGGACGTAAACCATGGCTGAAGCAGTCGTCGACAACGCCCCCGCCAAGACGGGCTCGGCAGCGGCCAAACGCCCGTTGCCAGGCATGTCGTTCCTGGAAAACATCTCGCAGATGCCCATGCTGCGCCAAGTCGGCCTCATGGTCGGCCTGGCGGCCAGCGTGGCAATCGGCTTTGCCGTGGTGCTGTGGTCGCAACAACCCGATTACCGTCCGCTGTACGGCAGCCTGTCGGGCATGGACACCAAGCAGGTCATGGACACCCTGAGTGCTGCTGACATCCCCTATAACGTTGAGCCCAATTCCGGTGCTCTGCTGGTCAAGGCCGACGACCTCTCCCGTGCGCGCCTGAAACTGGCGGCTGCCGGCGTGGCGCCCAGCGATGGCAATGTCGGCTTCGAACTGCTCGACAAGGAGCAGGGCCTGGGCACCAGCCAGTTCATGGAAGCCACGCGTTACCGCCGCAGCCTTGAAGGCGAGCTGGCGCGTACCGTTTCGAGCCTGAACAACGTCAAGGCCGCACGCGTGCACCTGGCCATCCCGAAAAGCTCGGTGTTCGTGCGCGACGACCGCAAGCCCAGCGCTTCGGTACTGGTCGAGCTGTACCCAGGCCGTGCGCTGGAAGCCGGCCAGGTGTTGGCCATCGTCAACCTGGTGGCCACCAGTGTGCCAGAGCTGGACAAATCCCAGGTCACCGTGGTCGACCAGAAGGGTAACTTGCTGTCCGAGCAGGTGCAGGATTCTGCCCTGACCGAGGCTGGCAAGCAGTACGACTACAGCCGCCGCATGGAAAGC
The DNA here is from genome assembly GCA_947090765.1 of Pseudomonas sp. MM223. Taxonomy (NCBI): domain Bacteria; kingdom Pseudomonadati; phylum Pseudomonadota; class Gammaproteobacteria; order Pseudomonadales; family Pseudomonadaceae; genus Pseudomonas; species Pseudomonas sp. MM223. Next base: position 4,926,741 of record OX352322.1, on the reverse strand, counting down.
ATGCTCACCCAACGCGTGCGCAACATCCTGCAACCCGTGCTGGGCAATGACCGATACAAGGCCGAAGTGTCTGCCGACCTGGACTTCAGTGCCGTCGAGTCCACCGCCGAGCAGTTCAACCCCGACCAGCCAGCGCTGCGCAGCGAGCAGTCGGTTGACGAGCAGCGTGCCAGCAGCCAAGGCCCGCAAGGTGTGCCAGGTGCGCTGAGCAACCAGCCGCCAGGCGCCGCTTCGGCACCGCAAACCACCGGTGGCGCCGCTACCCCGGCCGCAGCCATTCAGCCTGGCCAACCGCTGGTGGACGCCAACGGCCAGCAAATCATGGACCCGGCCACCGGCCAGCCAATGCTTGCGCCGTACCCGTCGGACAAACGCCAGCAAAGCACCAAGAACTTCGAGCTGGACCGCTCCATCAGCCACACCCGCCAGCAGCAGGGGCGCATGACCCGCCTGTCGGTGGCGGTGGTAGTGGACGACCAGGTCAAGATCGACCCGGCCACCGGCAACACCAGCCGTGCGCCGTGGGCTGCCGAGGACCTGGCGCGCTTCACACGCCTGGTGCAGGACGCGGTCGGCTTCGATGCCAGCCGTGGCGACAGCGTGACGGTGATCAACGTGCCATTTGCCGCCGACCGCGGCGAAGAAATTGCCGATATCGCCTTCTACCAGCAGCCGTGGTTCTGGGACATAGTCAAGCAAGTGCTGGGTGTGGTGTTCATCCTGGTGCTGGTGTTCGGCGTGCTGCGGCCGGTGCTGAACAACATTACAGGGGGCGGCAAGCAGGCTGCTTCTGATAGCGACATGGAGCTGGGCGGCATGGTGGGGTTGGATGGCGAACTGGCCAACGACCGCGTCAGCCTGGGTGGCCCGACAAGCATTCTGCTGCCTAGCCCGAGCGAGGGTTACGAGGCACAGCTCAACGCAATCAAAGGCCTGGTGGCCGAAGACCCGGGCCGTGTAGCCCAGGTCGTCAAAGACTGGATCAACGCCGATGAGTGATAACCGAGCCGTTACCGCCAAGCTGAGTCGTGTCGACAAGGCGGCGATCCTTCTGCTCTCGCTGGGCGAGACCGATGCGGCCCAGGTGCTGCGGCACATGGGCCCCAAGGAAGTGCAGCGGGTGGGTGTGGCCATGGCGCAAATGGGCAATGTGCACCGTGACCAGGTCGAGCAGGTGATGAGCGAGTTCGTCGAGATTGTCGGCGACCAGACCAGCCTGGGCGTGGGCTCCGATGCCTACATCCGCAAGATGCTCAACCAGGCGCTGGGCGAGGACAAGGCCAATGGGCTGGTCGACCGCATCCTGCTGGGTGGCAACACCAGCGGCCTGGACAGCCTGAAGTGGATGGAGCCGCGCGCGGTAGCTGATGTGATCCGCTATGAGCACCCGCAGATCCAGGCCATCGTGGTTGCCTACCTCGACCCTGACCAGGCCGGTGAAGTGTTGAGCAACTTCGACCACAAGGTGCGCCTGGACATCGTCCTGCGCGTGTCGTCGCTGAACACCGTGCAGCCGGCGGCGTTGAAGGAGTTGAACCAGATCCTCGAGAAGCAGTTCTCGGGCAACTCCAACGCCGCGCGCACCACCTTGGGTGGCATCAAGCGCGCTGCCGACATCATGAACTTCCTCGACAGCTCCGTGGAAGGTGCACTGATGGATGCGATCCGCGAAGTGGACAGCGACCTGTCGGAGCAGATCGAAGACCTGATGTTCGTCTTCAACAACCTGGCCGACGTCGACGACCGTGGTATCCAGGCGCTGCTGCGCGAAGTGTCGTCCGACGTGCTGGTGGTGTCGCTCAAGGGCGCCGACGAGCGGGTCAAGGACAAGATTTTCAAGAACATGTCCAAGCGTGCCTCGGAACTGCTGCGCGACGACCTGGAGGCCAAAGGGCCGGTGCGGGTCAGCGACGTGGAAACGGCGCAGAAGGAAATCCTCACCATCGCCCGCCGCATGGCCGAGGCCGGCGAGATCGTGCTCGGCGGCAAGGGCGCCGAGGAAATGATCTGATCCTTCAGGTCTGGAAAAATAATTGTGGGGCTGGTGCGGTCATTGTGGGAGCTGGCTTGCCGGCGATGAGGCCAGCCCAGGCACCGGAGTTGCCTGGCAAGGGCTGCGCCCTTGATCGCCGGCAAGCCAGCTCCCACAGAGGTCCGTGTCGGTCGAACATGCTTGTTGAGTATCTGAAAACATGTCCAGCAAAGAACACCACCCCAGCGACCTGATCCGTGCCCGCGACCTCGAGGGCGTGGACGTGTGGGCGCTGCCCAGCTTCGACCCGGAGCCAGAGCACGTACCCGAGCCTGAGCCGGAGCCCGAGGTGGTCGAGGAAGAAATCGAGGAAGTGCCGCTGGAAGAAGTCCAGCCGCTGACCCTGGAAGAGCTCGAGGCCATCCGCCAGGAGGCCTACAACGAAGGCTTCGCCACTGGCGAGCGTGAGGGCTTTCACAGCACCCAGCTCAAGGTTCGCCAGGAGGCCGAAGCGGCCCTGAACGCCAAGCTGGGCAGCCTCGAAAAGCTGATGGCCAACCTGATGGAGCCGATTGCCGAGCAAGACACGCAGATCGAGAAAACCCTTGTACACCTGGTGGCGCACATGACCCGCCAGGTGATCGGCCGCGAATTGCGCAACGACTCCAGCCAGATCACCCAGGTACTGTGCGAAGCACTCAAGTTGCTGCCGATGGGGGCGGACAATATCCGCATCCACCTCAACCCTCAGGACTTCGAGCTGGCCAAGGCCCTGCGCGAACGCCACGAGGAAAACTGGCGGCTGCTGGAAGACAGCGCACTTCTGCCGGGGGGCTGCCGCATCGAGACGGCCCATAGCCGCATTGATGCAACCATGGAAACGCGCATCGAGAAAACCGTGGCGCAGCTGTTTGACCAGTTGCACGACCATTCCCTGCACCCGGCGGCACCAGACCTGTCGGTAGACCTGGACGCCCCGGTCGAACGCTCCGTGGACAGCCCTGATGCACCTTAAACGCACCAGCTTTGGCAAGCGCCTGGGCAGTTATGCCGAGACCATCGAGCTGCCGGGCCAGCCCATCGTCGAAGGCCGCCTGCTGCGCATGGTCGGGCTTACCCTGGAGGCCGAAGGCCTGCGCGCCGCCGTGGGTAGCCGTTGCCTGGTGATCAACGACGACAGTTACCACCCGGTCCAGGTAGAGGCCGAAGTCATGGGTTTTGCCGGGCCCAAGGTGTTCCTCATGCCGGTTGGCAGCATTGTCGGTATCGCCCCTGGCGCCCGGGTGGTGCCGCTGGATGACGGCGGCCGGCTGCCCATGGGCATGAGCATGCTCGGCCGGGTACTGGACGGCGCCGGGCGTGCGTTGGACGGCAAGGGCGGGATGAAGGCTGAGGACTGGGTGCCGATGGACGGCCCTGTGATCAACCCGCTCAACCGTGACCCCATCAGCAAGCCGCTGGACGTGGGCATCCGCAGTATCAATGGGCTGCTTACCGTTGGCCGCGGCCAACGCCTGGGCCTGTTCGCCGGTACCGGTGTGGGTAAGTCGGTGTTGCTGGGCATGATGACCCGCTTCACCGAAGCCGAAATCATCGTGGTTGGCCTGATTGGCGAACGTGGCCGTGAGGTGAAGGAGTTCATCGAGCACATTCTGGGTGAAGAGGGCCTCAAGCGTTCGGTGGTGGTTGCATCGCCTGCCGATGATGCGCCGCTGATGCGCCTGCGTGCGGCCATGTATTGCACGCGCATAGCCGAGTACTTCCGCGACAAAGGCAAGAACGTGCTGTTGCTGATGGACTCGCTTACCCGTTTCGCCCAGGCCCAGCGGGAAATTGCCCTGGCCATCGGCGAGCCGCCGGCCACCCGGGGTTACCCACCGTCGGTGTTTGCCAAGCTGCCCAAACTGGTGGAGCGGGCGGGCAATGGCGAGCCGGGCGGTGGTTCGATTACCGCCTTCTACACGGTGTTGTCCGAAGGTGATGACCAGCAGGACCCGATCGCCGACTCGGCGCGGGGTGTGCTCGACGGCCACTTCGTGCTGTCGCGCCGGTTGGCTGAGGAAGGGCATTACCCCGCGATCGACATCGAAGCGTCGATCAGCCGGGTCATGCCCCAGGTGGTCGATGCCGACCACTTGCGCCAGGCGCAGAAGTTCAAGCAGCTGTGGTCGCGCCTGTCGCAAAGCCGCGACCTGATCAGCGTGGGCGCCTATGTGGCTGGCGGCGACCCGGAAACCGACCTGGCCATTGCCTTGCAATCGAAGCTGGTGGAGTTTTTGCGCCAAGGCCTGCATGAGAATGTGGGCATGGCGCAGAGCCGCGATCAGTTGGGGGCGATCTTCACGCCCCCGGCAGGCTGATAGGGCATGGCGCTGCCCGGACGCGCGGCGCGCCTGGCGCCGGTGGTGGACATGGCCGAAGAGGCCGAGCGCAAGGCCGCCCAGCGCCTGGGGCATTTCCAGCAGCAAGTGGCCACGGCCCAGGCCAAGCTGGCCGAGCTTGAACGGTTTCGTGAGGATTACCAGCTGCAGTGGATAAACCGCGGTGGGCAGGGGGTCAACGGCAGCTGGCTGGTCAACTACCAGCGTTTTCTGGGGCAACTGGAAACGGCCATGACCCAGCAGCGCCAAAGCCTGGTATGGCACCAGAACAACCTCAACAACGCCCGTGGCATCTGGCAGCAGGCGTATGCCCGGGTAGAGGGGTTGCGCAAGCTGGTGCAGCGCTACATGGACGAAGCCCGGCGCGCCGAAGACAAGCGTGAGCAGCGGTTGCTGGACGAATTGTCCCAGCGCCTGCCCCGGCAAAACCATTTTTAGCCTGTACCGGCCCTATCGCCGGCAAGCCAGCTCCCACAGGCACTGCACAAGGTTCAGGCCCCGTGCAGTGCCTGTGGGAGCTGGCTTGCCGGCGATAGGGCCGGTACAGGTATGACCTTGCTACACCTGCGACAGCCTGCTAAACCTTTATGGAGTTGCATCCGCCATCATCGAAGGAATCGCTAGCATGGCAGTCGAAACTGATTTTTCGCAGGACGGGAAAAAGCTGACGATCAAGATCAAGGGGCGTTTCGATTTCGGCAAGCATCAGGAATTTCGTGACGCCTACGAACGCCAGCCAGACCGGCCCGATTCGGTGGTCGTCGACCTGAAAGACACCACCTACCTCGACAGTTCCGCGCTCGGCATGCTGCTGTTGCTGCGTGACCACGCGGGCGGCGATGAGTCGGATGTGCGCGTGGTGCACGCCAGCCCGACGTGCGCAAGATCCTCGCCATTTCCAATTTCGAAAAACTGTTCGACATCAGTTGAGCGTCGACATGTCGGCCGAACAGGCGTTGACCGTGCTGGTCGCCGAAGACGGGGCCGCTGACCGCCTGCTGCTGGCGCAGATCGTACGCCGCCAGGGCCACCGGGTGGTCACTGCAGAAAACGGCGAGCAGGCGGTGGCGCTGTTCGTTGAGCGGCGCCCGCAGCTGGTGCTGCTGGATGCGCTGATGCCGGTGATGGATGGCTTCGAGGCGGCGCGGCAGATCAAGGCCCTGGCCGGCGAGGCGCTGGTGCCGATCATTTTCCTGACTTCGCTGAATGAAGAGGAAGGCCTGGTGCGTTGCCTGGAAGCCGGGGGCGATGACTTCATGGCCAAGCCCTACAGTGCGGTGATCCTCGGCGCCAAGATCCGTGCCATGGACCGCCTGCGCCGGCTGCAGGCTACCGTGCTGGCGCAGCGCGACCAGATTGCCCGGCACCACCACCACTTGCTCAACGAGCAGCGGGTGGCCAAGGCAGTATTCGACAAGGTGGCCCACTCCGGCTGCCTTTCTGCCCCCAACATCCGCTACCTGCAATCGCCTTATGCGCTGTTCAATGGTGACCTGATGCTGGCCGCGTTCACGCCAGCCGGTGACATGCGCGTGCTGCTCGGCGATTTCACCGGCCACGGCCTGCCGGCGGCGGTAGGGGCCATGCCGCTGGCCGAGGTGTTCTACGGCATGACTGCCAAGGGCTACGGCATGGCGCAGATCCTGCGCGAGATGAACGCCAAGCTTAAACGCATCCTGCCGGTGGACATGTTCTGCTGTGCGCTGCTGCTCGACCTCAGCTTGCAGCGTGGTTCGGTAGAAGTGTGGAACGGGGGCATGCCCGATGGCTATCGGTTGTCGGTAAGCGGCCAAGTGCTATCATCGTTGAGTTCACGGCACCTGCCACTGGGCATCCTGGCTGCGGAGCGTTTTGACGACACCACCGAAGTGCTGCCGTTGGCGCCGGGCGAGCGCCTGTTGCTGTTGTCGGACGGCGTGCTGGACACCGCCGACGACCAGGAGCGGCTATTCGGCGTGCAGCGCCTGCGTGCGGTACTGGCCGACAATCGCGACCCGGCGCGGCTGTTCGACGAAGTGATGCAGGCGCTGGAGCGCTTTGGCGGGCGCCCGCGCGACGACATCAGCCTGTGTGACATCCGCATGTTCAGTGCTGAGGAGCGGGTACCTGCGCCGATGATCTACGCTGATAGCGGCCGCTCCAGCCCGCTGGACTGGTCGCTGGGGTTCGAGGTGCGTGGCGAAAGCCTCAAGCGCTTCAACCCGGTGCCTTACCTGGTGCAGCTGTTGCAGGAAATTCACGGCCTGCGGGCGCGTACCGGCAGCCTGCACAGTGTGCTCAGCGAGCTGTATTCCAATGCGCTGGAGCATGGGGTGCTGGGCCTGGATTCGCGGCTCAAGCGCGATGTGCACGGGTTTGCCGATTATTATCAGGAGCGCGCCCGGCGCCTGGGTGCGTTGAGCGATGGTTTTGTGCGCATCGACTTCAGGGTTGAACCGCATGCTGATGGCGGGCGTCTGATGATCGAGGTCCTCGATAGCGGCGCGGGTTTTGATGTCCAGCATGTGCTGTCGCGCCCTTCGCTGACGCAGGGTTTGAGCGGGCGTGGCCTGAACCTGGTTCAGCGGCTGGCCAATACTGCCCGCTGGAGCGAAGGCGGGCGTTGCGCGCATGTGGAGTTCGTATGGTGAGCCACAGGCTGGCTCGGGCATAATCTGGCTTGATCAAGGAGTGAACAAGTGACTGACATGCATATTGACCACAAGGTACTCAGCGACCTGCGTGAGGTCATGGAAGATGGCTACCTGCAGTTGGTGCAAACTTTTCTCGACGACTCCGAGCGGCGCCTGAGCCAGCTGCACGCGGCCAAAAGTGCCGAAGAGCTCGGTGCGGCCGCCCACAGTTTCAAGGGCAGCAGCAGCAACATGGGCGCCGTGGCTCTGGCTGGCCTGTGCCAGCAACTGGAAGACCGCGCGCGGCGGCCCCCGCTGTATGGCATTGAAGATCTGATCAACAAAATCGACCTGGAATATGTCGAGGTGCAGCACTTTTACCGTGGTGAGCAGCAGCGTATTTCCGCAGGCTGAAGCGCGAGTTGGCGCGAGTCTTGCCTCTCTCTGGCCGGATGATCTTTTTGTTTCTGGCGCGGAGACCGCTCAATGCCTGTCGCACCCAACCCTTTGTTGCAAGCCAACGCTATTACCGGCGCCTCGCGTGCGGCCACCACGCAGGCGGATAAACCGCTGCAGGCGCTGGGTGACAAGGGCGACGGTTTTGGCCAGGTGATGGCCAGGCAAGGGCGTGACAAGGCCACCGGGCAGGATGACAAGGCGGCCTCGGCCAAGCCCAAGGACAAACCTGAAGCGGCAGCAGGTGGCAAGAAAGACCCCGCAGACAAAACGGCGGTTGCCGATGACGGCAACAAATTGCCAGCTGATGACGCTACCCAGGCCGATACCGGGCTGCGTGATGCCCGCCTGGTGGCCGGCCAGGTCACCGACGCCCAGCCTGGCGCACAACTGATCCAGGCCCAGGCTGAGGCCGTTGCGCCGGTGTTGCAGGCTGCCACGGCGCAGGTTGCGGCGCAGCCCGAAGAACCCGCCGCCGAAGAAGCCTTCGACCCTGATGCCGACCCGTTGGCCAACCTGCCAACCTTGCGCCTGGCGCTGGAGCGCAGCGCCCAGGCCAAGGGGGGGACTTCGGCACATGCCCTGGATCCGTCCCGGGCTCAAGGTGAGGATGGGCAGGCTGCCGTCAATACCTTGGCGAACCTGGTGGACAATGCCGAGGGTGAAGCGGGTGAGCCCGGTGACAAGGCCTTTGGTGCCTTGCTTGAAGATGGCCTGAAAGACACCAAGAGCGCCAGTAGCGACACCCGTATCGATGACTTCGCCAACCGCCTGGCCAGCCTGACCCAGGCTGCCACGGCCAAGACCGCCAACGCCGTGCCGGCCAATGCCAGCCCGTTGCACCAACCCTTGCCGATGAACCAGGGCGCCTGGGCCGAGGGCCTGGTCAACCGGGTCATGTACCTGTCCAGCCAGAACCTCAAGTCGGCGGATATCCAGCTGGAGCCGGCCGAGCTGGGCCGCCTGGACATTCGCGTCAATGTTGCGACGGACCAGTCGACCCAGGTCACTTTCATCAGCGGTCACGCCGGTGTGCGTGATGCCCTCGACAGCCAGGTGCACCGCCTGCGCGAACTGTTCGCCCAGCAGGGGCTGGCGCAGCCGGATGTCAACGTGGCCGACCAGTCACGCGGGCAGCAACAGCAGCAGGGGCAGGCGCAGGGCAGCAACCTGTCCGGGGTGGCGGCGCGGCAGGCGGAGCAGGGTGGGGGTGAGGTGGTAGACAGTGCCCGGCCTGTGGAGCAGCAGGTGGTTGTCGGCGACAGTGCGGTCGATTATTACGCGTAGATCTCGATTGGCTGCACTGGCCCTATCGCCGGCAAGCCAGCTCCCACAGGTACTGCAGAGGGCCTGAACCTTGTGCAGTACCTGTGGGAGCTGGCTTGCCGGCGATAGGGCCGAGCCTGCCTGCACGTTATCGGGCCCCTCTGCAAATTCTGGCATAACACTTGCTCAAGCCAAGCCATCCTCCCTTGAACCCCCGATGGACGACGGATTATTGGCATGGCGAAGAGCGAAGCAGTCAAAGACCCCGCCACTAAAGGCAAACTCAAGCTGATCCTGCTGGCCGTCGTTGGCCTGTTGCTGGCGATCGGCCTTTCGGTGGGCGCTACCTGGTTCATCATGCACAAGAGCGAGTCGGCCCCGGCCGCCGAGCCTGCGGCCAGCAACGTCAAGCCTGCGGCGATCTACGAGGCGCTCACCCCGGCATTCGTGGTGAATTTCAACCAGAACGGCCGCCAGCGCTACATGCAACTGAGCATCACCATGCAGGCACGCAACCAGGCCGACCTGGATGCCCTGAAGGTGCACATGCCGGTGATCCGCAACAACCTGGTGATGATGTTCTCCGGGCAGGGCTTCGACACCCTGGCCAGCAGCCCTGTGGGGCAGGAGATGCTGCGCCAGAAGGCCACCGCGGTGGTCCAGGAAGTGGCGCAGAAGGAAGTCGGCAAGCCGGTCATCGACCAGTTGCTGTTCACCAATTTCGTATTGCAGTAGGAGTCCGCAATGGCCGTACAGGACCTGCTGTCCCAGGATGAAATCGATGCCCTGTTGCACGGCGTCGACGACGGGCTGGTGCAGACCGAAAGTGCATCCGAGCCTGGCAGTATCAAAAGCTACGACCTGACCAGTCAGGACCGTATCGTGCGGGGTCGCATGCCGACCCTGGAAATGATCAACGAGCGCTTCGCCCGTTATACCCGCATCAGCATGTTCAACCTGCTGCGCCGCTCTGCCGACGTGGCCGTGGGTGGCGTGCAGGTGATGAAGTTCGGCGAATACGTGCACTCGCTGTACGTGCCGACCAGCCTCAACCTGGTGAAGATCAAGCCGCTGCGTGGCACCTCGCTGTTCATTCTGGATGCCAAGCTGGTGTTCAAGCTGGTAGACAACTTTTTTGGTGGCGATGGCCGCCACGCCAAGATCGAAGGCCGCGAATTCACCCCTACCGAACTGCGCGTGGTGCGCATGGTGCTGGACCAGTGCTTCGTCGACCTCAAGGAAGCCTGGCAGGCAATCATGCCGGTCACCTTCGAGTACATGAACTCCGAGGTCAACCCGGCCATGGCCAACATTGTCGGCCCCAGCGAGGCGGTGGTGGTGTCCACCTTCCATATCGAACTGGACGGCGGTGGCGGCGACCTGCACGTGACCATGCCTTACTCGATGATCGAGCCGGTGCGGGAAATGCTCGATGCCGGTTTCCAGTCCGACCTGGACGACCAGGACGAGCGTTGGGTCAAGGCCCTGCGCGAGGACGTACTGGATGTGGCCGTGCCGCTGACCGCCACGGTCGCCCGCCGCCAGCTGAAGCTGCGCGACATCCTGCACATGCAGCCTGGCGACGTGATCCCGGTGGAGCTGCCCGAGCACCTGGTGCTGCGCGCCAACGGTGTGCCGTCGTTCAAGGCGCGCCTGGGTTCGCACAAGGGCAACCTGGCCCTGCAGATCATCGACCCGATCGAACGCCGCTGACGGCGTGCCGGTCGCTCATAACGAATTGAATGCCTGTCGAGGAAACCATGGCTAACGAAAACGAGATCACCTCCGCAGAGGACCAGGCGCTGGCCGATGAGTGGGCTGCGGCCCTTGAGGAAACCGGCTCGGCCGGGCAGGCCGACATCGATGCGCTGCTGGGCGGTGACACCGGCAGCAGTAACGGCGCAGGCCGTATGCCGATGGAAGAGTTTGCCAGCTCGCCAAAACCGAACGAAAACGTCAGCCTCGAAGGCCCGAATCTGGATGTGATCCTGGATATCCCGGTGAACATTTCCATGGAAGTGGGCAGCACCGAGATCAATATCCGCAACCTGCTGCAGCTCAACCAGGGCTCGGTCATCGAGCTTGACCGCCTGGCCGGCGAACCACTCGATGTGCTGGTCAACGGCACGCTGATCGCCCATGGCGAAGTGGTGGTGGTCAACGAGAAGTTCGGCATTCGCCTGACCGACGTGATCAGCCCCAGCGAACGTATCAAGAAGCTGCGCTGAGTGAAGGGCACGATGCGCGCCATCGCGGCGTTCGCTGCGCTGCTGGCCAGCCAGGCCTGCCTGGCCGCGGCCACGCCAGCGGCCACCCCGGCGACGGCACCTGGCAGCCTAGGCGGCCAGTTGGCGCAGATGGTCTTCGGGCTGCTGCTGGTGGTGGGCCTGATCTTCTTCCTGGCCTGGGTGCTGCGGCGCATGCAGAGCACGGCAGTGAAGGGCGGGCAGGTGATCGAGATTGTCGGCAGCCGGGCCATCGGCCCGCGTGACCGCCTGCTGCTGGTACAGGTAGGCAAGGAGCAGATCCTGATTGGCCATACCCCTGGTAGCATCGAGGCCTTGCATGTGCTGGCCGAACCCGTGGAAGTGCCGGCTGGCGCACGTCAGGCAACGCCGGAATTTGCCCAGCGGTTGATGGAGCCTGATGGGCAAGGACCCTAAGGACAAGTTGTGATGAGCGGCCCGCTGCGTACGTTGTTGAGCTCTTTATTGGGTGTGGCGCTGCTGCTGGCTGCGCCGCTGGCCCTGGCCGCCGACCCGTTGTCGATCCCGGCCATTACCCTGTCCAACGGTGCGGACGGGCAGCAGGAGTATTCGGTCAGCCTGCAAATCCTGCTGATCATGACGGCGCTCAGCTTCATCCCGGCGTTTGTCATCCTGATGACCAGCTTTACCCGCATCATCATCGTCTTTTCGATCCTGCGTCAGGCCCTGGGCCTGCAACAAACACCGTCGAACCAGATCCTGACCGGCATGGCGTTGTTCCTGACCATGTTCATCATGGCGCCGGTGTTCGACCGGGTGAACACGGACGCCCTGCAGCCGTACCTCAAGGAGCAATTGACCGCGCAGCAGGCCATCGAAAAGGCGCAGGTGCCGCTCAAGGACTTCATGCTGGCGCAAACCCGGCAAAGCGACCTCGACCTGTTCATGCGCCTGTCCAAACGCACCGACATCGCCGGCCCCGACCAGGTGCCGCTGACGATCCTGGTGCCGTCGTTCGTCACCTCCGAGCTGAAAACCGCGTTCCAGATCGGTTTCATGATCTTCATCCCGTTCCTGATCATCGACATGGTGGTGGCCAGTGTGTTGATGGCCATGGGTATGATGATGTTGTCGCCGCTGATCATCTCGCTGCCGTTCAAGATCATGCTGTTCGTGCTGGTGGATGGCTGGGCGCTGATCATGGGTACCCTGGCCAGCAGTTTCGGCGGCGTCTGACGCCGTCAAGGAGAGCCGCCGATGACACCTGAAGTAGCTGTCGACCTGTTCCGTGATGCCCTGTGGCTAACCACCCTGATGGTGGCCGTGCTGGTGGTGCCGAGCCTGTTGGTGGGCCTGGTGGTGGCGATGTTCCAGGCCGCCACCCAGATCAACGAACAGACCTTGAGCTTTCTGCCGCGCCTGCTGGTAATGCTGATTACGTTGATCATCGCCGGGCCTTGGCTGGTGCAGAAGTTCATGGAGTACATCACCACCCTCTACACCAACATCCCGCAGCTTATCGGTTGACGCGCGCATGCTGGAGCTGACGGACACGCAGATCGGTACCTGGGTCGCCACCTTCATCCTGCCGTTGTTCCGGGTGACTGCGGTGCTGATGACCATGCCGATTCTTGGCACGCGCATGCTGCCGGCGCGGGTGCGCCTGTACGTCGCGGTGGCAATCACCGTGGTGATCGTGCCTGCGCTGCCGCCGTTGCCCGAATTCGACCCGCTGAGCCTGCGTGGCCTGCTGCTGTGCGCCGAGCAGATCATTGTCGGTGCGCTGTTTGGCCTGGCCTTGCAGTTGCTGTTCCAGGCTTTCGTGATTGCCGGGCAAATCGTCGCGGTGCAGATGGGTATGGCCTTCGCCTCGATGGTTGACCCCGCCAACGGCGTGAACGTCACGGTAATCAGCCAGTTCATGACCATGCTGGTGAGCACGCTGTTCCTGTTGATGAACGGGCACCTGGTGGTGTTCGAGGTGCTGACCGAAAGCTTCACCACCTTGCCGGTGGGCAATGCCCTGGTGGTCAACCAGTTCTGGGGCTGGCCGGGCGGCTGGGCTGGGTGTTTTCTGCCGGCCTGTTGCTGATCCTGCCGGTGATTGCTGCGTTGCTGGTAGTGAACATTGCCTTTGGTGTGATGACCCGCGCCGCGCCGCAGTTGAACATCTTCTCCATTGGCTTTCCGCTGACGCTGGTCATGGGCATGTTCATTTTCTGGGTCGGCCTGGCCGATGTGCTGTCCCACTACCAGGCATTGGCCAGCGAAGCGCTGCAATGGCTGCGTGAACTGGCGAGGGCGCGCTGAGCATGGCAGAAAGCGAGAGCGGTCAGGACAAGACAGAAGACCCCACCGACAAGCGCAAGCGCGATGCCCGCGAGAAAGGCGAGATCGCCCGCTCCAAGGAGCTGAACACGGTGGCGGTGACCCTGGCTGGCGCCGGCGGCCTGCTGGCGTTCGGCGGGCATATGGCCGAGACGTTGCTGAGCATCATGCGCATGAACTTCAGCCTGACCCGCGACATGATTGTCGACGAGCGGGCCATGGGCGCCTTCTTGCTGGCTTCGGGCAAGATGGCGATATGGGCGGTGCAGCCGGTGCTGATCCTGCTGTTCGTGATTTCTTTCGTGGCGCCCATTGCCCTCAGCGGCTTCTTGTTCTCTGGCAGCCTGCTACAGCCAAAATTCAGCCGCATGAACCCGCTGTCGGGCATCAAACGCATGTTCTCGATGAACAGCCTGACCGAGCTGCTCAAGGCGCTGGCCAAGTTCTTCGTGATCTTGATAGTCGCGGTGGTGGTACTGTCCAGCGACCGTCAGGCGTTGCTGGCGATTGCCAATGAGCCGCCGGAGCAGGCGATCATCCATAGCTTGCAGGTGGTGGGTTGGAGTGCCTTGTGGATGTCGGCCGGGCTGTTGCTGATTGCAGCGGCGGATGTGCCGTTCCAGCTGTACCAGACGCACAAGAAAATGAAGATGACCAAGCAGGAAGTGCGTGACGAGTACAAGGACAGCGAAGGCAAGCCCGAGGTCAAGCAACGCATTCGCCAGTTGCAGCGCGAGATGTCGCAGCGGCGCATGATGGCAGCGGTGCCGCAGGCCGATGTGATCATCACCAACCCGACGCACTATGCGGTGGCCCTGCAGTACGACCCGGAGAAGGGCGGGACAGCCCCCTTGCTGCTGGCCAAGGGCACCGACTTCATGGCCTTGAAGATTCGTGAGATTGGCATGGAGCACAAGATCCAGATCCTCGAATCGCCGGCGTTGGCGCGGGCAATCTACTACTCCACCGAGCCAGAGCAGGAAATCCCCGCCGGCCTGTACCTGGCCGTGGCGCAGGTGCTGGCCTATGTGTTCCAGATCCGCCAGTACCGTGCCGGCAGGGGCAAGCGGCCAGAGCCGCTGAAAGACGACCTGCCGATCCCGCCAGACCTGCGGCGCGACAGCTGACCTCATGGCCGATGCAAGGCCTGTGTAGGAGCGGCCTTGCGCCGCGAAAGGGGCGCGAAGCGGCCCCTTGATGGGGGTCGTGACGCTGAAATCCTGGGGCCGCTGCGCGCCCCTTTCGCGGCGCAAGGCCGCTCCTACAAAAACGCAACCTGTCCAGTGCAAAGTTGGAAGGCTTCTTGCAAAGCCACGCCCAGGCGCCCCCTGGGCGTCAAAGTTTTGCATCAAGAGGACTCGCGGTGGATCGCACTCAGTTAATCAGCAACGCCCGCAACAACCTGGCCGGTCTCGGCCGGGGCAACCTGGGCGTGCCGCTGCTGCTGCTGGTGATGTTGGCAATGATGATGTTGCCGATACCGCCGTTCCTGCTCGACGTGTTCTTCACCTTCAACATCGCCTTGTCGATCGTGGTGCTGCTGGTGTGCGTGTACGCCCTGCGCCCGCTGGACTTCGCCGCCTTCCCGACCATCCTGCTGGTGGCCACGTTGCTGCGCCTGGCCCTGAACGTGGCGTCCACCCGCGTGGTCATGCTGCATGGCCAGGAGGGCCACGGCGCTGCCGGTAAGGTGATCCAGGCCTTCGGTGAGGTGGTGATCGGCGGCAACTACGTGGTCGGTGGCGTGGTGTTTGCCATCCTCATGATCATCAACTTCGTGGTGGTGACCAAGGGTGCCGGGCGTATTTCGGAGGTGAGCGCGCGTTTCACCCTTGACGCCATGCCCGGCAAGCAGATGGCCATCGATGCCGACCTTAACGCCGGCCTGATTGATCAGGCCCAGGCCAAGCACCGCCGTGCCGAAGTGGCACAAGAGGCCGAGTTCTACGGCTCGATGGACGGTGCCAGCAAGTTCGTGCGCGGTGACGCCATCGCCGGCCTGCTGATCCTGTTCATCAACCTCATTGGTGGCATGCTGATCGGCATGTTGCAACACGGCATGAGCTTTGGCGATGCCGGCAAGGTGTACGCCTTGCTGACCATCGGTGACGGTTTGGTGGCGCAATTGCCATCACTGCTGCTGTCCACCGCTGCCGCAATCATGGTCACCCGTGCCTCGGGCTCCGAGGACATGGGCAAGCTGATCAACCGGCAGATGTTCGATTCGCCCAAGGCCCTGGCGGTGTCCGGCGCGCTGATGATCGTCATGGGGCTGGTGCCCGGCATGCCCCACATTGCCTTCCTCAGCCTTGGCCTGCTGGCCTGTGGTGGCGCCTACCTGGTGTGGAAGAAGCAGCACAAGGCCAAGCTGGACGCGCAGCAGGAGGCGCAGCGCCAGCAAGACCTGCTGCCCTCGCCGCAGCGCGCGCTGGATACCAAGGAGCTGGGCTGGGACGACGTGACGCCCATCGACATGATCGGCCTGGAAGTCGGCTACCGGCTGATCCCGCTGGTCGACCGCAACCAGGGCGGCCAGTTGCTGGCGCGGATCAAGGGTGTGCGCAAGAAGCTGTCCCAGGACCTGGGCTTCCTCATGCCCACCGTGCATATCCGCGACAACCTCGACTTGCAGCCCAGTGCCTATCGCCTGACCCTGATGGGGGTGATCCTGGCCGAAGCGGAGATTTACCCGGACCGGGAGCTGGCGATCAACCCCGGACAAGTGTTCGGCACCCTCAACGGCATTGCCGCACGTGACCCGGCGTTTGGCCTGGAGGCTGTGTGGATCGACGTCGGCCAGCGTTCCCAGGCCCAGTCGCTGGGCTACACCGTGGTTGACGCAAGCACCGTGGTGGCCACCCACCTCAACCAGATCTTGCAGAAGCACTGCCACGAGCTGATCGGCCACGAAGAGGTTCAACAGCTACTACAGGTGCTGTCCAAGGCATCGCCTAAACTTGCCGAAGAGCTGGTGCCGGGTGTCATTTCCTTGTCGGGCCTGCTCAAGGTGCTGCAAGCCCTGTTGTCGGAACAGGTGCCGGTGCGCGATATTCGCAGTATTGCCGAAGCCATCGCGAACAACGCTGGCAAGAGTCAAGATACCGCCGCGCTGGTGGCGGCGGTACGCGTCGGATTGTGTCGCGCCATCGTGCAAAGCATTGTCGGCGTTGAGTCTGAGCTGCCAGTGATTACCCTGGAGCCAAGGTTGGAACAGATTTTGCTGAATAGTCTGCAAAGGGCCGGGCAGGGTCAGGAAGATGGTGTTCTTCTGGAGCCGAGCATGGCCGAGAAGCTGCAACGTTCGCTGATCGAAGCGGCCCAGCGTCAGGAAATGCAGGGCCAGCCGGCCATCCTGCTGGTCGCCGGCCCGATCCGCGCCATGCTGTCGCGTTTCGGTCGCCTGGCTGTACCGAATTTGCATGTTCTGGCGTATCAGGAAATACCTGACAACAAGCAAGTCACCATCGTTGCCACCGTGGGCCCTAACGGCTGAGGTAGTGGATAATGCAAGTTAAGCGATTTTTCGCCGCCGATATGCGTCAGGCCATGAAGCTGGTCCGGGACGAGCTGGGCGCCGATGCCGCGATCATTGGCAACCGCCGCATTGCCGGTGGTGTCGAACTGACGGCCGCGCTGGACTACAAGCTGTCCGCACTGGCCCCGCGCGTGCCCAACGCCGAGCTGGAAGAAGAGCTGCGCAAGACCCATACGCGCATCGCCACTGCCCAGGCCGAGCTGGACCACCGCCAGGACAGCAGCGACAACAACCGCCAATTGTTTGCCGGGCAGTCGCTGACGGCCGCCGAGCCGTTGATCGAGCCGCACGTCGATGCCCCTGAGGCAGTTGCTGCACCTGCTGCTGCGCCGGTAGACCCGCGCCTGTTCGATGCCATGCGCTCCGAACTGTCGGGCCTGCGCGAGCTGCTGGAAGTGCAGCTTGGTTCGCTGGCCTGGACCCAACTGCAGGGCAGCAAGCCACAGCAGGCCAACCTCTGGCGCCGCCTGCAGCGCATTGGCCTGTCCGGGCCGATTGCCCGTGAGCTGCTGGACCTGACCACCGAGATCGAAGAGCCTCGCCAGGCCTGGCGCATGCTGTTGGCGCACCTGGCGCGGATGATCGAAATCCCCGAAATCGAGCCGATCGAAGAGGGTGGGGTGATTGCCATGGTCGGCCCGGCCGGCATGGGCAAAACCACCACCCTGGCCAAGCTGGCTGCCCGCTACGTGCTCAAGTACGGCGCGCAGAACCTGGCGCTGGTGAGCATGGACAGTTTTCGTATCGGCGCCCAGGAGCAGCTCAAAACCCTGGGCCGCATTCTCAACGTGCCAGTGACCTACGTCGACCCGGGCCAGTCGCTGGCAGCGGCGCTGGAGCCACTGCTGCGCAAGCGTGTGGTGCTGATCGATACCGCCGGCCTGCAGGCCAGCGACCCGGCATTGCGCATGCAGCTGGAAACCCTGGCCGGGCGTGGCATTGCCGCGAAGAATTACCTGGTGCTGGCCACCACCAGCCAGAAGCAGGTGCTGACCGCCGCCTACCACAGCTACAAACGCTGCGGCCTGGCCGGTTGCATCCTGACCAAGCTGGATGAAACGGCAAGCCTTGGCGATGTGCTGAGCCTTGCCATCAGTCATGAACTGCCCGTGGCCTATCTCACCGATGGCCCGCGCATTCCAGACGACCTGCACCTGCCGCGCGGCCACCAGCTGGTGTCTCGTGCGGTCAATGTGCAGCTGCAGGACGAGCCCAGCGAAGAGGCCATGGCCGACATGTTCGCTGATCTCTATCACAACCCCCGGCGGGCGGGTTGACCATGAAGCGTGTGCAAAGTAGCTATGCCAAGGGGTACGCAGAATTGCCCCACGTGTGGCCTGAGTCCCAGCGAGACAAGGTAAAGAACAGACATGGGTAGCATGCATCCCGTACAGGTGATCGCCGTGACCGGTGGCAAAGGTGGCGTCGGCAAGACTAACGTTTCAGTGAACCTGTCCCTGGCGCTGGCCGAGCTTGGCCGCAGGGTCATGCTGCTGGACGCCGACCTGGGCCTGGCCAACGTCGACGTATTGCTGGGCCTTACCCCCAAACGTACCCTGGCCGATGTCATCGAAGGGCGCTGCGAGCTGCGTGACGTGATGTTGCAAGGCCCTGGTGGCGTGCGCATCGTACCGGCGGCCTCGGGCACCCAGAGCATGGTGCACCTGGCCCCGGCCCAGCATGCCGGGTTGATCCAGGCGTTCAGTGAAATCGGCGACAACCTCGACGTTTTGGTGATCGACACGGCGGCGGGGATTGGCGAGTCGGTGGTCAGCTTTGTTCGCGCCGCCCAGGAAGTGCTGCTGGTGGTCTGTGACGAGCCCACCTCGATCACCGATGCCTACGCACTGATCAAACTGCTCAACCGCGACTACGGGATGAATCGTTTCCGTGTGCTGGCCAACATGGCGCAGAGCCCGCAGGAAGGGCGCAACCTGTTCGCCAAGCTGACCAAGGTCACCGACCGCTTCCTTGACGTGGCCCTGCAGTACGTGGGCGCCGTGCCGTACGACGAGTGCGTGCGCAAGGCGGTGCAGAAGCAGCGCGCCGTGTACGAAGCGTTCCCACGCTCCAAGTGCGCGCTGGCCTTCAAGGCCATTGCCCAGAAGGTCGACAGCTGGCCGCTGCCGGCCAACCCGCGCGGCCACCTTGAGTTCTTTGTCGAGCGCTTGGTGCAGCCCACCAGCGCAGGCCCCGTGCTATGAACGCCAGCGGCTTCAAGATGTACAGCCGGGCAGCGAAAGACGCCCAGTACGAGCTGATCGAACGCTACGCCCCGCTGGTGAAGCGCATTGCCTACCACCTGTTGGCGCGCTTGCCGGCCAACGTGCAGGTCGAGGACCTGATCCAGGCCGGCATGATCGGCCTGCTTGAAGTGGCCAACAAGTATGACGCCAGCAAAGGCGCCAGCTTTGAAACCTATGCCGGCATCCGTATCCGCGGGGCCATGCTGGACGAGGTGCGCAAGGGCGACTGGGCGCCGCGTTCGGTGCACCGCAACACCCGTATGGTCAGTGACGCGATGCGTGCCGTTGAAGCCAGAACCGGCCGCGACGCTAAAGATCATGAAGTTGCTGCCGAACTCCAATTGAGTCTCGATGATTACTACGGGATCTTGAACGATACCCTGGGCAGCCGCCTGTTCAGCTTTGACGACCTGTTGCAGGACGGCGAGCACGAAGGGCTGCATGAGGATGGCGCCAGTGGCCATGTCGAGCCTGCGCGTGGCCTGGAGGATGAACGCTTCCAGGCTGCCCTGACCGAGGCCATCGCCAACCTGCCGGAGCGTGAGCGCCTGGTGCTGGCGCTGTACTACGACGAAGAGCTGAACCTCAAGGAAATCGGCGAGGTGCTTGGGGTCAGCGAGTCGCGGGTCAGCCAGCTGCACAGCCAGTGTGCCGCGCGCCTGCGTAGCCGCCTGGGGGAATGGCGGGCACGTTGAGCCCGGTGTCGTTGCAGTCGTTTTCCGCGTGCGTTTCCACGTTGTACCGAATTGAATAAGTGCGTGCCCGGTCGGCCGGGCGCGTTTGAGACTGCTTGGAGGTCTAATTGGACAAGAACATGAAAATCCTCATCGTTGACGACTTTTCGACGATGCGGCGGATCATCAAGAACCTGTTGCGTGACCTTGGCTTCACCAACACCGACGAAGCCGACGATGGCATCACGGCGCTGCCGATGCTGCAAAGGGGCGCCTACGACTTCCTGGTGACCGACTGGAACATGCCCGGCATGTCCGGCATCGACCTGCTGCGCAAAGTGCGTGCCGACGATCAACTGAAGACCTTGCCAGTGTTGATGGTGACCGCTGAAGCCAAGCGCGACCAGATCATCGAAGCGGCCCAGGCCGGCGTCAATGGCTATGTGGTCAAGCCGTTCACCGCCCAGGTGCTCAAAGAAAAGATCGAGAAGATCTTCGAACGCGTCAACGGCTGAGTCACGTCAGGGGGCGCGCCATGGATTCATCACAAACGTCTTTGGGCGAGTTCGAATCGACCCTGAAGAAGCATGCCCAGGAGTTGGTCGAAAGCCTGGAGCGGGGCCGTTTCGGCGAGGCGGTACAGCTGATTCACGAGCTGAACCAGACCCGCGACCGCGGCCTGTACCAGGAAGTCGGCAAGCTGACCCGCGAGTTGCACAGCGCTATCGTCAGCTTCCAGATCGACCCGACCATGCCGCAGGCCGAGGAGGTGTCGCAAATTACCGACGCTACCGAGCGCCTGTCGTACGTGGTCAAGCTGACCGAGGGTGCGGCCAACCGCACCATGGACCTGGTCGAGGAAAGCACACCGGTGCTCAACGACCTGGCCAGCGAAGCCAAGGCCCTGAGCACCGACTGGCAGCGTTTCATGCGCCGCGAAGTGGCTGCGCCGGAGTTTCGTGACCTGGTCAAGCGCGTCGACAGTTTCCTGACGCACAGCGCTGAAGGTAACCGCAAGGTTGCCGGGCATCTCAACGACATTTTGCTGGCTCAGGACTATCAGGACCTGACCGGCCAGGTGATCAAACGCGTCACCAGCCTGGTGACCGAGGTGGAAAGCAACCTGCTCAAACTGGTGCTGATGGCCAGCCAGGTCGACCGCTTTGCCGGTATCCAGCATGACCACGATCAACTGCGCGCAGAAAAAGATGCAGAAAAACATCCGACTCGGGGTGAAGGTCCGCAGATTCATGCCGATAAGCGTGAAGACGTTGTGTCCGGTCAGGACGATGTCGATGATCTGCTGTCCAGCCTGGGTTTTAAGGAGCACGTTTGATGAGCTTCGGCGCCGATGAAGAAATCCTCCAGGATTTCCTGGTAGAGGCCGGCGAAATACTTGAGCAACTGTCCGAGCAACTGGTCGAGCTGGAAAGCCGGCCCGACGATTCCGACCTGCTCAATGCGATTTTTCGCGGTTTCCACACTGTAAAAGGGGGCGCCGGCTTCCTTCAGCTGAACGAGCTGGTGGAGTGCTGCCATATCGCCGAGAACGTGTTCGACATCCTGCGCAAAGGTGAGCGCCGGGTCGATGCGGAACTGATGGACGTAGTGCTTGAGGCACTGGATACGGTCAACAGCATGTTTGGCCAGGTGCGCGAGCGCGCCGAGGTCACCCCGGCCACTCCCGAACTGCTGGCGGCCTTGTCGCGCCTGGCAGAACCCGGTGGCGCCCAACCCGCTGAAACGCCTGTTGCAGCGGCGCCGGTAGTTGAGGCGCCTGTTGCGGCCGTGGCGCCGGCCGATGACCAGGACATCACCGACAGCGAGTTTGAACAGCTGCTCGATTCGCTCGATGCGGTCAAGGCACAAGCTGCGGTCGACGAGCAGATGCAGGGCGAGGCTCCCACTGGTGAAAGTGACGAAATCACTGACGCCGAGTTTGAGTCGCTGCTCGACCAGTTGCACGGCAAAGGCCAGTTCAGCGTCGAAGTTGTGGCACAGCCTGTTGCCGTGGCTGCAGAAGCGGTAAGCGACGAAATTACCGACGAAGAATTTGAGTCGTTGCTCGACCAGTTGCATGGCAAGGGCACGTTCCAGGCCGATGCCTTGCCCGCCGCCAAAGCGCCAGCGCCGGTCGCCGTTGACAACAGCGCCGCCAGCGACGAAATCAGCGAGCACGAGTTTGAGGCCCTGCTGGACCAGTTGCACGGCAAGGGCAAGTTTGGAAGTGATGTTGCTGCGGTCGAGGCCCCGGCTGTCGCCAAGGTGCAAGCGCCTGCCCAGGCTTTGGCCGACAGCCAGCCGGTGGCCAAGCCAGCCGCTGCTGCACCTGCGCCTGCGGCCGCCAGCAAGCCTGCACCGGCCCCCCGTGCGCCGGCGCCGGCCGCCGAGAAGCACGCCGTCAGCGAAGCGGAAACCACCGTGCGCGTCGACACCGCACGCCTGGACGAAATCATGAACATGGTTGGCGAACTGGTGCTGGTGCGTAACCGCCTGGTACGCCTTGGCCTGAACAGCGGCGACGAGGCCATGTCCAAGGCCGTGTCCAACCTTGACGTGGTCACTGCCGACCTGCAGACGGCGGTGATGAAAACCCGCATGCAGCCGATCAAGAAAGTGTTCGGCCGCTTCCCACGGCTGGTACGCGACCTGGCCCGCCAGTTGAAGAAAGAGATCAACCTGGAGCTGGTCGGCGAAGAAACCGACCTGGACAAGAACCTGGTCGAGGCCTTGGCCGACCCGTTGGTGCACTTGGTGCGCAACGCCGTTGACCATGGCGTGGAAATGCCCGACGAGCGTGAAGCGTCCGGCAAGGCCCGCACCGGCCGCGTTGTGCTGTCAGCCGAACAGGAAGGTGACCACATCCTGCTGTCGATCTCGGACGACGGCAAGGGCATGGACCCGAACATCCTGCGCGCCAAGGCCGTGGAAAAAGGCCTGATGGACAAGGATGCCGCTGATCGCCTGAGCGAATCGGACTGCTACAACCTGATCTTCGCCCCGGGCTTCTCGACCAAGACCGAGATTTCTGACGTGTCGGGCCGCGGCGTGGGCATGGACGTGGTGAAAACCAAGATTTCCCAGCTCAATGGCTCGATCAACATCTACTCGGCCAAGGGCCAGGGCTCGAAGATCGTCATCAAGGTGCCGCTGACCCTGGCGATCATGCCCACCCTGATGGTGATGCTGGGCAACCAGGCGTTTGCCTTCCCGCTGGTCAACGTCAACGAAATCTTCCACCTCGACCTGTCGCGCACCAACGTGGTCGACGGCCAGGAAGTGGTGATCGTGCGCGACAAGGCGCTGCCGCTGTTCTACCTCAAGCGCTGGCTGGTACAGGGCCAGGTGCACGAAGAGCAGCACGAGGGCCACGTGGTGATCCTTTCGGTTGGCACGCAACGCATCGGCTTTGTCGTCGATCAACTGGTTGGCCAGGAAGAAGTGGTAATCAAGCCGCTGGGCAAGATGCTGCAGGGCACCCCGGGCATGTCCGGGGCCACCATCACCGGTGACGGGCGCATTGCGTTGATTCTCGACGTCCCGAGCATGCTCAAGCGTTACGCCGCGCGGCGTATTTGATTTCGGTGGCGCACCCTGGCGGGTTGCGCCGCCTAATGGAGTGTTTATGGCAGTCAAGGTCCTGGTGGTGGATGATTCCGGTTTCTTCCGCCGCCGCGTCTCGGAAATCCTCTCGGCGGACCCGACGATCCAGGTAGTGGGTACCGCGACCAATGGCAAGGAAGCAATCGACCAGGCGCTGGCGCTCAAGCCCGATGTCATCACCATGGACTACGAAATGCCCATGATGGACGGCATTACCGCGGTGCGGCACATCATGCAGCGCTGCCCGACGCCAGTGTTGATGTTCTCCTCGCTGACCCACGAAGGCGCTCGCGTCACCCTTGACGCGCTGGATGCTGGCGCGGTGGATTACCTGCCGAAAAACTTCGAGGACATCTCGCGCAACCCCGACAAGGTCAAGCAGATGCTGTGCGAGAAGGTGCACACCCTTTCGCGCAGCAACCGCCGCCTCGGCAGCTATGCCCGCACGGCACCGGTCGCTGCACCCGCGCCTGCCAGCAACCCTGCGCCCGCCAGCAGCTTTGCCAGCACCGCGCCGGCCCGCCCTGCGGCGCCTGCCCGTGCTGCGGCCCCGGCCCCGGCGACAGCCCATTCGCCAGCCCCCAAGCGCAAACCTTACAAGCTGGTGGCCATCGGCACCTCCACGGGCGGCCCGGTGGCCCTGCAGCGGGTGTTGACCCAGCTGCCGGCCAACTTCCCGGCGCCGATCGTGCTGATCCAGCACATGCCGGCGGCGTTCACCAAAGCCTTTGCCGAGCGCCTGGACAAGCTGTGCCGCATCAGCGTGAAGGAAGCCGAGGACGGTGACATGCTGCGCCCAGGCCTGGCCCTGCTGGCCCCCGGCGGCAAGCAGATGATGATCGATGGCCGTGGCACGGTGAAGATCCTGCCCGGTGACGAGCGCCTGAACTACAAGCCATGCGTGGACATCACCTTCGGTTCGGCAGCGAAGTCGTACGGCGACAAGGTGCTGTCGGTCGTGCTGACCGGCATGGGTGCCGACGGCCGCGAAGGTGCTCGCCTGCTCAAGCAGGGTGGCAGCACCGTGTGGGCCCAGGATGAAGCCAGCTGCGTGATCTACGGCATGCCCATGGCCATCGTCAAGGCCAACCTGGCCGATGCGGTGTACAGCCTGGACGAAATCGGCAAGCACCTGGTGGAGGCCTGCGTCTGATGGACGTCCTCAGCCTGATCGGCCTGATTCTCGCCTTTGTCGCCATCGTCGGTGGCAACTTCCTTGAAGGCGGCCATGTCGGCGCCCTGGTCAACGGCCCGGCGGCGCTGATCGTGTTGGGTGGCACCCTGGCGGCTGCCTTGTTGCAGTCGCCGCTGTCCTCCTTCAAGCGCGCCTTGCAGATTTTGCGCTGGATCCTGTTCCCGCCACGGGTCGACCTGGCGGGTGGCATCGACCGCGTGGTGAACTGGAGCCTGACTGCGCGCAAAGAAGGCCTGCTGGGTCTGGAAGGGGTGGCCGATGCCGAGCCCGACCCGTATGCGCGCAAGGGCTTGCAGTTGCTGGTGGACGGTGCTGAGCCAGAGGCCATCCGCAGTATCCTTGAAGTCGACTTCCTCACCCAGGAAAGCCGTGACATCCAGGCTGCCAAGGTGTTCGAGAGCATGGGCGGCTACGCGCCGACCATCGGCATCATTGGTGCGGTGATGGGCCTGATCCACGTGATGGGTAACCTGGCCGACCCCTCGCAGCTGGGCAACGGCATTGCCGTGGCCTTTGTCGCCACCATCTACGGGGTGGCCAGCGCCAACCTGATCCTGCTGCCGATTGCCAACAAGCTCAAGGCCAACGTCATGCGCCAGTCGCGCTACCGCGAAATGCTGCTTGAAGGCTTGTTGTCGATTGCCGAGGGTGAAAACCCGCGCTCGATCGAGTTGAAGCTGCAAGGCTTCATGGAGTAACCCATGCGTCGCCGTCGTCATACCGAGGAACACGAAAACCACGAACGCTGGCTGGTGTCGTACGCCGACTTCATCACCTTGCTGTTCGCTTTTTTCGTGGTGATGTACTCGATTTCCTCGATCAACGAGGGCAAGTACAAGGTTATTTCCCAGGCCTTGCTTGGGGTGTTCAACGACCCTGAGCGCAGCATGAAACCCATCCCCATCGGTGATGAGCAGCCGTTGAGCGTGCGCCCGGCAGAGCCGCTGGTGAAGGACAGCGAGCAGACCGAAGCCGGCCTGGCCGCGACCAATGTCGACCCGCTGAAAACCATCAGCGATGACGTGCGCGATGCCTTTGGCGACCTGATCAACAGTAACCAGATGACCGTGCGCGGCAACGAACTGTGGATCGAGATCGAGCTGAATTCGTCGCTGCTGTTTGGCAGTGGCGATGCCATGCCCAGCGACAAGGCATTTGCGATCATTGAGAAGGTGGCCAACATCCTCAAGCCGTTCGCCAACCCGGTGCACGTCGAAGGCTTCACCGACAACCTGCCGATCCGCACGGCGCAGTACCCCACCAACTGGGAGCTGTCGTCGGCGCGAGCGGCGAGCATCGTACGGCTGCTGGCCATGGAAGGGGTGAACCCGGCGCGCATGGCCTCGGTGGGTTATGGCGAGTACCAGCCGGTGGCCGGCAATGACACCGCCGAAGGCCGCGCGCGTAACCGCCGCGTGGTGCTGGTGATTTCCCGTAACCTCGAAGTGCGCCGCAGCCTGACCGGCTCGGGCAGCGCCCATGCAACGCCGGATGCCGCATTGCGCCGGGCTGGCACACAAAGTGCACCTGCAACGCCAGCAACGGTGGCGGGGCAGTAACTCGTCAATTCTCTGTCACCGCTTACCTTGTGGGAGCTGGCTTGCCGGCGATGCAGGCAGCGCGGTGTTTGGCACCGGCTTCGCCGGTGATCGCCGGCAAGCCAGCGCCCACAGGTGTCCGGCGAAATGTATGAGTCATGAGTCGTCCTATGAGAGTCTGGGCAGTAGCCAATCAAAAAGGTGGCGTCGGCAAGACCACCACAACCATCGCTTTGGCGGGCCTGCTGGCCGAGGCCGGCAAGCGCGTGGTCGTCGTCGATCTTGATCCGCACGGTTCGATGACCAGCTATTTCGGGCACAACCCCGATGCCCTGGAGCACAGCTGCTACGACCTGTTCCTGCACAAGGGCGCAGTGCCGGACGGCCTGCCCGGGCAGTTGCTGCTGCCCACCAGCGACGAGCGCATTTCGCTGTTGCCGTCGAGTACCGCGCTGGCGGTGCTGGAGCGCCAGTCGCCGGGGCAGAATGGCCTTGGCCTGGTGATCGCCAAGAGCTTGGCGCAGCTGTGGCAGGATTTCGACTTTGCCCTGATCGACAGCCCACCCTTGCTCGGTGTGCTGATGGTCAACGCCCTGGCCGCCAGCCAGCAGTTGGTGATCCCGGTACAAACCGAGTTTTTGGCGGTGAAGGGCCTGGAGCGCATGGTCGGTACCCTGGCCATGGTCAACCGCTCGCGCAAGCAGGCGCTGCCGTACCAGATCGTGCCCACCCTGTTCGACCGCCGTACCCAGGCCTCGCTGGGCACGCTCAAGCAGTTGCGTGACAGCTACGGCCAGCAGGTGTGGCAAGGCTACATTCCGGTGGACACGCGCCTGCGCGACGCCAGCCGCAAGGGCGTAACGCCCTCGCAGTTCGACAGCAAGAGCCGCGGGCTGATTGCATACCGGGCGCTGCTCAAGCACCTGCTGACCTACAAGACTGCAGTGCAGGTAGCCTGATGACCCAGACCCAGAAAACCGGCACCCGGCCACAGATGGCCCTGCAGTCGTACCTCGACGGCCTGTTGCAGGAAGCTACCGAGGCCGAAGATTTGTTCGAACCGCCAGCAGTGGTGGATGAGTTCGCCGAAGCGGTGCGCGAAGAACAAGCGCGTGATGCCCGCCAGCCGGTGAAACCGGCGGCGATTGAAACGACAGTCAGCCCGCGCCCGTTTGCCGAACCCAAGCTGGCGGTGCTGCCCAGCGTCTTGCCGGTGGAAGCGCCGGTGGTCACGGTGGTCGAGCAGCAGGTGGTGGCCGAAGCCGCCATTCCGGTGCTGGTCGAAGAACACGCCGTGGAACCCGCAGTGCCGCTGGTGGATGTGCACCTGCCGGCACCCAACCTGCCGGTACCCCCGGCCACCGTCGACGGGCGCCCGATGTGGGCGGCCGAGCCGTTCGAATGCCTGTTGTTCGACGTCGCCGGCCTGACCCTGGCGGTGCCGTTGGTGTGCCTGGGCTCGATCTACACCTTGGCCGGCCAGGAGCTGACGCCGCTGTTCGGCCAGCCCGACTGGTTCCTGGGCATCCTGACCTGCCAGGCCGGCAACCTGAAGGTGCTGGACACCGCGCGTTGGGTAATGCCCGACCGCTACCGCGACGATTTTCGTCAAGGCCTGAATTATGTAATTTCCGTGCAGGGCTACGAATGGGGGCTGGCCGTGCACCAGGTCAGCCGCTCGTTGCGCCTGGACCCGTCCGAGATCAAGTGGCGTAGCCAACGTGGCCAGCGCCCGTGGCTGGCCGGCACGGTGATCGAACACATGTGTGCACTGCTCGACGTCGCCGCATTGGCCGAGCTGATCGCCAGCGGTGCGGTCAAGCAGATGCATGCCAAACAGAAATGACACCGAACACACCGCCAATGGCGGATTTTGAGGGTAGGGGAATGAAAAAGTCGTCTGCACAAGGTTCCGAAGATCCGATCCTGCAGTGGGTTACCTTCCGCCTGGACAATGAGTCCTACGGCATCAATGTGATGCAGGTACAGGAAGTGCTGCGCTACACCGAGATCGCCCCGGTGCCGGGTGCGCCAAGCTATGTGCTGGGCATCATCAACCTGCGCGGCAACGTGGTGACGGTGATCGACACCCGTCAGCGTTTTGGCCTGATGCCGACCGAAGTCACCGACAATACCCGTATCGTCATCATCGAGGCCGACAAGCAAGTGGTCGGCATTTTGGTCGATAGCGTGGCCGAGGTGGTGTACCTGCGTCAGTCCGAGATCGAGACCGCGCCGAACGTGGGCAACGAAGAGTCGGCCAAGTTCATCCAGGGCGTGTGCAACAAGAATGGCGAACTGCTGATCCTGGTCGAGCTGGACAAGATGATGACCGAGGAAGAGTGGTCCGAGCTGGAGAATATCTGAGTTGATCCTACAGGTTGCTGTCATCTTCCTGGCGCTGGTGTGGGCGCTGAGCCTGTGGTTCTTCCTCAACTACAGCAAGCGCCAGCGCGAGCTGGCCGCGCAGCAGGCCGAGGGCGATGCCCTGCGTGACCAGCGCATCAAGGACCTGGCCAAGCGCCTGGACGATTACCAGAACGGTACCGTGCGCATGGGCGAGGCCCTGCACGAACTGAGCCTGGTGGTGACGCCGCTGCCGGACAAGATCCAGCAGCTGGAGCAGCGCGACCCCAACAATGTCACCTTCAGCCAGGCAGCCAAGTTAGTGGGCATGGGCGCCAGCGTGGCCGAATTGACCGAAAGCTGCGGCCTGACCCAGGCCGAGGCAGAGTTGATGAGCAAGCTGCACCGCAGCGGGTGATGAAAAGGGCGACGCAAGTCGCCCTTGTCTTGTCAGGGTTTGCCCCACGAATGGTAGTTGCCGATGGTCACCACTTGGCTCAGCGCCTGGTCGCTTTGCCTTGCCTGGTTAATGCTGTCGGTCAAGCCTGCTGTTAGGAACTGTGGGTTGTTCTGAGGAAGTGTTTCGAGGTTGGTGAGATGGCGCAGCATGCTCAGCCTGGGCAGTTCCTGGTCAACCACATGATTCAGTAGCCCTGGCCCGGTCATCCTGCTTAAGGTTATGGCGTAGTCATCGTACCCGCGTTCGCCACGCAACGGCCTGGTGTCATAGAACGTTGGGTTATCAATGAAGCGTTCACGCATCGTCTCGGAGATAATATCCAGGGTCGAGTTATCGGCATGGCTGCCGATCATGTTGGTGTTATAGGCGCAGTGCATTTCCAACAGTTCGTTGTTCACCGGGGCACCCAGTACCAAGCCGTCCTGCGTCGTGGCCAAACGGGCGTAGTCGATCACCGCTTCGGTGTCCGGGTTATCACCAAGGGTGCGCAAGGTGTCGTCGATGTCCATGTAGAGCCCGCCTTCAGCATTGAGCAGCGGGTAGCGAAGTACGTCACTGGCCGAAGCGTAGTGTGTTCCATCGAGGGCTTTTTGGTATTGCTCGAAATACTCGGTCTTTTTGAAGTCGCTGTAGAACGGTTGGTCTTCCAGGGGCACTACCTGTAGCCGCGGAGACTGTGTTTCGAGCTTGCCCTTGTTGATCTCGTATATCTCCGGATCGGCTTTTGACAGATACAGTCGATAAGCATATTTGCTCTTTTGCAAGCGTCTGCTGTTGGTGGCGACCACGTCCAGAAGTTCATCGGGGATAACCTTGTCGCCTATCCAGATGCTGAGGATTTGCTTGGGAAGCGAATATGCAGGCCCGCTGACCGTGGGCATTTCGATGGGCAGTGGGATATCTACACCCAATGCGCGCAATGTGCTCATGCGCATCTCACTGGTGACGGAGCGGCTGGAGGGGGCAATTGGCGTCAGGTCGTGGGTTTCTTCACTGACCTCGTAATAGGTCGGTAGCACCTCGTTGGCATCCGATTTGAGTATGAACGCATCGTGTTCAGTGTCGTACAGCAGGTCGACGCTGCGCTCTTCCAGCACGGCCTGCAAACGCTCGATTCTGTGTATTTCATCGATGGCCAGCCTGGTAACCCGCATGGCCACTGCGGCGCTTCCCGTAAGAACAGGTTGCACTCGAGCCGCAGGCAAGGAGAAGTAGTGTTCTGGTAAAGCGGGTGGTTTTATCGGGCTTAAGGGGTAGCCCAACTGATCGTTCAGGCGTGTTGGCATGACGAACCGCGAATCTTTGCCCGGATACAGCATTTGCAGGCGCGTAGCGGGCAGCAAGGCAAGCGGTGCGGCATTAAGCAGGCCAAACGCGATGTTGCTTACACCATTGGCCTTGTCCTCTGGCGTCTTGCCGTTGACCGCCTGATCGATCCCCAGGCCAAACTGCGCGACACCACCGGCTGCCAGCAGTGGGATGAGTTCGGGAACTACCAGGGCCAAGGGCGCCAGCAGGTTGATCGAGGCCACCAGGTAGCCGCGCCAGCGTGCCTTGGTCACCTGTGCGTCGCGGGTGATGATGAAGTCGGCATCGGCATAGCTGCGTTCGCGCTGGCGCTGGGTGAGGCCTGCGAACAGGTCACCTTTGATCGAAGGGCTGTACTCGCCGGGCTTGTAATTCACGTATTCCTGGGGAGGCCAGGGGCCATCGTCGGTGAAGCCTGGGCGGTTGGGCGAGCGCGTGTGAAAGCCCGGGTAAACGGCAAGGCCATCCAGTGCGGTATCCAGCCCGCTGAATTCCAGGCCGTCAGGGGTGTCGGCCAGTTTGAAATACTGGCGCAGGCGTTGGCGTTTATCGCTGTTACGGCACTGTTCGGCAAACCAGTCCTTCATCGCTGCCATGCTGTCGAATTCATGGAAGGGCGATGCGTTGCCCGGCAGGTACAACAGGGCGTTGGGTTGTGCCTGGTCAGCGATACAGATCAGGTCGGTGGCAGCGTAGCCATAAACGTTCAGGGGCCTGATTTCAAGGCCAGGCGCAACCTGCATGAGCCCCGCAGCCTGCCAGGCCAGTTGGCGGCCGGTTTCGCTCAACGAGCCTTCCTGAACCTGTTTGTTGCAGGCGGCGATGAAGCTTATTTGCAGGGACTGCTTATGGGTGTTTGTAGCTTGTTGCCAGTATTCATCCAGCATCTGGGTAAAGCGGGTATGGAAGTCCAGGTTCCAGATGAACTGCTGCATGGCCTCGACATCGATCGACACGCGCGTGGTGCTGTCGTAGCGGGCTGGGGACGTTTTGCGGAACAGGCCGTTGAAGACCGAGTAGGGGGCGCTGTTGTCCAGCACTGCTGGCTTTGGCAGGTGCTCAACGATCGTCAGCGGGCCATCTGGCAGCGTGCCAGCCCAGCCGCCTGGGAACAGCTGGCCGATCAGGTTCTTGTCGGTTTCACCTTGCCAGTCCGCGAGCACCGCTTGGGTCAGCGAAAGGCGCTGGGCGATGGCGGCCTCGTTGCCCCGGTAGTGCAGGGTGACAACTTCAGTCAGGTCGGGGTCAAGGTCATGGCCTTGCAACTGGGCCCATTCCCGGATGGCGGCAGCGGCGTGTTGGTCGGGGCGAGGAATGTTCTGCAGGTGGTTGCGGATGAACTGCTCACCCGCTGCGTTTACCAAAGTGGAAGCCATTGAAGTCGACCTGTAGGGCTGAGTGATGCGCAACCGTAGCGAAGGCGATGGCTCAAGCTTCTGTACAGGATTACTACCCGGGTGGCAGGCGTAGCAACTCCGGCGTTACATCACGCGGTTGTTCGGCGCAGTCGTTGAAGCCTGGCGGGACTTTGCCGCGCAATTGCCAGGCAAACGCGATGATCTCGGCAATGGTCAGGTACAGCGCCTCGGGGATCTGCTCGCCCAGCTCCAGGCGTGCCAGCAGGCGTACCAGCTCGGCGTTTTCGTAGATGGGCACTTCGTGCTCGCGGGCCAAGGCCAGGATGGCTTCGGCCAGCGCATCGTCGCCCTTGGCGCTGAGGGTGGGGGCCTGCTGGCCGTCGTAGGTCAGGGCAATGGCCTGGCGGGGTGGTTTATGCGTCATGCGTTTTCGTCTACCCAGCGTTGCTCCACCCGCGTGCGCGGGCCTTGAGGGGGATGCCCGGGTGGCATTCCAGGTCGCCAACGTCCAGGCCGCGGTCCAGCAGGCGCTGGCGCAGGGCGCCGAGCTGGGTGTCGATCAGCCTGGCGGTTTGTTCGCGTTCTGCCCACAGGTGCCCGCTCAGGCGGCCTTGGCTGAACTGTGCCTGTACTTGCAACGGGCCAAGGGGCGACAGGTCGAAAGCCAGCTCGATGCGCCACAGGGCTTGCAACGGGTCTTGCGCTTCGTGCTGGCGGTCGGCCTGCTGTTGCGGGGTTTCCTCGCGCTGTAGCTTGACCTGCAGCGGGATGAACTCCTGGCCGTGACGGATTGGCACTTCGGTTTGCCAGGTGGTTTGCAGGTTGCCGTTTTCCAGCGTGCCGGTTTGTTGCAGGCTGCTCATGGCATGGCTTTGCAGGCGCGAGATGGCCGCGGCAGCCAGGCGCAGCAGTTGTTGCAGGTCGCCTTCGTCTTCCATGGCCTTGAGCAGGCGCAACGGCAGGGGGAACGCGCCTGGCTGCGGCTTGGGGCTGACCCGTTCGAGCATGCCCAGCGCGCTGCGGGCCAGCGCCGGCATGGTCACGGCCAGGCTGGCAGGCGCCAGGTTGGGCGTGCCGGGTGTGCTGGCCGGGGCCTGGGTAATCAGGCGCAGCAGGTGTGCCTTCAGGTCGGTGGCCACGCTGGCAGGAAAGCCGCCCAGCAGTTTTGCTTCAAGGAAGGTGCCGCTGTTGTTCAGGGCCTGGGCCACGGCCTTGGCGTCGCCCAGTTGGCGGGCGTCCGGCAGGCCGGCCAGCAGGCGTTCGGCGCTGGCGCGCAGGTCACCGTCCACCCCCGGGTCGCGGGTGAGCTGTTGCAGGGCGTTGAGCAGGCCGGGCAGCGAGGCCTGGCGGTTTTGCTGGGTTAACAGTTGCTGGGCAATGCTGAGCTGGTCCTGCCTGCCGCTAAGCGGCACGAAGCGCAGCGACTGGTCGCCCTGCACCAGTGCGCTGAGCAGGCTGCCAATGGCCAGAGGGCGCGGGCTGTCGATGCTTAGGGTGGCACCGGCCTGGGCACTGTTGAGCAAGCTGACCAGCGCCCGGTAGACCGCGGGTTGGCCCGGCGCCTGAGGTAGCGCCTGGTTGGTCAGTACCTTGCCTTGCAGCAGGGTGCCGACCGGCACCTTGCTGGTGTCCAGGCGAGTGAGCGTGGCAATCTGGCTGGCATTGGCTTGTTGCAGCATGATCGCCAGGCGATTGCTTTCGGTCTGGCTGACGGTGACCTGGCTGCCTTGGGGCAGGGGCTGGCTGGCGTTGGCCTGCAGTTGGGTCTGCACACCGTTGGCCTGTATAAGCCGCAGCACCAGCTGAAACTCCTGGCCCGTCTGGCGCAACGACACCACTTCGACCTGCGCGGTCTCGCCGGGTGCCAGCAGGCCGGGCTGCGCCTGGATCAGGCGCAGCAGCTCGCCGGTCATGCCCGCCTTCATGGCCTGGCTGCTGACGGCGGTTTGTGTGCCGAGACTATTGATTTCAGTCATGATTGTATACAACCTGTGGGGCCCGGCCTCTTGGCAGCGCGGTGGCGCGTGTAATAATGCCGACCGCCTGTGGTTGCCAGTATAACGGCAGCGTGCGGGGCGACTTGAGACATAGGGGCTTTGGAGCGGGTTCACCCGCGAAGCAGGCAACACCGACCCGAAGCCCTACAAAGATAAGGCGAAACCGTGACCCTTCACCTCCAAGCCGCAGGCCTGGCCTGCGAGCGCGACTGGCGCCTGCTGTTCGAACAGCTCGATTTCGAGCTGGGCGCCGGCGACATGCTGCAGATCAGCGGCCCCAACGGCAGCGGCAAGACCAGCCTGCTGCGGTTGCTGGCCGGGTTGATGCAGCCGACCGCCGGGCAGATTCTGCTGGGTGGCAAGCCGCTGGCCGAGCAGCGCCATGCCCTGGCCAGCATCCTGCTGTGGATCGGCCACGCCGCCGGCATCAAGGACCTGCTCACCGCCGAAGAAAACCTCACCTGGCTGTGCGCCCTGCACCAACCCGCCAGCCGCGAGGCGATCTGGGCGGCGCTGGAGGCCGTTGGCTTGCGCGGTTTCGAAGACGTACCTTGCCATACCCTGTCAGCGGGCCAGCAGCGCCGCGTGGCCCTGGCCCGGCTGCACCTGGCCTGCCCGCCGCTGTGGATTCTCGACGAACCGTTCACCGCCCTGGACAAGCAGGGCGTCGCGCAGCTTGAAGCGCACCTGGCGGCCCATTGCGAGCAGGGCGGCACGGTGGTGCTCACCACCCACCACACGCTGGAACGCAAGCCCTCCGGATACCGTGAACTGAACCTGGGGCAATGGGCGGCATGAGCGTTTTCATTTTGTTGTTGCGCCGCGAAGCGCGCCTGCTGGTCCGTCGCCCGGCCGAGCTGGCCAACCCGCTGGTGTTCTTTGCCATCGTGGTAGCGTTGTTTCCCTTGGCGGTTGGCCCGGAAAGCCAATTGTTGCAAACCTTGTCGCCGGGCCTGGTCTGGGTGGCGGCATTGCTGGCGGTATTGTTGTCGCTGGACGGCCTGTTCCGTAGCGATTTCGAGGACGGTTCGCTGGAACAATGGGTGCTGTCGCCGCACCCGCTGGCGCTGCTGGTGCTGGCCAAGGTGCTGGCGCACTGGATCTTTTCCGGGCTGGCGCTGGTATTGTTGGCGCCGCTGCTGGCGCTGATGCTGGGGCTGCCGAGCCATTGCCTGCCGGTGCTGCTCGGCTCCCTGCTGCTGGGCACACCGGTGTTGAGCCTGCTGGGTGCGGTGGGCGCAGCACTGACGGTCGGCCTGAAGCGCGGTGGTTTGCTGCTGGCGTTGCTGATTCTGCCGTTGTATATCCCTGTATTGATCCTGGGCAGTGGTGCGTTGCAAGCGGCGTTGCAAAATATGCCGGCAACCGGCCACTTGCTCTGGCTTGCCAGCCTCACGGCCCTGGCCGTGACCCTGGCACCCTTTGCGATAGCGGCCGGCCTGAAGATCAGCGTTGGCGAATAACGAGTCCCGGGCTCTCAAGCCCGGCCAATACCCTGGATGTACCCTGATGAAAATAAGCTGGACGTGGTTCCACAAGCTGGGCTCCCCGAAATGGTTCTATGCCATCAGCGGCCGCATGCTGCCATGGCTGGCCGGCGCTGCCGTGCTGCTGTTGCTGGTCGGCATTACCTGGGGCCTGGCGTTCGCCCCCCAGGACTACCAGCAAGGCAACAGCTTCCGCATCATCTACATTCACGTGCCGGCGGCGATGCTGGCGCAGTCCTGCTACGTGCTGCTGGCGGTGGCCGGGGTGGTGGGGCTGGTGTGGAAGATGAAACTGGCCGACGTCGCCCTGCAATGCGCCGCGCCCATCGGCGCCTGGATGACCGCCGTGGCGCTGGTGACCGGCGCCATCTGGGGCAAGCCGACCTGGGGCAGCTGGTGGGTGTGGGATGCCCGCCTTACGTCCATGCTCATTTTGCTGTTCCTGTACTTCGGCATTATTGCGCTGGGCCAGGCAATCAGTAATCGTGACAGTGCGGCCAAGGCCTGCGCGGTGCTGGCGATTGTCGGCGTGGTGAATATCCCGATCATCAAGTATTCGGTGGAGTGGTGGAACACCCTGCACCAGGGCGCCACCTTCACCCTTACCGAAAAGCCGGCGATGCCCGCCGAAATGTGGCTGCCGTTGCTGTGCACGGCGCTGGGTTTCTACTGCTTCTTCGGCGCGGTGCTGTTGCTACGCATGCGCCTTGAAGTGCTCAAGCGCGAGGCGCGCGCCAGTTGGGTCAAGGACGAAGTGTTGAACAGCCTGGGGCGGAGGGCCGCACAATGAGCTTTGCCACCTTCGGTGACTTTCTCGCCATGGGCCACCATGGCCTGTACGTGTGGTCGGCCTATGGCATCTGCCTGGCGGTGCTGGCGCTGAATGTTGCCGCGCCGCTGCTGGCCCGCCGTCGCTACCTGCAAGAAGAGGCGCGCCGTTTGCGCCGGGAGAACAACCAGTGAATCCGCAGCGCAAGAAACGCCTGTTGCTCATCGTCGGCCTGCTGGCCGGTGTCGGGGTTGCCGTCGGCTTTGCCTTGAGCGCATTGCAGCAGAACATCAACCTGTTCTACACGCCCACCCAGATCGCCAACGGTGAAGCGCCGCACGACACCCGCATCCGCGCCGGCGGCATGGTCGAGAAGGGCTCGGTGCAGCGCTCGGCCGACTCGCTGGACGTGCGCTTTGTGGTCACCGACTTCAACAAGTCGGTGCCCATTACCTATCGCGGCATCCTGCCCGACCTGTTCCGCGAAGGGCAGGGCATTGTCGCCCTGGGCAAGGTCAACGCCGAAGGCGTGGTAGTGGCCGATGAAGTGCTGGCCAAGCATGACGAGAAGTACATGCCGCCCGAAGTCACCAAGGCCCTGAAGGAAAGCGGCCAGGCCGCTGCCGGCACGGAGGCCAAGCCATGAACGCCGCGCTGGTAATCCCCGAACTGGGCCAGCTGGCGATGATCCTGGCCATCTGCTTTGCCGTCGTGCAGGCCAGCGTGCCGCTGCTCGGCGCCTGGCGTGGCGACAGCCTGTGGATGAGCCTGGCGCGGCCGGCAGCCTGGGGGCAATTTGCCTTCCTGGCCTTCGCCTTCGCCTGCCTGACCCATGCCTTCATGACCGACAACTTCTCGGTCGCCTACGTGGCCAGCAACTCCAACAGCGCCTTGCCCTGGTACTACAAGTTCAGCGCCGTGTGGGGCGCCCACGAAGGTTCGTTGCTGCTGTGGGCGCTGATCCTGGGCGGCTGGACCTTTGCCGTGTCGGTGTTTTCGCGTCAGTTGCCGCAGGTGATGTTGGCCCGCGTGCTGGCAGTGATGGGCATGATCAGCGTGGGCTTCCTGAGCTTCCTGATCATCACCTCCAACCCGTTCCAGCGCCTGCTGCCGCAAGTGCCCACCGACGGTCGCGACCTCAACCCGCTGTTGCAGGACTTTGGCCTGATCGTGCACCCGCCGATGCTGTACATGGGCTACGTGGGCTTCTCGGTGGCCTTTGCCTTCGCCATCGCCGCCTTGCTCGGCGGCCGCCTGGACGCGGCCTGGGCACGCTGGTCACGGCCGTGGACCATCGTCGCCTGGGCCTTCCTGGGCGTGGGCATCACCCTGGGCTCGTGGTGGGCCTACTACGAGCTGGGCTGGGGTGGCTGGTGGTTCTGGGACCCGGTGGAAAACGCCTCGTTCATGCCCTGGCTGGTGGGCACGGCGCTGATCCACTCGCTGGCGGTGACCGAAAAGCGTGGGGTGTTCAAAAGCTGGACCGTACTGCTGGCCATTGCTGCCTTCTCGCTGAGCCTGCTGGGTACCTTCCTGGTACGTTCTGGCGTGCTGACCTCGGTGCACGCCTTTGCCGCAGACCCGTCGCGGGGCATTTTCATCCTGTTCTTCCTGCTGTTCGTGGTGGGTGGTTCGCTCACCCTGTTCGCCTTGCGCGCACCGGTAGTCAAGAGCCAGGTCGGCTTTGCCCTGTGGTCACGCGAGACGCTGCTGCTGGCCAACAACCTGGTGCTGGTGGTGGCCGCGTCGATGATTCTGCTCGGCACCCTGTACCCGCTGGTGCTGGATGCCCTCACCGGGGCCAAGCTGTCAGTCGGCCCGCCGTACTTCGATGCCTTGTTCCTGCCGCTGATGGCATTGCTGATGGTGGTAATGAGCGTGGGCGTGGTGGTGCGCTGGAAGGACACCCCGGGCAAATGGCTGGCCAGCATGATGACCCCGGTGCTGATCGGCAGTGCCATCCTGGCCCCGGTGGCCGGCTTTATCGTCGATGACTTTGACTGGCCGACCCTGACCGCCTTCGCCCTGGCTGCCTGGGTAGTGCTGGGCGGGCTGCGCGACATCCTCGACAAAACCCGCCACAAAGGCCTGCTGAAGGGCCTGCCTGGCCTGGGCCGCAGCTACTGGGGCATGCAGTTGGCGCACCTGGGCCTGGCGGTGTGTGCGCTGGGTGTGGTGCTGTCGAGCAACAACAGCGCCGAACGCGACCTGCGCATGGCCCCGGGCGAAAGCGTGGAGCTGGGCGGCTACCACTTCCTGTTCCAGGGCGCCAAGCACTTCGAAGGGCCGAACTTCATCTCCGACAAGGGCACCGTGGTGGTCAGCCGCGATGGCCGTGAAATAACCACCCTGCACCCGGAAAAGCGCCTGTACACCGTGCAGCAGTCGATGATGACCGAAGCCGGCATCGACGCCGGCTTTACCCGCGACCTGTACGTCGCCCTGGGCGAGCCGCTGGAAAACGGCGCCTGGGCCGTGCGCGTACACATCAAGCCTTACGTTCGCTGGATCTGGCTGGGCGGTCTGCTGACCGGCCTGGGCGGGTTGCTGGCGGCCCTCGACCGGCGTTACCGCGTCAAGGTCAAGACCCGGGTACGTGATGCCCTGGGCGTGTCTGGAGCAGCTGCATGAAGCGTTGGATCATGGTAGTCCCCCTGGCAGTGTTCCTGCTGGTGGCGGTGTTCCTCTACAAAGGGCTGTTCCTCAAGCCCGACGAGCTGCCTTCGGCAATGATCGGCAAACCGTTCCCTGCGTTTACCCTGGCTTCGACCCAGGGCGACCGTACCCTGACCCAGGCCGACCTGGTGGGCCGCCCGGCACTGGTCAACGTGTGGGCCACCTGGTGCCCGTCGTGCAAGGTGGAGCACCCGTACCTGAACCAGCTGGCGCAGCAGGGCGTGGTGATACACGGGGTCAACTACAAGGACGACAACGCCGCCGCGCTTAAATGGCTGGCCGAGTTCCACAACCCCTACCAGCTGGACATCCGCGACGAGCAGGGCAGCCTGGGCCTGGACCTGGGCGTGTACGGCGCGCCGGAAACCTTCCTGATCGACGCCAAGGGCATCATCCGCTACAAGCACGTGGGCATTGTCGACGCCACTGTGTGGCGTGAGCAGTTGGCACCGCTGTATCAGGGCCTGGTCGATGAGGCCAGGCCATGAGGCGTTGGCTGGCAGCCGCCGTGCTGGGCATGAGCCTGGCCGGCGTGGCCAAGGCGGCCATCGACACCTACCAGTTCCGCGACGACGCCGAGCGCGAGCGTTATCAGCAACTGACCAAGGAACTGCGCTGCCCCAAGTGCCAGAACCAGGACATTGCCGACTCCAACGCGCCGATTGCCGCCGACCTGCGCCGGGAAATCTTCCGCATGCTGGGCGAGGGCAAGAGCAACCAGCAGATCGTCGACTTCATGGTCGACCGCTATGGCGACTTTGTGCGCTACAAGCCGGCGCTCAGCGGGCGTACCTGGCTGCTGTGGTTCGGCCCGGGCATCTTGCTGGCCGGTGGCTTTGTGGTGCTGGCGGTGATCGTGCGCCGGCGCCGTGGCACGGCCGTGCAGGGCGGTAGTGAGTTGTCTGCCGAAGAACGCGAGCGTCTCGCCAAACTGCTGGATAAAGAACAGACCCATGATTGAATTCTGGCTTAGCGCGGGCCTGTTGCTGCTCGCTGCCCTCAGCTTTTTGCTGATCCCGATCCTGCGTGGCCGTCGCCGCCAGCAGGAAGAAGACCGCACCGCCCTGAACGTAGCCCTGTACCAGGAGCGCGTTGCCGAGCTGGCAACCCAGCAGGCAGCCGGTGTGCTGGATGCAGCGCAAATGGCCAAGGGCCGTGACGAAGCCGCCCGCGAACTGCTGGCCGATACCGAAGGCGCCGAGCCCCTGCGCCAAGGCCACCTGGGCAAGGCCCTGCCGCTGCTGGCGGCGGTGCTGGTGCCGCTGATGGCGCTAGGGCTTTACCTGCATTTTGGTGCGGCAGACAAAGTGGCCCTGACCCAGGAGTTTGCCGAGGCGCCCAAGTCGATGGAAGAAATGACCACCCGCCTGGAACGTGTGGTGCAGGCCCAGCCGGATTCGGCCGAGGCCTTGTACTTCCTGGGCCGTGCCTACATGGCCGAGCAGCGCCCGGCCGATGCCGCGCGCACCTTCGAGCGGGCCGTGGCCCTGGCAGGGCGCCAGCCCGAGCTGTTGGGGCAGTGGGCCCAGGCCTTGTACTTTGCCGCCAACAAACAGTGGAGCCCGCAGTTGCAGGCGCTGACGGATGAAGCCCTGAAAGCCGACCCCAACGAAGTGACCAGCCTGGGCCTGCGTGGTATTGCTGCCTTTGAAGGCGAGCGTTACCAGGAAGCCATCGACTACTGGAAGCGCCTGCTGGCGCAGCTGCCGGAGGGCGATGCATCGCGTGCAGCCTTGCAAGGTGGTATCGACCGCGCTACCGAGCGCCTGGGTGGTTCGCCAGCGCAGGCTGCGGAGCCTGCACCTGTGGCAGCCCGCTTGAAGGTGCGGGTGGAGCTGGCGGCGGCGCTGAAGGACAAGGTCAAGCCAGACGACACGGTGTTCATCTTCGCCCGCGCCAGCAATGGCCCGCCTATGCCATTGGCGGCCAAGCGGGTGACGGTGGCGCAGTTGCCGATCGAGGTGGAGCTGACGGATGCTGACGCGATGATGCCGCAGATGAAACTGTCGCAATTTGCCGAAGTCCAACTGGTTGCACGCGTATCACGCGCTGGCCAACCCACCCATGGCGAGTGGATTGGCCAGGGCGCACCACTGCCCAGCGCCACCCAGGCTACCCAGCGCCTGACCATCGACAGCCCCGACCCGTAAGAGAGCAATGCCATGCACAGCACCGTCCGCCTAGCCCTGATTACCCTGGCCCTGGGTTTGTCTGCGTGTACGGTGCATGAGCCGTACGAGCAGCCCGCACCGCCGATCGAAACGGTGCCGCCGCACAAGGGGCCGGTGGTCAAACCGTTGCCGGGTGGGCAGCCGTCCACCCAGCCGAGCAAACCGGCCACCAGCCCTAAGCCGATGCCGCGCACCTCGGCCAGCTTTGCGCCGCCACCGGGCGGTGCCAGCCACTGGGACCCGAAGCTGGGTGTATATGTGCTGGAGAAAAAGCCCAATACGTTCTACCGGCAGCGTACCTACTACCGTTTTGACAATGGCTGGAGCTGGTCGCTGAGCCCGGATGGGCCTTGGCAGGACACCGACAGCAGTGGTGTGCCGGGTGGCTTGGGGCGGGCCTTTGGGCAGTAGTTTTCAGGCGTTGGCAATTGGTCAGCCGTAATGGGTTGATCAGATGCTGCGGTAGGGATGTAAAAAAGCACCTCGGCGTTTGCCGAGGTGCTTCATTAGCTAATTGCAGTGTTGTACGGACTTCCTACTAACTGCGGCTGCTGATCTTGATGAGAGGTGTATCGCTGTTTGGTCGTGATTCTTTACCATCACGAGTGACGGTCACAGTAACGTGCAAGTGGCTTCGGGTGTTGGGCTTCAGTATTCTCGCTACTGGAAGGTCGATCACCGCACTGCTTCCAACTTCGGTGTTTTTGACGACGTGATCAGCATGGAAGTCGCCATCCACGAGATGTTCCGCGTCTCCTTCACCATCGTTGTGATCAAAATTCTGATATTGCTCGCCGTAGACATTAATGATGTCGCCTTCGGCCATGCCATCATATGCAGCAATTGTAAGTGTTAACTCATGCTCCAGGAGCCAAGCGGTCGTGTATACATCGGCTTCAAGACTGAAGTTTGGATCCCCCGTCGCAGGTGTATATGTGCCAGTGCCCGGCTTGGCTGGAAGGTCTTCCACGTTTTCCACGGCGACAACAGTATAATCCATATAGGATGTGTTATTTGCGCCGCCAGCCACAACGCGTGTGACAGATGCGTCAAGGAGCATGGGGCCTAGACCGTGACTGTAAATTGTTTCCCCGTCTAGAGTAAAGCTAAACATCTTATCTGAATCGAGGTCGGCAGGGTCAACTTGTTCATCTACGACGACTTCACCATCATAAGAAATCTTTACATGGTCATTGGCGGCGAAGATGGGTTGATCATTCACGTCGAAACCGGGGATCCAGAGGGTGGCGGGCAGCTTGGCGTTCATCTCGGTTTCGGTAATGTAGTTAGGAATACCATGGGCATTGTTGCCCATAAGGGTCGGCCTCCATAGTTGAGGGTGTGGTGTACGAGGGAGCTGGCTATCGAGGTCCGGCCTGCCGCCGACCATGAACAGGTTGAAGCCTACACTCATCTCCCCCGATGTGCCAACCTTCAGGGTGTCCCGCATGATGGTATAAGAAAAGGCCGTAGCAATCACAGTGTTGGCCCCTGCCGATGCTCGCTCCCACTCTAAATAGATATTCCTGAACATCAGCGTTAAAGAAAATTCTTTGTTTTCTTGGTCATCGGGAATTGGAGTGGGTGGGAAATTGAATTCGCCCATGGATACTATGATTGTGTCCCCTGGAAGGATTTTGTTATCACCCGTATGTGCAGGGATGATAATCTCCAGGTTATTGCGCGCGTCCTTTTCGCCGATGGGGTCGACTTTGGCAGACAGGCTCGGTTCCTTGAGGTCTGGGATAGCGGCGGCAATGAGTACTTCAAGTGCCAGTGGAACAGGATCGTTTGACGAGAGGCCGGTCAGGCTAGTGATAGTGTAGTTAAATTCCAGCATGGTGTTTTGGGGGCTGCGCGTGCGCGAGAGTTCTTCAAATCGAACGATATCGTCTTCGGCGAACAGCAATAAAGTTTTCCCGGTATCGGTTTCGACTAATACCGTAACCTTCTCACCATTGATCTGTCCTGCAAAAGTATCACCTTGCATCTCGTGTGAATAGTTATGTACTTCGGTGGCCAGGTAGTTTTTACCACCTCGCGGTTCAAGCTTGTCCTTCGTCAGGCCCAGTCGAATATCAGCGGTAACGTAAAGTGGCGGCGGAGAATCCCCGCCTGGGGGAGTTAGAAGGACGGTGAAAAGCTGTGTGGGGCCAGGTTTAGGGGTGGTGCCGTCGAGGTAATGGGTATAACTGATGATGTAATTACCCTCTCGATGCGGAGCAGGGAGTATAAGTTGAAGTGAAGGTTGATCATCATCTTCTACTCTAATCCTTGCGCCTACCTCTTCATCATTTACCAAGAGGACGAAAATGTCACCGCTGTAGACGTCACCCCATAGCTGTAATGTAAGCGCGAGATTGTCGTTTGCTGCGCTAGCAAGCAGCAAGTTTTCCAGCTCATGGCCGTCGGGCAGTTCTGCCATGAGCGCCTCATCAAACTCAAGACGACCGTACGGGGCGCCTAATTTTTTCTTTCCGTAGGTCGATACACGGATTGATTTGCGGTTGTCGCAACGACAGGCTGAATGCTGACGGTTGACGTGATTTCGGGGGAGGTTGAACAGTTGCTTGGACATGGCTGTTTCCCTATTTAGGTTTTGGCGGATCAGTACAAGG
This sequence comes from Pseudomonas sp. MM223, assembly GCA_947090765.1. Lineage (NCBI taxonomy): Bacteria > Pseudomonadati > Pseudomonadota > Gammaproteobacteria > Pseudomonadales > Pseudomonadaceae > Pseudomonas > Pseudomonas sp. MM223. The sequence continues at coordinate 4,883,538 of OX352322.1, read as the reverse complement.
GCGGGCCTGCTGGCGCTGCCAATATTCAGAATGTCAGGTTCGCGCTTGCTTTTGATGGTGAGGCGTGTCGACGCGATTGCAGGTTGATGATGGAAAAAAATGGTGCAGTTGTAACCTGGCAAAAATACTAGTTCGTATGCGCTTGCAGTAGCGTCGGGAAGGTGTATTGCCGAGCGGTGATGGCCAAACGCCGCCGCGCTCACATTATGCAGCCTGCAAGAGTTTCGACCTTGATGCAGTCGTCATCCTTTAGGCAGGGGCGCTGTTTATGAAAAAAAAGGCGTACTTCGATACAAATCGAAGTACACCTTCAAGGTGCCTGCTGTACACGTCAGGCGTTAGTTTTCATCCTTGGGTTTGAAACCGGATGTGGGGGAGTGAATCGCTCTGCTCGGTAATACCGTTTCGGGTAACGGTCCATATGGAGTGCATGTGACTGAGCGCCTCACCTGCCAATAACTTTTCTTTGGGAAGCAAGACTTTCCAAACCTCCCCTTCTTCACCTTTCTCGACTGTTTTTCTGTCGGTGATGAGCGTAGCTGGAATCGATCTTGTTTCCCCCTCACCATGATGGGCACCCCAGTACTGAATCAGTTGAAGCGTCATGATGTCGCCTTCCGCCTTGCCTTCGTAAGCGGGTGCGATGAAGTAAATATCATGTTCATTAATAAAGCGTATGGTGTAATAGCCTTCGGGCGTGGCGGACTCGGGAGGGTCGTAACTCCCAGTTGGAGGTTTTTCTGGCCCGGTTCCGCCGCCATCGCCGTCTACAAATATCGGTGTCTGCGGACCCTGTGAAGTATTTTCGGTAGGGCCATCAACTTCGCGAGTAATGGCATACTCAAGGAACTTGATGCCAGTCCCCTCGGCTTTGATTGCGCTACCCAGTAATGTTGTCTCGATGGGTTTTCCGTTCACACCTTCCCCTGCTTTAACAGGATGTTTGAAATTGTAACTGCCATACCAAAAGTCTATCGTGTCTCCGGCTAAGAATATGCTCTCACCGTTCGAATTGACTGAAGGCGTTTTTACTGTGGCATCTTTGGCGTTATTGAAGTCGTCTGGCGGAATCTCGTTAGTCTTTCCAGAAGCCGATTCCAGCGCTGCTGCAAGGAGTTTAGGGTGCAGCAGGTTGTCCGGGTCCAGGCTCGGGTCGCCGCCCACGTGGAACAGGTTGATACGGACTTGCAGTTTTTCAGAGGTGCCTGCGGGACGCTGGTCGCGAACGATCTTGTAATAAACATCGGTATCGACTGCCCGGTCGGCTCCGTCTGTTTCTCTTTTCCACTCCTTGTAAAGTGCTTCGAATGCTATGGTCAGTGGGATTCGGCGGTTTTCCTGCCCGGGCGGGATATCGATCGGTTCAGACTGGAATTGCCCCCACACCAACACTATTTGGTCATCCGGTAAAATCGGGCGTTCTCCCAAGTGCTCAGGAATGATGACTTGTAGCTTGGCGCGTGCTTCGGCAGCGTTGATGATGCCGTCGTTGGCTTTCGGAACCTCAGGCTTGCGAAGGTCGCCAATAGCCCCCTTAAGGCGCACATAGAGTTTTAGCGGTGGAGATGCAGGGGATACATTACCCGCGCGATCCTTAACGGTATATGTGAATTCATGCTCGCCGTCTTCAATACCTTGAAAGGCTGTTTCGGGGAAAAGTATTCTGATCGGGTTGGGTGTTATAGCGGGAATTTCAAAAACGCTACCGTCAGCCAGGTTTCCGCTTATCGACGCTTTGATAACATCTCCAGCGGCCAATCCTTCATAGCCGGGGATGGTAGTCGCCAAGAAGCGATTAGGTTTAATGCCTTCGAGTTTGTCCTCTGTCAGTTCATCATCAGCGGTGAAATTGACTTCAAGTGAGGGCAGGCCAAACTGTCCTGGCGAAGTCAAGTCGACGTTGAAAAACGCTAGAGGACTTTGTGTTGGGTTACCTACACCGCCCCTGACGTAGAAAAGGTAGTATATAACGTTTGTGCCAGTTCTGCGCAAGTGTGCGGGCAAGTCAAATTTTATATCCACTCCGCTGCCGACATCGACCGTGGTGCCAGTGGACACTCCATTTACTAAAAGTTCAACAAAGTCATCATCATAGAAATCACCTGTTACAGTAGTCGACACGGTTATTTCTTTGCCGTCCAGCTCGGCCAGCAACAAGTTATCGGCGGGTACGCCGCGGGGGAGTGGTGCCAGGTGTGCGTCGTCAAATTTAATTTCGGAAAGGATTATCTCCGCCCCAGGCTGGTCATCTATATAGGGGGCTGATAGGTACACGAGTGGCTTGTGGTTGCATCCGCTGTTGCTTCGCTGTGGCCTGGAGTGAGACCGATTCCTGTCGGAAGCGCGTGGTGGTTTAGGCATGTTGAATTTCCTGTGTCTGCGTGGGCTTCAATTACGGTGGAGCGCTTTACCCTGTCATTGCATAGTGCGACAAGTTCTACACCTGTTATCTCGGGTGGTAGCGTTTGCTGCTTCATGGTCGTAATAAAACGCGAACTTGTAACCTGGCAAAATTACTAGTTCGCGTGAGCCGGCAGTGCTGTCAGGAAGTGGTGGGATGCACTGGAAAGCCCAGTGCATGCCAGGTTCAGAATGCCAGGCGCAGGGCCAGCGATGCGGCCGTGTCGGTGTAGCTGTCGCTGCCCACTTGCTGGGCCAGCGATGCCGAGACGCTGAGGTTGCGGTTGATATGCCCTTCGGCACCCACCTTGAACTCGCCAATATTGCGGGTGCCTGCCTGGCTTACACTTACGCCGTCCAGCGAAACACCGGCCTGGCGGTTATTGTGTATCCAGTTCGTTTCCACAAAGGGTTTGAAGCTGTCGCTGCTGTGGGTGTCCAGTTGCAGGTAGGCCCGCGCTCCCACGCTGATGCTGAGGGTATCGCTGCCTTGGGCAGAAACGATCGTGCCATTGTCTTCGCGGTGGTCGTCTGGCGTCACGCCCGACCACGTCACTTTGGCCTTGGGTTGCAGGTACCAGGCATGGCCTTCGCCAAATTCGTTGCGCAACACATAACCGGCTTCAAGCGATGTGGAAACGCCCTTGGCTGTGTAGCTTTCCTTGGCCACGCCCTCGCCGGTGACTTGCGCGTCGAACCAGCTGTATTGCAGCACGGCGTCGGTATACAAGCCCTGGTCACTGCTGCCATCGGCGTACCAGGTGCCGTACACACCCGTGGTGTAGCCTTTGACCTGGTGGCCGGCATGGTAGTTGGTGATTTGCGACGTGCTGCTGCCGCTGCTGTAGCCGTAACCGGCAAACGCGCCGGCGCGCCAGGCACTGCCATCCTGCAGGGTGCCACCCATGAGGTCGCTGCCCAGCAGCAAGGCATAGCGGCTGCTATGGGTGTTGAGCTGCCCGCTGGCATCGGTGGCGCGCGAATGCCCGCCGCTGTTCTTCATCCACAAGTTGCTCGAATGGCCGTCATTTGCCTGGGCGCCAGCACCTACGGTATCGCCACCTCGTTGGCCAATACTGGCATCGAACAGCGTGTTCATGGCATACAGGTTGGCCGCGTAAGCACCACCTTCCGGGCGTATGATCAGCACTGGATCAGGCTCTGGGTCAGGCCCCGGCCCTGGGCCCGGTTCTTCGCAGTCTGGAGCGCACAATTCATTGCTCAGGTACCAATTGCCGTCCGTTCCTTTTATCAGTTTGTAATCGTAGGAGCCCGCAACAATACGGCCTGCCTGGGTGAACTTACCATCTGAGTTGCCGCCCACGGTGATCAGCTCGATACCGTTGAGGGTTTTGGCACCGCTGCCACCCAAGTTGTTGACCTTTACCGAGGTGCTGCCGCTGGTATCACCTTCGACGATCAGCTTGTCGGTCAACGAACCGTCATCCCCAAGCACCGAGTTGAAAACCAGCGTACCGTTATCGCCCACATAGTCGCCGTGCACGGTGAGGGTGCGCCCGACTTCGCCGTCAGAGAACGCCACGGTACCGCTGTTACGCAGTTGGTCGATGGACGAATCTGCGGTCACGACCCAGCTGGCGGTGGTATCGACGCCCACGCTGTCGACGCCATTCATCGCACCCCGCAGGATGGCATTGCGTTTCAGTAACACATTAGTCGTCGCAGCATCAGCGGAGATAATATTTCCTGTGATATCGCTGTTTTCGATGGCCAGATCGACGAGCGAATCATCCTGCACTTCCAGCAAGGTACCATTGCTGGCCGATACAACGGTGCCATCTCTCAAGGTGATGTTGGCTTTGGCGGCTTGTTCTTCTCTGGCATTGAGCTTGCCTACATAGATGGCGCTGCCAGTGGTGGAGATCAGCCGGCTGCCGGAAATGTCCAGAACAGATTCCACACTGGGGCGGCCCAAGCCCCGCGTGTCGCTCAAGACAGCGATGGCGTGTCGCTCACCGTTGAGCGTTGAATCACGCACGGTAGCGCTACCTTCAAACATGGCCAGCGCACTGCCAGACCTCATGTTGCCGGGGTTGTTATCGGTTGCCGTCACAACGGTCCCATCTGTCAGTTCAGCGCTGCTGTCGTTAATGACAATGCCTGTACCTTCGGCAGTGATGGTCGCGCCCTTGGCTATCAGGCGGCTTTTACCCGTCAGAACGATGGCCGCGTTTGCGCTGCTACCCTGTGAAGTGGCCTCGCTGTTTGCGTTCATGATCAACTCTGCACGAAACCTGGCCTCCCAGAACTCGGCCGGGTCGCCTTCTTCCACGGTGTGGCTGTTGCCGGGGGCTACGATAGCCGCAGGGGCGGCGAAAGAGGCGCAACTGAGCAGTAGCAAGCTGGCGTACTTGGAGTGTGCGCGCGCCGATAAGCGGGAGGTTCTTTTCATCATGAACTCCGGATATGGGTATTGAGGAAGAAATTTGAGCGCAAAACAATACGAGTAATTTTCCGGAATTTATGTAGGAAAAATCTGATTTGAATAGTGTGAGCATTGGCTTCGCTCCCTGCCTCGTGCGTACAATGGTCCAAGGGGGCCGGGATGTAACCTGGCAAAAATGATAGGTTGCAGGCGGTTGGCGAGAACTGCATTTGTTTTAAGGGGTGCAATTATTCATAAGCTGCGGCCCAACAACCAAGCAGAAGGTTGATTATCAGGCCGCAGGAGCGAAGGCAAATCCTTGCAGGGTCAGGTTTGGGTATCACCACAATTGCGTGGTTACCCAGTAGGAGGTGAGGTTAAAGTGTTACAGTTCTCGGTGGGGCGTAGCTCACGGTACGTGTGCCACGTAAAGCTGCAATGGTTATAATTACGGTGTTGCCTTTGAATTGTTCTATCCAGTTATCGGGGATCAGTGCGTCTAGTTTTTCGGATAAATGAGGCAGAGCAGGTGTCCACCAATGTGTATTGCCGATAGAGAAGTGAGCATTGAAGCCTGAGAAAGTAGCTTCGTTCAATACGTTGCAGCGTACATGACATTTCCCGTCTTCGAATTCCACTTCAGCCTCGCTAAGTACGGGGTGGTCAGGGCGTGTGGCTAATACTTTATAGGTGCGCACTTCAGAGCGAATCGAGCCAAGCTCGTATCTTATCTTGAAGTCGAATTCCTTATCGGTACTTGCGGCAAGCAGGTACGGTATGGTGAAGGTTCCATGGTTAATCAGGAACGGCTTGAACCTGTACTCTTCGTAGTTTGATCCGGTGGCTATGAATTCTACATCGTGCCAATATCTTGTGTTTGGATTAGGGGGGATAATAATTTCTAGCGACCGGTTGCCATTTCTTTCGAGGTAATCTATGAAGTCCAGTTCGTCGCCTTCGTATTCGGTCAGGTGGGGCGCTTTGTAAGGACCATGCTTTACCTCGGCGACTTTTATTCTGGAGAGTTGTTTTCCGATGATGTAAGCGGCACGGATTTCCCTGTTCTGCAGCTCGTTCACCGTGTTATAGGGGATCTCAAATTCTAGTCCGGCGTGGGGGTCGCCTACTGTTTTGGCTGGGGATCTGAACTCAACTTTTTCACCATTGGCTTTCCAGCCGTACACCTCCATGACTACTTGCTGGCCACGTTCCAGGCCGTCGAAATAGTTCACCGCTACGGTGATTGGTGTATCGATCGCGATGAGCGACAAGTTGACAGTGTCGGCGGGCTCCCCATCGATGATGAAGTCTGGGCGAGGTGGGGCTCCAGCACCATAATCCATGTCCAGCGTGGTGATCGGTGAATTAAACGAGTAGTTGCGGGCCCAGTCTATAATGGAATAAGTAACATCAACCCTGCCGGCAGGGACCTTTGATCGGACGTCGGTAATGGTGATGGTTACATCCTTGGTTGCATCGTTAACGTTTACAGATTGGCTGTACGGGCCAACTTTGATAGTTACCGTATCATAGGCGCTTTGGTTTGGCCATTTCGGAATGGTGCATATAAGGTCGTCGGTGCTTTCTAGGACTGGGTTTGGTGTAAATATGGGGTCTTTAAGTTTTGGGTTTCTGTTATTTGGGTTGTTAGGGTCTAGCGTGGGGTCGTCAGGGTCGCCGGGGATTGAGGTTTTGACAAATATATCGGCCTCAAGTGAGTAGATGGGGGCTTGTTTTTTTGTCGATTTTTTCTTCGATGGGTTTGGTGTGGGTACGATCGAGTATTGAAGCTTGTAGTAGCCAGGGTCATAGTCAATAGTGAATGTTTCTGCTGTAATTAGTCGCGGGATGGCATCATGTCCGTTTTTGCCGGCTATGAACTCATCGATGAATTTGCCATTCCAGAAAACGGTGATTACGTCGACTGTGTTGAACTCATAGTACGCTGTGTAGAAAGTTAGATTTTTTTGGGGGTTCAGCTTTAGGTCTAAATATCCCAAGCCTGTTGGCTCGTCTTGATAGTTTGCTTCAAGAATTTTCGGCGCGCCAGGGACCAATGCGGCGTTGGCTGGAGAATTACCGGCAGCCGTAGTCGTGGCCGTGGAAGCGCGGGTAACTGTTTTGGTCTTTTTAGTCTTCTTGGTCTTGGTGGTGATCGTAATGGGGTCAGTGCTCATGTGACAGTCTCCTCAGCGTGGAACGGAATGACTAGCTCGGAAACTTAAGTTAATAGGTGAGATTGACCTCAACAACTGGTAAAAATACTAGGCCGTGGTTTGTCAAGGGTGCCTTGGCAGTTACAGTGGCGTGGGTAACGCAAGGGTTGGTAGGCCAAAAAGCACCCTACTTGGCGGGTGTGCTGAGGCCTACTGCGAAACGGTACAGTACAGTTGAATACAGATTTACCGATTGACTGTACCGTCCGGTGATTCCGCATAATGCCGCTCTGATACCTGAGGAGGTGGCATGCGCAAGACAGTCCTGGTGCTTGTGGAAACCGTCGACGATTACCTGCCGCTGCTGGAGCAGGCGGGTTACTGCCTGATCCGCGCCCCCACGGCGCAATTGCGTGCCAGCGCCATTGCGCGCCATGCCAGTGAAGTCGATGCCGTGCTCACTCGCGGCCCTTTGGGCCTGACGGCTACCGAAATCGACGCGTTGCCAAACTTGAAGATCATCTGTGTGATCGGCGCCGGTTATGAGCAAGTCGACCTGCCCGCCGCCGCAGCCCGGGGCATCACTGTGACCAATGGCGCGGGTGCCAATGCCAGTGCGGTCGCCGACCATACCCTGGCCCTGTTGCTGGCGTTGCTGCGCAACATACCCCGTGCTGATGCCAGTACCCGCCAAGGTGAGTGGAACCGGGTGATCAGCCCTTCGGTAAGCGGCAAGCGCCTGGGCATCCTGGGCTTTGGTGCAGTCGGCCAGGCCATCGCCAAGCGCGCCAGCCTGGGCTTCGACATGCCCGTCAGCTACCACAGCCGCACACCGCGTGAAACTGTGCCTTACACCTGGTACGAAAGCCCATTGCACCTGGCAGCTGCTGTCGACATCCTGGTTGTGGCCACCCCGGGTGGCGCCAACACCCGGCACTTGGTCGATGCCCGCGTACTTGAAGCGCTGGGGCCCAAGGGCTACCTGGTGAATATCGCCCGCGCCAGCGTGGTCGACACCGGCGCGCTGGTGGCCGCGTTGCAGCAGGGCCAGCTGGCTGGCGCCGCGCTGGACGTTTTCGACGGCGAACCGGCGGTGCCTGATGCCCTCAAGGCCTTGGGCAACACGGTGCTCACGCCCCATGTAGCCGGCCAGTCGCCGGAGGCCGCGCACGATACCGTGGCCCTGGTGCTGCGCAACCTGCAAGCGTTCTTTGCCGGTGAGCCCGTACTGACCCCCGTTAGCCAGTAAACCCATTTCAGCCATCTGCCTGGCAACGCCCAGGCAACAAGGAGTGTGTGCATGCAACTCGAAATCTTCCAGGTCGATGCCTTTTCCGCTGAACCGTTCGGTGGCAACCCTGCGGCGGTGATCCCGCTTGAAGCCTGGCTGCCGGACGATGTGCTGCAACGCATCGCCGAAGAAAACAACCTGTCGGAAACCGCCTACTTTGTGCGCAACGGCGAAACCTTCGACCTGCGCTGGTTTACCCCGACCGTGGAAGTTGACCTGTGCGGCCACGCCACCCTGGCGTCGGCCTATGTGCTGTTCGAGCAACTGGGCGAGCAGGCGCAGGTGCTGCGTTTCAACACCCGCAGTGGCGAGTTGCGCGTCAGCCGCGGCGCCGATGGGCTGCTGGCCATGGACTTCCCGGCCAAACAACCGGTTGCCGTGGACATGCCAGCGGGGTTGCTGCAAGCGCTGGGCTTGAGCCAGGCACAGGCGTTGTACAAAAGCGACGACTATGTGGTGGTGATTGACGATGCCCTGTTGCTCGACGGCCTGACGCCAGACTTTGTTGCGTTGAACGCCTTCGACGTGCGCGGCATTGCCGTGACCGTGGCAGGCCGTGGTTTTGACTTCGTCACCCGCTGGTTCGGCCCGCGGGTGGGGGTGAATGAAGACCCGGTGACCGGTTCGGCACACACCTCGCTGGCACCTGTGTGGGCGCAGCGGCTGGGCAAGCAGGTGCTGAGCTGCGAGCAGGGCGGGGCGCGCAAAGGGCAGCTGCTGTGTGAAGTACCGGGCAATGGCCGGGTAATCATCAGCGGGCGGGCGGCGCTGTACCTGCGCGGTACTGTGTACATCTGAAGCTGAACGCGATCCCTTGTAGGAGCGGCCTTGTGCCGCGATCGGGCCGCAAAGCGGCCCCTCGATGTTTGCATTAATGCATTCAACCAAGGGGCTGCCTTGCAGCCCATCGCGGCACAAGGCCGCTCCTGCACCGACCATGCTGTACCTGGCATCTATAATTGCTGGCCCATCTTCCGCTCAAGGAGCCCGCCATGGCCCTGGCAAAACAAGGCACCTGCCTGTGTGGCGCTACCACGCTCAAGGTCACCGTCGACAACACCCATATCAGCGCCTGCCATTGCAGCATGTGCCGCAAGTGGACGGGCGGGCCGTTGCTGGTGGTGCATTGCAGCCAGCCACCGGTGATCGAAGGGCGTGCCCCCAGTGTCTACGATTCGTCCGACTGGGCCCAGCGAGGGTTTTGCGGCCAATGCGGCACGCACTTGTATTACCGGCTGAAAGCCAACGACTTCCATGCAGTACCGGTCGGCCTGCTCGATGGTGACCAGGCATGGGATTTCGACTTGCAGATATTTGTGGAGCAGAAACCGGCCTGGTACTGCTTTGCCAACCAGACCAAAGAGCTGACCGGCCAAGAGGTGTTCGAGCAGAACAGCTAATTGACCTGGGTATTCATCCTTTGCCCAACACACCGCATGCAGGTAGCCTGCGCCCATCTTGAAACAGGAGCAGACACGTGAAACGCGGTGTGATGTACGCCGGCATGGCCGGTGCGTTATGGGGCATGGTGCTGATGGTTCCCGAGCTGCTGCCCGAGTTCAACCCGATGCTGCTGAGCAGCGTGCGCTACCTGATGGTGGGGGTGATTTCGCTGCTGCTGGCCCTGCCCATGGCGCGCCAGTTGCGCCAGCTGACGGCACGCGATGCGTGGATGCTGCTGCGCCTGGCCGTGATCGGCAACCTGGTGTACTTCGTGTTGTTGGTGGCGGCGATCCAGCGCCTGGGTGTTGCCCCGGCCTCGTTGATCGTTGGCGTGTTGCCGCTGACTATCACCCTGTACGGCCGCAACGACAGCGGCGCGGTGCCCCTGGCGCGGCTGGTCGGCCCGTTGGCGCTGATTTTGGCCGGCATGCTGTGCATCAACCTGGAAACCTTCGCCTTTGCCCCCGGCGATATCGGCGACAAGCTGATGGGCCTGTTCTACGCACTGGCGGCACTGGCCTGCTGGACCTGGTATGCCGTGCAGAACAGCCGTTACCTGAAACAGTGCGGCCATTTCGACAGCCATCAGTGGTCGGTGCTGTGCGGGGTGATGACTGGCCTGGCGAGCCTGCTTATGGTCGCCGGGCTGGCACTGTGGCAACCGCAGCAACTCCAGGTGGAGGCGCCAATGTCGCGCTGGTGGTTGTTCTGGGCTGCCAGCCTGGGTTGCGCAGTGTTGGGCTCGTGGCTGGCCATGGCGTTGTGGAACGCCGCGTCCAAACGCCTGCCGTTGACCTTGAGCGGGCAACTGATCGTGTTCGAAACGCTGTTCGCGCTGTTGTATGCCTTTCTTTGGCGCCAGGCCGGGCCGAGCCTGCTGGAAGCCGCGGCAATCGTGCTGGTGGTGGGCGGTGTGCTGTGGTCGATGCGCCAGCACGATACGCCACGTGAGCTTGCCAAACCGGTGCATTCCTGAGAAAAGGGCGGCTTTGTTTCCCCGTATTGGAGTGTGCCCGTGAGCCAAGAACTGCAGATCATCGACCTGGTGGAAGGTGAAGGCAAAGCCGCCGTCAAAGGCGCCCTGATCACCACCCAGTACACCGGCTGGCTGGCCGATGGCAGCGAGTTCGACTCGTCGTGGTCACGCGGCAAGCCGTTCCAGTGCGTGATCGGCACGGGGCGGGTGATCAAGGGCTGGGAGCAGCTTTTTCATATGTAGGTTTGATCCGATGCGCCATTAAGGCGTATTACCGGGCTTTAGCAGGGCTTTGATTACCTTTCGTCTAAAATAATCAGAAAATACTTGCAATGAATGCGTGAATATGTATTGACAGGTTTGATTTTCGTGTTACCATTCACTTCAAGTCGAGTAGTGTCTCGATTCCCACGCAATACCTCTCGTCCCCAATTCCTAGATGCAGCACATGGTTAGACTTGGAATGGTCCTACTGGGGTTACCCCGTTGTCAGTCCGGGGCATATGACTGAAGATTTGAAAATCGAGGATAGTTGTACCGGCATATCAAGATCCGTAATTCCACCTTGATATCATGGTTATACCCACGGCCAGTGGGGCAGCGAAACTGGCCACTTACTTATAGGCTTGCCCGCAAGGGGCGGCACCATACTTGCTCACGCAGGTACGCAACACTACAGCTCAAGACTTAATTAGCCCGAAACTCACACCCGAGAGACGGGTTTATTTTGTCTGCTGCAAACTCTTAATTCATTGAAGGCAATATCATATGCAAAGACCGCTACGCCGTAATACCTGTGAAGCCTGTGGAAGAACCCACTATTCCAGAAGCCCACTTACCCGCTTCTGTGGGTCAACTTGCCAGTCACGCACTTGGCGCCAGAACAACCGAGCAACACAAGAAGAGCTTGAGCAACTTTATATGGCTCAAGAGCAAGAAGAACAGACCAATCAAAAGGAAGCGGCATAATGCCCAGCAACAAAGTGTACCTAGAGGTGCAGAAGTCAGACGGGGCAATCCTGAGCTACTTCTTAGAACGACCAACTGCCCAGTCAGCTACTGTGGATTATGTCGAAGCAACACGAGACGAACTAACTTACCTATCAGCCCTGGAAGACTACATCTTATCTGCCGGTACAGTAGTGTCACTAACCCACCTAGAAAGCCATAGGAAGCGCGTAAACGAAGCGAAAGCAGCTAAGGCAGCCCAACATATCGCCCAAGCCCGAGAGGTCGCTAAAAAGCCTTCCCAGAGCGTTACAGCGGCAGACAACAAACAATCAAAGTATGCAGCAAGAATCTTTAAAGATATGGCTAACAAAAAACGGAAGCAATCATGATAACAGAATACCAATACGGCGTTAACGTTGTAGAGTTTTACTCGCACTCTGATGAAGACTTGCAGAAGCTGATTGCAGCCAAGCAAGATGGCTATAACAGAGGCAGCGAGACACTGCACTACAAAGACAAAGCGGCCCATATCCACTGGCAACGCAGCAAGCCTCTAGAGCCTGCCGTCGTGGAACTTTTCGAAGAGATGGCGAAGGGGTATACGCTGGTAAAACTGGCATTCAACCCACCGCTGGATGTTTTCGCTGTGCTACGCAAGCCAGAGAAGACCATCAAAGCCGAACTTGCTGAAGTGGCAAAGTCTGCTCGCAAAGAATATGACCTGTCTCGCTTTGAATTGAATCTTGCTGAGACTAAGCGTCAGGTGAAGTTCAGCGTAGATCAAGTAAAGCGTGCAGAAGATGCAGCGGCAGCAGAAGCAGCAGCCAAAGCAGCGGCAGCATTGGAACAAGATCAGGAAGCAGCGGCCTTGGCTGACCTGCTTAAAGCCTACGCCACACCGGTAGAGGCCACAGTAGAAGGTAAGGCAGTGTGAACGACGAGTACGTACATGGCGAGGGGATGCGACTAACGTTCACCCCTGCCGAGTTTGATGTGCTGTGCAGCCAGGCACGCAAGCACAAGATGCCCGTACGCAAGTTCGTGAGCTGGATGGTGAAGTGCTTCATTAACACTGTGCCAACCGAAGAGACGAAGCGGGCGAAATAGTCGCCCCTTCCGACTCGCCCGGCAACATCGGTGAAGGCCACAGGTAGTATAGAACTTGTCCGCCTTAATCGCTCAATCCCGCATGGCACTAGGGCTTCAGCCCAATCGACCATGCACAATTCCAGCAGGAACCCATATGCGTATCTCAGTATACCGGCCTGAGCACCAAGCGAAGTTGCTTCGCTTGATGGAACACACAGGCGCCATTAACCCTACCCGCATGGTAGAACAATTGATTGAAGAAGCTGCCATGCGGCTTGATTCCCTAGAGAGCGGAACGAATGTCATCAAGCAACACCAAGAAGAGCAACACCCGTAACTACAGTTACACCTGCCACACCTGCAACAGTTCATATGTTGGACGCCGAGAACAGGCGGACAAGACCAAACGCTTCTGCAAGGATAGTTGCAGAAAGGCCAAGTCAAGACAGCCCGACAAGGCCACAAAGCGGCAATCCCGCATAGAAGACCAGTTCAACCGGTTCTGTAAGAGCAGCTTCGGGCAGTGGATCATCAGAGAGTGCATCAAGGCCAATACCGTCTGCATCATGATGACCCACACCACTGCTTCATTGTTCGAGCTGGAACAGTTCCATAATCGCTACTACAAGTGCTATGGCTTCAACCCAGATGAACAGAAGTCAGTGTATCACCGCTGCCACATCCAAGCCCGTATAGGCGTAGATGGCTCAGTGGGAGCACTGCACCCAATTAACCTGTTCATCGGCCTTTGGCGACCTAATCAGCAAGCCGGTAACAAGTTCGTATCAGCAGATGCGGGGCTGAGCATCCCAGCCCACAAGCTGCAAAAGAAGTGGCAAGTAGCCGTGGGCCACACTAATCAGCAGGTGGCAAAGAAGGTACGCGCCCTGCTGGGCACAGAATTCATCGAGTATCTGGCCCAATCCGCTGCCTTGAAGCTGGACACACTGCACACCTTGGCCCGGCAAATCTACAACCGGCAGCAGAAGGGTACAGCAGTTCGGGAATTGGAAGACCGCTGTACACTTGGCCAGCTTGAGCAACTACCGCTAGAGCAGCTAGAGCTTATGGACGCCCACCAGCGGGGCAAAGATTCGTTCACCAGGTTTGCGTCCGATAAGCACACCCGTGTATCTCTGTGCGTATATGCGGATGAGCTGGAACGGATGGCAGCGGCATCACCATCACAGCGTCACCGGGACAACTGCACCTTTATGCTTGGTCTGGTACGGGTGCTTGGCATCTATATCGCCCAGCGAGAATGCCCAGTAGATGGTGGCCACAAAGCCTTTCTGCCGCAAAAGGGGTTTGAATGGCAGCCGCTGACCTATATGAACTGGCAGCAGCCATGGGGCAAGCCCAGCCAGCAGCTTATAGACGCTGACCACCGCTTGCTGATCGAGAGCATCACCGAGCACTGTTACCACGCACTATCGGGTGCAGACATTCCTAAGGGTCTGCTACGTGCCCGCCTGCTTAAGCGGCTTGATGTGGCCACGCTGGCGCCAACGGTGCTTGTACCTGATGAACTGCGGTTCAAGAAGCTGGGTACATGGCCTAATTACATCGCTGCTCTGTACGCAGATGCCGAACTGGTGTGGCAGCCATTGCTTGCACTTGGTCTATGTACCGCTGAACAGCTTGATGCTGCCCGCACAGGCTTACTTGATTGCCTGCACGCCGCCATCGAAAAGGGCCGTCAAGACTACTTGGCACAGCCCCGCTTCAAGCGGATCTATCGAGGCCGCTACTACGACCAGTGGGGCTTTAAAGGCTACCCGGCACACCTCGAATTCCCACCAGTAGCAGCAGAACCATTGCCGAAGGTGGCGTAGGAGTGGCTTTCCCTATGATGAACCACGCTACTTGTCAGTAACAACGATAACAACTCCATGAGAATGACGAAGAACAAGGCGCGGGTGCTCGAAGCACTCGCCCACATTGACCCCACCGATAACCTGTACCCGCCGTACAACGCTGTACGCCTACAGGAAGTACTCAGAGACGACTTGGGCTACGGTGACTTTGATCTGGCCAACCTGACCCGGACTCTTAAATCCCTGGTGTCACAAGGGCTGGTCAAATGCTCTGTAGAGCGAGTGGATATGCATGGCACCAATGGGTGCATACACAGGTGGTTTGAACAGAAGCGGCACAAGTACTGGCCTGCCGATCTGGACCTTGATGCAATGCGGGTGGAATACAAGATCACCCCGCAAGACTACGAATTGAAGTGGCATAATTTCTTCCAGCGTAGGGATGGCCTACCCCTGCACACGATGGAAGAGTTCTGGGCGTACAAGGCAGAACGAGCAGCCACCAGATAACTAATGGGAAACTAACGCTATATCTAATCCAGTTGGCCACCATTCCGGCCCGTCTGGATGCCGCTACACGGCTACAGCCCAGTGTTTCCGGGGACTTGCACTACAGGGTGTTAAGCAGATCGCCACTTTCTTGCATATCCCACAAAGTTTGTATGGAAATGGCGCCAGCCACTGCCAATAAAGGGCGGGATTCCTACCTTTTGCCAACGCCCCAGATTTGGGGCCGTCCAATCAGCCCGCCTAGTGCGGGCTTTTCCATGTGCCTAGATCAGCGGCGCCAGCTGGTATCAGCAAACGACCGTTAAACGATGCCATCAAATCTGGCTTGTATAGGTATCAACAAAATAGGGTTTACATCATATGGTGATACCTTTACTATGATCCCACGTTAAATGATCCCTTGGGTGATGCCGATGTCTCGTACCTTCCTTTACTGCCGTGTAAGCACGTCGAACCAGTTCACCGAGAACCAAGTCCAGGACGTTAAGAACGCTGGCTTCGATGTACAGGCCAGCCGGGTAATCGAAGAGACCATTTCCGGCAGCGTCCCTGCCAGCGAGCGTCCCGGCTTCCAGAAGCTGCTTGAACGGATGGAATCGGGTGATGTGCTGATCGTCACCAAGCTGGACCGCCTTGGACGCAACGCTATGGATGTACGGCAGACCGTCGAGCAACTGGCAGCAACCGGTATCCGAGTTCACTGCCTCGCCCTTGGTGGCGTAGACCTGACCAGTGCTGCGGGCAAGATGACCATGCAGGTGCTTGGCGCTGTCGCAGAGTTTGAACGTGATTTGCTGATCGAGCGTACACAGTCCGGCTTGAAGCGTGCCAAGGCAGAAGGTAAGAAGCTGGGGCGCCCTGAAGCGGTTGATACCACTAAGGCGGTGCAGAAGGCCAAGGCCAAGAACATGACACAGGCGGAAGTGGCAGCCGAACTCGACATCGGTATCGCCACCGTCAAACGACACTGGAACAAGGCGCTGTAAGGCCCTACGCTGTGGTTTCTGCCCACAGCGAGAACCCACATATGGAAGACCGGGACGCGGCAATAGCGGACGCCCTTGAGACACTGCATATAAACCAGACCGCCTTGAGGGCTGCCATCGAAGAAGTAAGTACATGGGTCAGGCAGCGTGGGTCTGTAAATGCACACGAAAACACCATGACCTGCCTACAGGCACTTGATGCCAACGCTGATGCCATCACTTCAGCGATAGAACGCCTTCGCACGTAGCCGCCCTCGGGCGGCTTTTTGCTGCCCTTGATATTCTGAAATTTGCCGGTATGGGTAGTAAGCGGATCGGCGTGGGGGTTAAAAGCTGCCCCATATTATAATAGCTCTCCAGATGCTCAGTGAATCATCCCGCCGACGATACTGGATTAAGGGTGTAGATAGCTAAGGAAGCGACGATGAAGCGTGGTATAGAAGTAGCGGCTAAAATTATAAATCTATTGAAGATGGAAATTCAGGGGGACGTGTAATGGGGATCAAGCAAGAGTCGACGTGTATATATTGCAAAAGCAACGGTCCCTTCACGGATGAGCATGTTTTTCCGGCCGGAATGGGTGGTGATGATAGCAATTATTTACTTGTCGACTTGGTGTGTGGCAATTGTAATACCAACATATTTTCGAAACTAGAGCTGTCCTTGATGCGGCGCTCTCCGGCAGCACTTGGTCGAAAGTTCTTGCAGAGCAGAACCAGAGATAGGGGGAGCAAGACATCGAAGCCAGGTATTGAGGCGAGGGGTCAATATATTCTCGATGAGTCAGGGGAGTTCTTAGAGTCGGAATCCGATAAACAAGGTAAAGAGGTGGTGCTTGCCCAGCTTATACTGAAGTACCCTGAATTCAAATATACAGCTAAAGATAGTGAGCTTCTAGGGGCGTTCTATATGTCCTTGTCATCAATACTTGGCAAAAGTATCGTGAAGCTAATTCATAAGATTCAAGCTAAGCAGTTTGAAGTAAGCAGCTATCAGTGGAATGAAGATAGCTACCATTTGATCTCGCGAGAAACAATGGGCGTCCCGCCAAAGGACGGCATTTGGTTGGAAGCGTTCAATGAGTCGAACCCTGTCTTATCATCACGTATTTTCCAACGTCTTGGTGGGCAGGTAGTTTTAAAGATAGTTCCTGAAGGTGATCAACTCGCGTTTCTTAGAAGTGTGCGAAGGACATTGCCATCACTAGAAAATTGCGCATCTAAGGCCAGACCTCAGACGATAGATAAACCCATAATACATATGCAGTTAGCGTTTGATATGCAGGAGACTGAGCGGGCGCTAGCAAAAATTGCTGTGAACTTTATTGCTCACACTATGGGTCATGAGTATGTGCGGCATCCTGCCTTTGATAAAGTTAAAAAATCCATATTAAGTGGGAAGCCGGATCTTCCGATTTCTTTTTTTGGCGAAGAAGGAAAGGAAGCAGTGCTGGATGTTTTTGGCAATTCACCGCAAGGCTGCCATTGCGTTATGATAAGCGGTATCCCTAATGACGATGGTGGCAATGATATATATTTTGCTGCAAAGCTTTATGGCAGCGGGGCGCATAGAGTCGTTATTGCTGAGAATGCTCCCCCCTACCAATCTCTGCACCCGATATATTTCATAATAGACTATGAAAAAGATACGATTTCAAGGCTGTCGATGCTTGAGTATCAGCTAAAATATGGGCGCCTTGCTAGTCAGATTCTAGGTAGTTCTATACATTTCAAGCCATAGCCTACTTTGCTTACTAAATGCCCGGCTGGCCGTTAGTAATTCAGCACATACAGCGGCGTCGGGCTACGGTAATTGGTAAGCCATCTCTATGCTCATGGTGAGCAGTTCCCAGCGACGGCGAGGGGAAGTGTCTAACATTCCTCTGATATTCAGGGTTTTAGTATGTGGCTCTCTTTGGGTCAGCCAGAAGCATTAAATACTGAGCCGCTGATGGCTTAGATTAGTGTCATTCCATCTGATATATCAGCCCCTGTTCACAGCCGATATTCGAATGCGGGCGATGGTCTGCGTGGAAAAAGGGCAGGTTGCCGGGTTTTAAAAGCGGGGTAATGTTACGGTTGGTGTCGGCTCAATCTTTTTACCGTCAGCTTCATCTGGCTTGCTTGGGTCATCTCTGCCATCGTCTCTTCAGTTTTGGGAGCGAGGTGTGGCTTCGGGTTGATCATTATCGTTCCATCCAAAGGGGAATGCTCTTGCCACATGGAGCCTTCCTCATCGGTTGCAGGGTTGGCGTCGTAGCTTTGCAGTATGTAGTAACCGGTCGAACGCTCGACCCCCTTGTACGCCCAGCTGTGGCCTTGCTGATTCGGCCAATTAACTGTCATCCGTCCATCAACGAAGACATTGATGGAATAGCCTACACCCTTCAGCAGTGCGTTCAGCTTAACGGTGTCGCTCTCTAGCAAGTCATCTTCGACACGCATAGCACCGAACGTATCTACCGGGCTTTCGGTGCGTTCCAGTAGCACATGTTCAGCGTTCAGTTTTTCCCGCTCGGCTTTCAGCTCTTTGATCTTTGCCGTGATTTCGTCTAGATCCCCGGTCCCGTCAACCAGCTGTATTAGCGCTGTTATTTTCTGACCAACTGTTTCTAGCTCGCCCTCGATGGCGAGTATTCGTTTCTGGTTGACGGTCAGTTGCTGACGCTGGAACGCGGCTTCGACAGCAGCTAGCGATGTATTGACGCGGATGTGGTCAAGTACTGGCTTGGGGATTGTCCGTGTGTTATCGCAACCGAGGGCCTTCAGCCGCTGCCGGTTCAAGCACCGCATGCTGTGTGGGCGCCCGTCCTTGTTTTGCATAATGTAGTTGCCGCCGCAATGCCCGCACTTCACCAGTCCTACCAGCATATGCTTCGCAGTCTTGGAAGGGCGGGTGGTCTTGGCGTCTTTACCGCGTTGCTGGGCGAGTACGAAAAGTTCGGGTTCGATGATCGCCGGGTAAGCGTTCGGGATGTCGTTCCAGTAGCCGATGGCAGTTTTGTTCCGAAGCCACCCTTCGACGGTCGGGCCGGAACAAGTCGCCAATTCGGGTTCCCCGGTCTCCCGCATCCTGACGCTAATAGTGGCCTTGCCTACACCAGCGACGTAAAGCTCGAATGCGGTTTTAACGTGCTTGGCGATACGGTCGATTACAGCGCCATCCGTGGTGAGCCAGACGGGCGTCCAGCGCTTTACCTTCTCGCCAGCCTTTGCTTTCTGTTCACGTATCCGATACGACGCCTTTGTTCGGCGGGACAGGCTCTCGGAATACTGGTTGGCAGCTTGGATCTGTGCCACCAGCAAGTAGATACCCGAACCTTGTAGGCTGGCTCGGTTGTAAACGGCGCCATTGCTGAGCGTGACGATGGATACACCGGCTTTCAAAATCGGCGTGATGATGCTGAACATATCCACCGTGTCCATCCTGCCAACTCGGTCGATATCTTCGACAAGCACAGCATCATGTTCTTCCACGGCGCCAGCCTTGACCGCTTCAAGCAGTTTCGCGAAACCGCCACCTTCTTTGATGTGATCACCGTGGTAGCCGGACTTGGCTAGGTCCTGGAAGTTTAGCTCGCTCAACGTGTAGTCGGGGTTGCACTGTAGCCAGTCAACAAGCATGGTTGTCTGGCGCTCTAGTGACGTGTTGCCGCTCTGGCGGACGCTGGAGAAACGTTTGTAAGAGATGGCTTTCGGCATGTGGCCTCCTTGATGGCGGGAAGCATAGCAGGGTCAGGGTCACATTCAAAGAATCTGGGATCAAGGCCTGATGGGCATGCGTGTGGGGGGCAAGCGCAAGCTGCAGGTTCCAGCACATTTGGGTTATGGCGAGCGCAGTGTGGGGGCGATACCGCCGGGCTCGGACCTGACCTTTGAAATCGAATTGCTGGAAGTGCTGACGCGGGATGATTGAATGGCTGCATTGCAACCTCAGGTTCTTGCACCTTACACAATTGCGCAACACCCATCCCCTAATCTAGGCCTTGCCTAGGGAACGGCATCCACCTCCAGGGAGGAACCAAACGGGTTCAGGGCACTCTGACCCTCACTCGTTGCCAAGGATGGCATTCACTACAAGGGCGCCCTGCAGCTGGCAGGGCGATGTGGCGGGTCAACCCGATTTCTCTGCCACACGAGCCTGCCTTGATGAAGTTGCCAACATTCTTCCGCCGTCGTCGCCATTTGCTGCTGAGCCTGGTACTCACGGCTGTTGCCGTACCGTTGGCGCTGGAGGCTGTCGAAAGCCGGGCTGAACCGGTGGATGGCACCCAGACCCTGGTGTTCCTGCGCCATGCCGAAAAACCGGGTGAAGGGCTTGGCCAGTTGAACTGCCAGGGCCTCAACCGCGCACTGGACCTGGCAACCTTGCTGCCAGAGCGTTTTGGTAACGCTGACTACGTGTTTGCCGCCAACCCTTCGCGGCATGTCGAGGAAGGCAGCAAGGACGAAAGCTACAGCTACATCCGCCCGCTGATGACCATTACCCCCAGCGCCATCCGCCTTGGCCTGCCGGTGAATATCGACTATGGCGCCAACGATACCGACGAACTGGCCGATGAGCCTGCTGAGCGAAAAATACCGCAATGCGACCGTCTACACCGCCTGGTCCCACGGCTACCTGCCGGAACTGATCAACACTGTGGCCGGCAAGGCCCTGGGTGAAGAGCGGGTGATCACCGAGGACTGGAGCGGCGATGACTTCGACACCCTCTATGTACTGACCCTGACCTGGCACGACGGTAAGGCCAGCCTGCTTAGCCGCAACGTGCGCCAGGGTTTGAATGACGGAGCGCATAGCTGCCCGACCTGATCCGCTGGTACTGTTCCGGCAAGGCTTTGGAACAGGGATGAGCGATGAAGCAGCGGGTAACGGTAATTGGTGGCGGTGTGATTGGCCTGGCGACGGCCTACGCGCTTGTGCTTGAAGGGCGCTCGGTTGACCTGGTCGAGGCCCGCGACAGCCTGGCGTCGGCCACCAGCTTCGCCAATGGCGGGCAACTGTCCTATCGCTATGTTGCGCCGCTGGCCGATGCCGGTGTGCCGTGGCAGGCGCTGGGTTGGTTGTTGCAGGGTGAGTCGCCGTTGCGGCTACGCTTGCGCATGGACCCTGCGCAATGGCGCTGGTTGCTGGCATTTACCTTGGCTTGCCGGCGCAGTGTCAATCGCCGCAATGCGGGGCAGCTGCTGGCGCTGGCGCTTCGTAGCCAGGCCGTTCTGACGCAATGGCGCGAACACCTTGGTGATTTCAACTGGCGGCGCAATGGCAAGCTGGTGGCTTTTCGCAGCGAACGGGCCTTTGCCCATGCCCGGGCGCAACTGACTGACCCGGCCAGCCAGCGGGTGCTGGCGGCAGCCGAGTTGCGTGCGCTGGAACCTGCCCTGGCGGGCGCACCGTTTGTGGGTGGCGTGTTTACAGCGGATGAAGAGGTTGGCGACTGCCACCTGTTCTGCCAGCGCCTGGAGGCACTGTTGCGTGCTTGCGGGCAATGCCGCTTCCTGTTGGGCAGGCCGGTGACGCAACTGGTACGGCGCCAGGACCAGGTTGTAGCGCTGCAACTGGGCGATGAACAGCTGGATGTGGAGCAGTTGGTGCTGTGTGCCGGGCATCGTGGCCCAGGCTTGGCATTACCTGGGGTGCAGGTACCGGTGTACCCGTTGAAGGGCTATAGCCTGACGGCACCGATCAGTGCCGGGCACCAGGCGCCGGAGGTGAGCCTTACCGACTATGAGCGCAAGGTTGTCTATGCCCGCTTGGGGCAGCAGTTGCGGGTGGCGGCGATGGTGGACATTGTCGGGTTCGACGAGTCGGTGGAGCAGCGCAGGTTGCAGAGCATGCGGCGGCTGGCGCTGGAGACATTACCGATGGCGGCAGATTATGGCCAGGCGGTGGAGTGGGCGGGGATGCGGCCGGCGACTCCAACCGGCGTGCCAATCATTGGCGGGACGGTGTATCGCAACCTGTGGTTGAACCTGGGGCATGGGGCCTTGGGGTTTACCCTGGCCTGTGGCAGTGCGCAGCGCCTGGTCGAGATGATGGGTTGACCTGTACCGGCCCTATCGCCGGCAAGCCAGCTCCCACAGGGACCGCACACATATTGAAGCCTGTGCAGCACCTGTGGGAGCTGGCTTGCCGGCGATAGGGCCGGAGCAAGTTAAACACCTTTAGCGGCCAAACCGCACCGGCCAACCCACCACCTTTTTCGCCCGCGGCGTGGCATAGGTACGCACCTTGGAAGTGCTCAAGCCCATGCGCACCAGCGACTCGGCAATGGTCACCGCCGCGCTCACCCCATCCACCACCGGTACACCGGTGCGCTGGCGAATCTGCTCATCCAGCCCGGCCATGCCGCCACAACCCAGGCAGATCACCTCGGCCTTGTCGTCCCGCACGGCGCGCTCAGCCTGCTCCACAATGGCCTCCACGGCCCGTTGCGGGTCTTCTTCCAGTTCCAGCACGGCCAGCCCACTGGCCCGCACAGAGGCGCAGCGGTCATACAGGCCGGACAGCTTCAGCCGGTCCTCGATCAGCGGCACGGTGCGGTCCAGGGTGGTCACCACCGAGTAGGCATGGCCCAGGTACATCGCCGTGCTGGCGGCCGCATCGGTAATGTCCACCACCGGCACGTTCAGCAGTTCCTGCAAGCCTTCCCGGCCGTGTTCGCCATAACCGGCCTGGATCACGGCGTCGTACGGGCCTTCGTAGGAAAGTACCCGGTCCATGACGGCAATGGCTGCCAGGTAACTTTCGAAGTTGCCTTCCACTGACTCGGCACCGAACCACGGCGTCAGGCCGACGATTTCGGTACCGGGAGCGGCCACGCTGCGCGCCTGCTCGGCGATGGCTTCAGTGATGGCTTCAGTGGTGTTGACGTTGGCGATCAGAATACGCATGGGCAGTCCTCCCTGATTAATGGCTGCTGTGGTCGACGGCGATGCATTCGCCGCTGACGTCGTGGTAGTGGCGGTTGCGTGGTGCAATCAGCAGGTACAGGACGGCGGCGATGCCGGCACCAATCAGCCAGGAGAACGGCGCCACGCTGTGGAAATTGGGTACCAGGGCCAGGACGATGGCCAGCAGCGCGGCCGGCACAAAGGCGGCCACGGCACGCAGGTTGATGCCTTTGCTGTAGTGGTAGGCGCCGGTCGGGTGCTCGGTGTACAGCTCTGGCACGTTGATGCAGCCTTTGCGCAGCAGCCAGTAGTCGGACATGATCACCCCGTACAGCGGGCCCAGCAGGGCACCCAGGCCGGACAGGAAGTACACGATCACCAGCGGGCTGTTGTACAGGTTCCACGGCAGGATCAGCACCGCCAGGGTGGCGCTGATCAGCCCGGCGCGGCGGAAGTTCAGGTGGCGTGGCGCCAGGTTGCTGAGCACGAAGGCCGGGGCGACGAAGTTGGCCATGATGTTCACCGCCACGGTAACGATCAGGAAGGCCACGCAGCCCAGTACCAGGAACAGCGTGCTGGGGATGGCGGCGACGATCTGGGTCGGGCTGTCGATGATCTGGCCGTTGATCTGGAACTGCGCACCGCACAGCACCACGGTGATGACGGCGAACACCAGGATGTTCACCGGCAAGCCCCAGAAGTTGCCGACGCGGATGGTTTTGCGGCACGGCGAAGAGCGGGCGAAGTCGCAGAAGTTCAGCACCAGGGTGCCGTAGATCGCCAGCCACAGTGCGCCGCCGGCGAAGATGTTGCGCCACATCTCAACGCCGGTCAGTGGCTCGGCGACCGACCAGGCGATACGTGCATCGGCCTTGAAGTACATGAACACTGCCAGGGCGGCAACGGTCAGCAGGATCACCGGGCCGGCGAAGGCCTCGTAACGGCGCACCATCTCCATGCCGTAGGCCAGAATCACCAACTGCACCAGCCAGATGGATATGAAGCACACCCAGCCCAGGCTCGACAGGCCAAGGATACTGTCATGGTCGTAGGTTGCCATTTGCGGCCATACGGCGGTGAGCAATACGCGTAGCACTACCGAGGCCAGGTAGGTTTGTATGCCAAACCAGGCAATGGCGATGACGGCACGGATCAGCGCGGGTAGCTGTGCGCCGTGGATGCCAAAGGCAATGCGGCTGATGACCGGGAACGGCACCCCGGTTTTCTGCCCCATGTAGCCGGACAGGTTCATGAAGAAGTACACCAGTGCTGCGCCAATGGCCAGCGACAGCAAGATCTGCCAGCCACCCAGGCCAAGGGCGAACAAGCCCATGGCGAACGAATAGTTGGCAATATTGTGCACATCGTTTGTCCACAACGCGAAGATGCTGTAGCCACCCCAGCGCCGCCCTTCGGTGCGTGTCGGGGCAAGGTCGCGGTTGTGCAGTCGCGGGCTCAGGGCCAGCTCCGGCGCGTTGCCGACGAGGTTGGAAGCGGGGTGGGTGCTGGCGACGGATAGTTCAGGGGCAAGGTCGAGGCTGCTACTCATTCCGGCGGGCTCCTGATGCACGTTGACTGCGATGAGCGGGCATGCGCACGGGCTCGCCATCTCGTCGGTGCAGCTTGGCATCACAGGGTTCTGGGCGCGGCGGCCGGTTTTGGGCCGGCGTCGCGGGTTCTTGTGTATTTATGTTTTGTTTAAGTTGTATACAAAACACGAACACACAAAAGCGAGTTCCATGCCAAGGGGAAGCAGGTTTCTACAGGTGATAATTTCGAACTTATCTTTTTGAAAGATAAGTTAATGAAATAAATGGGCTATAAGTTGACCAAATGAACAGGTTTAAATTTTTTATGGATTAGTTAGTTGATCGAATGGTCAAAATTAGTGGCGGGGAGTGTGTAACGCAATGGGGCGCCGTTGGAGAAAGTGCACACAAAAATGGCACTTATGGTGACATTTGTGTGTACAAAAAATAGTCAGCTTTTCCTGCGCAGGCCTCTTCGCGGGTACAGACGAAATCAATCCATCGGCGGTAACCGCCGCTTCACCGGGCTTTTCTTGATGATGGCGGTGTTGGTCTCGGCCAGCACATTGATGCGGTCGAGCAGGGTGTCCAACTGCTCCATCGAGCGCACATGCAGCCGGGCAATGAAACAGTCCTCGCCGGTGACCTTGTCGCACTCGGTGAACTCGGGCATGGCAATGATCTGCCGTTCCACCTCCTGCAGCTGGCCCGGCAACGGGCGAATGCGCACGATGGCCTGCAACTGGTAACCAAAGGCACGCGGGTCGACCTCCACCGTGTAACCGCGCAGCACGCCACGCTCTTCCAGCCGGCGCAGGCGCTCGCTGACGCTGGGCGCCGACAACCCGCTGACTTGCGCCAGGGCTTTGAGCGAGCGGCGCGAGTCCTCCATCAGTGCATTGATCAACAGTTGGTCGATGGCATCGGTCATGGGCACCTCATCAGGTAATTGGCGTTATTTGCCTTGATAGTAAAGGCAAGGCTGCCAATTTGCCTTGGTTATCCGCTGGAAGGCCCGGCGGCAACCTTTGCATACTGTTGCCATCAACAACGGGAGGTGTGAGATGGACAGTTCGTTGCGCCGTGGCTCGCTGGAAATGGTCGCCGCCATGCTGATTTCCGGGACCATTGGCTGGTTCGTGCTGGTGTCCGGCCAGCCGGTACTGGACGTTGTGTTCTGGCGTTGCGTGTTCGGTGCCGTGACCTTGCTGGTGATTTGCGCCGCTTTCGGTTTTTTGCGGGCGGGTGTGATCAGCCGCACGGCGTTTCTGCTGGCGATTGCCAGCGGGGTGGCGATTGTCGGTAACTGGCTGTTGTTGTTTGCCTCGTATTCACGTGCATCGATTGCCATTGGCACGGCGGTGTACAACGTACAGCCATTCATGCTGGTGGGGCTGGCGGCGTTGTTCCTCGGCGAGAAGATCACCCTGGCCAAGCTTGCCTGGCTGAGCGTGGCGTTCCTCGGCATGTTGGCCATCGTCAGCGCCCATGGTGCGGGGCAGGGCGGTGGCGAAGATTACCTGCTGGGCATTGCCCTGGCACTGGGCGCGGCGTTTTTGTATGCCATTGCGGCGTTGATCATCAAGCGGCTGAAAGGCACTCCACCGCACCTGATTGCGTTGATTCAGGTAACGACGGGTGTGCTGTTGCTGGCGCCTTGGGTCAACCTCGGCGGGTTACCGGGCGAAATGCCGGCATTGGCCAGCTTGCTGACACTGGGCATGGTCCACACCGGCCTTATGTATGTGTTGCTGTACAGTGCCATTCAGCGTTTGCCCACGGCGTTGACGGGGGCGCTGTCGTTCATTTACCCGATTGCGGCAATTTTGGTGGATTGGGTGGCGTTCGGGCATCGCTTGGCGCCGCTGCAATGGGTTGGGGTTGCATTGATACTGCTGGCGGCAGCAGGGATGCAGCAGGGGTGGTGGTTTCGGCCGGCGCGGGTTGTAGTCAAGCCTTGAGGTGACCTTGCGTGCCCGCGAAGAGGCCAGCAAGGTAGAATGCCGTTTTTGCCAGCCTGCGACCCACCATGACCTCCCCGATCCACACCCTTGAGCAGCACCTGCTCGCCGCCCTCGACCCTGCCCCGCAGGAAACCCGCCGCCTGTTCCATGGCCGTGGCCGCTGCTGGGCAGGCCTGGAGCAGGTCACTGTCGACTGGTTGCAAGGCGTGCTGTCGGTAGCCCTGTTCCGCGAGCTGCCCGAAGGCCAACTGGCCGCGCTGGAAGCCATGCTGCGCAACGTGGCCCAGGCCCCGCAATGGGCTGGCCAAGCCATCCTCATCCAGCACCGCTACCTGCCCGACAGCCCCGGCCAGTGGCTGCTGGGCGAGCCGTGCCAGCAGCGTGAAGTGGTGGAAGACGGCCTGACCTACCTGCTGGACCTGGGCGTGCGGCAGAACAATGGCCTGTTCCTCGACATGCGTTACGGCCGGCGCTGGGTGCGCGAGCAGGCAGCGGGCAAGCGTGTGCTGAACCTGTTCGCCTACACCTGCGGCTTCTCGGTGGCAGCCATTGCCGGGGGCGCCGAGCAGGTGGTGAACCTGGACATGGCCAAGTCTGCGCTGTCCCGTGGGCGCGATAACCATCGCCTCAATGGCCACGATGCGTCGCGGGTAGCCTACCTGGGGCATGAACTGTTCAAGTCATGGGGCAAGGTGCGCAAGTACGGGCCTTACGACCTGATCATCATCGACCCGCCGACCTTCCAGCGTGGCAGCTTTGTGCTGACCCAGGATTACGCGAAGATCCTGCGGCGGTTGCCGGAGTTGTTGAATGAGGGAGGGACGGTGTTGGCGTGTGTGAACGACCCGGGTATCGGGCCGGAATTCCTGATTGAGGGGATGGTTGAGCACGCGCCGACGCTGGCGTTTGTCGAGCGGCTGGAGAACCCGCCGGAGTTTCCGGATGTGGACCCGGCGGGGGGGCTGAAGGCTCTGGTATTCAGTCAGACCTGAGGTTGCCAGTACCGGCCCTATCGCCGGCAAGCCAGCTCCCACAGGTACTGTACACGCCTCGGGCATTGTGCAAATCCATGTGGGAGCTGGCTTGCCGGCGATAGGGCCGGGCCTGTTTACATCAATTACTGACCGGTATAGATCTGGTCAAACACCCCGCCATCATTGAAGTGGGTCTTCTGCACGGTGCGCCAGTCACCAAAGGTTTTTTCCACCGACAGGAAGTCCACTTTCGGGAAGCGGTCGGTGTACTTGGCCAGCACTGCTGGATCGCGTGGGCGCAGGTAGTTGTTGGCGGCAATTTCCTGGGCTTCTGGCGACCACAGGTACTTCAGGTATTCCTCGGCCACCGCCTTGGTACCTTTCTTCGCCACGACTTTGTCGACCACACTGACAGGCGGCTCGGCTTCAGCCGACACGCTTGGGTAAACCACTTCGAACTGGTCGCGGCCGAACTCGCGGGCGATCATCTCGGCTTCGTTCTCGAAGGTGACCAGCACATCACCAATCTGGTTGGTCATGAAGGTGGTGGTGGCGGCACGGCCACCGGTGTCCAGCACTGGTGCCTGCTTGAACAGCTTGCCGACGAAGTCGCGGGCCTTGGTTTCATCACCGCCTTGCTTGAGCACATAGCCCCACGCCGACAGGTAGGTGTAGCGGCCGTTACCCGACGTTTTCGGGTTGGGCACGATCACCTGCACACCGTCCTTGAGCAGGTCGGGCCAGTCTTTCAGGGCTTTCGGGTTGCCCTTGCGCACGATGAACACGGTAGCCGAGGTAAACGGCGCGCTGTTGTTCGGCAGGCGGGTTACCCAGTTGTCCGGCACCAGTTTGCCATTGTCGACCAGGGCGTTGATGTCGGTGGCCATGTTCATGGTGATGACATCGGCCGGCAGGCCATCGATCACTGCACGCGCCTGCTTGCTGGAGCCGCCGAAGGACATCTGCACGTTGACCTTCTCTTTGTGCTCGGCTTCCCAGTGCTTCTGGAAGGCCGGGTTGTAGTCCTTGTAGAAGTCGCGCATCACGTCGTAGGAAACGTTCAGCAGGGTAGGGGCGGCCTGGGCGAGGTTGCCCAGGGCCAGGCCTGCGGCGAGCAGCGAGGCGGTGAAGAGCTTTTTCACGAAGCATTCCTTGTTGTGGTTCAACGGTTTGGCAGTGTGCCAGCGACTATAGCGTTTGGTTATCACGCACTTAAAGACGAATTGGCTCTTTGCTTATGCGGATCGCGCGGCTGCATGCGTGGTGATTGGGTCAGGCAACTCGCATTTCTGCGAGTAGTTGGGCACGGGTTTCAACGTCAGCCTTCAGTCTGGCGGCCAGGACGGTTGGTCGCACTTTCAGCAGACGAGAATGAGAGACCATGACCCACACCACATCAACTACCTTCGCTCACCCAGGCTTGCTCAACAGCCAAGCGCGCCTGCATGATTTTGCCAGCAAGGCCAACAGCACTGAACCCTCCGCGATCAAGGCAGGCTACGAGGCCATGCTCAAAGAGAAGTACGCCAGCCTGGGCTACCCCTTCCAGCCTTATGCGATCATCGAAGTACTGCCCGGCGAGTTGACCCCGACAGAGAAACAATTCAAGGAGGACTCGGCCGCGGCCTACGTGCTGGCGCTGCGTTGGGTTCAGAGTAATGACCCGCGTTACCGGGACCGGGCCATCGAAATACTGGATGGCTGGGCATCCACATACCAACGCATGAACAGCCCGAAATCCACAGTACAGCCCCAGCTCGAATCCGCCTGGTCCGCACCGGTGTGGGCGAATGCAGCAGAGATCATCAAGCACCATGCACAGGGTGCTGCCGGCTGGCCTGCGGACAAGGTGGCCCAGTTCAACCGGTTTCTGGACAAGTTGTACGTGGAAGCCGAGAAAGCCAAAGGCAGGACTGACAGCAACTGGGGGGCTTCTGCGGGTTTGGCGATGATCTCGGTTGGGGTGTTTCAGGATAATCGGGCACGCTATGACGCCGGTGTAGAGGTGATCAAAACGGCAATGCCGAGGCTGATCCTGAGTGGCTCGGGGCGCTTGACGGAGCTTGAGGGGCGCCAGGATTGCCACCACCCGCAGTACACGCTGAGTGCGTTCGTCGAAGCTGCGGAAACCGTGTACAACCAGGGCAGCCCGGAACTGTACGAGGTCAAGTACAAGAACGATGTACGGCCACGCTTGTCGATGGGGCTTCAGTACATGGCCAGGACGGTGCTCACGGGTGAGGGCTTTGATTGTTCGCACACCAAGTTGAGCACCTATTCAGAGTTGGCCGTGCGTTACTATCAAGGCCAGAACCTGCAATTACCTGATCTGTTTCTTGCCGCAGGGGTGAGGCCGTTGCGGTTTCTGAAGGAGTTCCCCATCTGGGGCCATGTCACCCACGGCAATGACCGCACTTCAGCCGACCTTGCGAAACAACCCGCTGCCACAGCGTGAGCAGAACGCTGCGCCATGCTCATGGCTGCCTTTGTGACACGAAGGGCAGTCATGCTTGAGTTGCTCGCCACGCATGGCATTGGCCAGCTCGGCGGTAAAGATGCCGGTCGGCACCGCAATGATCGAGTAACCGGTAATCATCACCAGCGACGACAGCACCTGCCCCAGCGGCGTCTTCGGCACGATGTCACCAAAGCCCACGGTGGTGAGGGTGACGATGGCCCAGTAGATGCCCTTGGGGATGCTGGTAAAGCCATGCTCCGGCCCTTCGATCACATACATCAAGGTGCCGAATACCGTCACCAAGGTCGATACCGTCACCAGAAACACGATGATCTTCTGCTTGCTGCCGCGCAGTGCCTCCAGCAGGTAATGGGCCTGCTTGAGGTACGGGCTGAGCTTGAGCACGCGGAAAATCCGCAGCATCCGTATCACCCGGATAATCAGCAGGTACTGGGCGTCGCTGTAGTACAGGGCGATGATGCCCGGCACGATCGCCAGCAAATCGACCAGGCCGTAGAAGCTGAACGCATAGCGCAAGGGCTTGGGCGAGCAGTACAGGCGGGTGATGTATTCGGCCAGGAAGATCGCAGTGAAGCCCCACTCGATGGCGGCGAGCAGGCCAGCGTAGCCCTGGTGCACTTCGTCGATGCTGTCGAGAATCACTGTAACCAGGCTGGCCAGGATGATCAGCAGGAGGATTTTGTCGAAGCGTCTTCCAGCCACGGTGTCGGTCTGGAAGACGATCACGTAAAGCCGCTCGCGCAGGCTTGCAGGGTTGTTCATTGGCTTGTTCCACAATGCAGTGGGCAGAGCCTAGGGGCTGCGTATCAGCTGTGCAAGCGGCGGGCGTCGCGCTGCCTGGGCTGCGCCAGGTGGTTGCCCAGGTGCATCAGCCAGCAGGCCGCGACAAAGGGCGCGGTCAGGCCGGCTACCGGCAGCAGCTTGAACAGCGGTTGCAGCAACAGCGCCAAGGCAATTGCCAGCAGCGTTACCCAAGGTTTTTCACCCTGGCGGCTGAAGGCCAATGCCGCCAGTGCGGCGTTAAAGCCATACAGGCCCAGCCACGCAGCCTGTGCCTGGTCTGCGAGCAGCGCTACACCACCGCCAATGGCCGAGCCGATTACCGCCCACAGCGCTGCATAGGGGTTGGCAATCAGCATGCCGAGGATGATCAGCAAGCCAGCCAGGGGTTGGTCGAGCAGGAAGATCTGGCCCACACCGCGTGCCAGGGCGTACAGCGGGTCGGCTTCGACGAAGCCGCTGGGCGAGGGGTTGGCGAACAGAAGCGCGGCCCAGCCCAGCAGCACGAAAGGTGCGGTGTAGGCGATCAGCAGTTTGCCGCCGCGTTTGCGCCACTGGTGGGTGATGATGCTGGACAGGCCGCCGGCAGCGATGATCAGCGGCGGCAGAATGACCGACCAGGGCAGCACGGCGCTGATCAGCAGGCCGATGAGCACGCCGTTGTAGCAGTACAGCCCGGCCTGGCGGTCGGCGCGGTCGTAACCGCGGGCCTGGGCGGTCAGCAGGCCGGCCAGGGCGCCGAGCAGGGCGCCGCCGACCAGGTTGGGGGCGGTCAGCAGGATGGCCAGCAGGCAGCACAGGCCGCACAGGGGGTTGCGCAGCAGCAGCACCTGGCTGAAGCCGTTGAGTAACGCCGTGGCCCAGTCGGGGCACGGGTTGACGAAATTTTTGGTGTACATGGGGCAGTCAGTGAGGTTGATGGGAGGGCGGTGGGCCTCTTTGGGCCTCGGTTTTCCGCAGTTCAGGTAGATCGGTGTACGGGGAGGGCTGCGCCCTCCATTCGCAGCACAAGGCTGCTCCTACAAGAGCGTCGCGCAGCCAGAAGGTTTCGCGGTGCTTTTGTAGGAGCAGCCTTGTGCTGCGAATGGGGCGCAAAGCGCCCCCGGCAATCTCAGATCAAGGTTTCGATCCGCAGCGTGTTAGTCGACCCTGGCTTGCCAAAAGGCACACCGGCAGTGATCAGCAGCGTGTCGCCGCGGCTGGCCATGCCTTGCGCCTGGGCGATCTCCAGCGCGGTGGAAACCACCTCGTC
The DNA here is from genome assembly GCA_947090765.1 of Pseudomonas sp. MM223. Classification (NCBI taxonomy): domain Bacteria; kingdom Pseudomonadati; phylum Pseudomonadota; class Gammaproteobacteria; order Pseudomonadales; family Pseudomonadaceae; genus Pseudomonas; species Pseudomonas sp. MM223. The sequence goes on along the minus strand of OX352322.1, from coordinate 4,851,662 downwards.
CACCTGGCGCAGGCGGTCGTTGACCACCGAATGCACGCCCCAGGCCACGCTCAGGCGGCGAGCAGTGTTCAGGTTTGGCGTCAGGTTGAGGATCGGTGCCCGTGGCCGCTCACGCGCAGCACGCAGGGTCGAGGCGCCCGACTCGCTGTAGTTGACCAGCACCGCCACCGGCAAGATGCCGCTGATGCGACGGATGGCGCAACTGATGGCGTCCGACACGGTAGCTTCGGCCTTCGGCCGCCCAACGTCGAGTTGGGCCTGGTAGTCCGGGCCGTTCTCCACCTGGCGGATGATTTTGCTCATCATCTGCACGGCTTCCAGCGGGTAGTCACCCGAGGCCGTCTCGGCCGACAGCATCACCGCATCGGCCCCTTCGGCCACGGCGTTGGCCACGTCGGTGACTTCGGCACGGGTGGGTGCTGGCGAGAAGCGCATCGATTCGAGCATCTGCGTGGCCACCACCACCGGTTTGCCCAGCTGGCGGCAGGTGTTGATGATGCGCTTCTGGATTTGCGGCACGCTTTCGGCCGGCACTTCCACGCCCAGGTCACCACGGGCCACCATGATCGCGTCTGCCAGTTCGGCGATGGCTTGCAGTTGTTCGACCGCCGATGGCTTCTCGATCTTGGCCATCAGGTAGGCGCGGTCGCCGATCAGCTGGCGCGCTTCAACGATGTCTTCAGGGCGCTGTACGAACGACAGGGCCACCCAGTCCACGCCCAGCCCAGGCCAAAGGCCAGGTCGCGGCGGTCTTTTTCGGTGAGCGGGGACAGGTCGAGTACCGCTTGCGGTACGTTGACGCCCTTGCGGTCGGACAGCTCGCCACCGTTCAGCACTTCGGTGTCGATGGCGTCGCTGTGCTTGGCGGTGACGCGCAGGCGCAGCTTGCCGTCGTCCAGCAGCAGGTCCATGCCGGGCTCAAGGGCCGCGATGATTTCAGGGTGTGGCAGGTTGACCCGGCGGCTGTCGCCCGGGGCCTTGTCCAGGTCCAGGCGCAGCGCCTGGCCGCGTTGCAGTTGCACCTTGCCTTCGGCAAAGCGGCCCACGCGCAGCTTTGGCCCTTGCAGGTCCATGAGGATGCCCAGCGGGTAGTTCAGTTGCTGCTCCACTTCGCGGATCCACTGGTAGCGCAGGGCGTGGTCAGCGTGTTCGCCGTGGCTGAAGTTGAGGCGGAAGATGTTCACCCCGGCTTCGACCAGCTGGCGGATGTCGTCGATGCCGTTGATCGCAGGGCCGAGGGTGGCGAGGATCTTTACTTTTTTATCAGGCGTCATGGTTGGGCAGTCTCGAGGATCAGGATGGCGCGGAAGTCGTTGACGTTGGTACGGGTCGGCTCGGTGACGATCAGCGCATCCAGCGCGGCGAAATAGCCGTAGCCGTTGTTGTTGTCCAGCTCGTCGCTGGCCGACAGGCCCAGGGCCTCGGCGCGGGCGTAGCTGCCTGGGGTCATGAAGGCACCGGCGTTTTCTTCCGAGCCATCGATGCCGTCGGTGTCGCCGGCCAGGGCGTACACGCCTGGCAGGCCTTTCAGGCTTTCGGTAAGGCTGAGCAGGAACTCGGCGTTGCGCCCGCCACGGCCATTGCCGCGCACGGTCACGGTGGTTTCGCCGCCGGACAGGATCACGCAGGGTGCCTTCAATGGCTGGCCGTGCTGAACAATTTGCCGGGCGATACCGGCGTGCACTTTGGCCACTTCGCGCGATTCGCCTTCCAGGTCGCCGAGGATCAGCGGGCTGAAGCCGGCCTGGCGGGCTTTGACCGCGGCCGCTTCGAGCGACTGCTGGGGTTTGGCGATCAGCTGGAAGTGGCTGCGGGCCAGAGCCGGGTCATCGGCCTTGACGGTTTCCGAGGCTGGGTTGTTCAGCCAGTCGATGACCGCTTTCGGCGCTTCGATGTTGTAGCGCTTGAGGATGGCCAGGGCATCAGCCGACGTGCTCGGGTCGGCCACGGTGGGGCCAGAGGCGATCACGGTGGCAAGGTCGCCCGGTACATCGGAAATGGCATAGGTGTAGACGGTGGCCGGCCAGCAGGCCTTGGCCAGGCGGCCGCCCTTGATCGCCGAGAGGTGCTTGCGCACGCAGTTCATCTCGCCGATGGTGGCGCCGGATTTGAGCAGTGCCTTGTTGATATGCTGCTTGTCGGCCAGGGTCAGGCCTTCGGCCGGCAGTGCCAGCAGGGCGGAACCACCGCCAGACAGCAGGAAGATGACGCGGTCGTCTTCATTGAGGTTGCTGACCAGCTCCAGCACGCGCTTGGCCACGGCCAGGCCGGCGGCATCGGGGACTGGGTGAGCGGCCTCGACCACTTCGATTTTCTGGCAGTTGGCGCCGTGACCGTAACGGGTCACGACCAGGCCAGAGACTTCGCCCTGCCAGCTTTTTTCGACCACTTCGGCCATGGCGGCTGCGGCCTTGCCGGCGCCGATGACGATGACCCGGCCGCTACGGTCGGCGGGCAGGTAGGGTTCGAGGACTTGGCGAGGGTGGGCGGCAGCGATGGCTGTGTCGAACAGCTCGCGGAGAATTTTTTGCGGATCGACCGACATGGCAGGCTCCCAATTATTGTTGTTCTGCAGAATCAAAAACGCCCCTGGAACTGCCTCCGTGCAGGCCGAACCAGGGGCGGGTGTTGCTCGGTGTCACCTTTGGGCCTGTGGTCGCAGGCGCATCGGTGTTGAATTCATCGCCGGCAAGCCGAGCTCCCACAGGTACTGCACAGGATTGAGGGATTGTGCGGTCCCTGTGGGAGCTGGCTTGCCGGCGATTGGGCTGCGCAGCAGCCCCCGAATTCGAATTACTTGTCGCCGCGGATCGAGAAGTTGGCCATGTGCTCCAGGCCTTTGATCAGCGCCGAGTGGTCCCAGTTGCCGCCACCCAGGGCCTGGCAGGTGTTGAACACTTGCTGGGCATTGGAGGTGTTGGGCAGGTTAATGCCCAGTTCCTTGGCACCTTGCAGGGCCAGGTTCAAGTCTTTCTGGTGCAGGTTGATGCGGAAGCCTGGGTCGAAGGTGCCCTTGATCATGCGCTCGGCGTGCACTTCGAGGATTTTCGACGAAGCAAAGCCGCCCATCAGTGCTTCACGCACCTTGGCTGGGTCTGCGCCGTTTTTGGCGGCGAACAGCAGCGCTTCGCTGACGGCCTGGATGTTCAGGGCGACGATGATCTGGTTGGCGACCTTGGCGGTCTGGCCGTCACCGTTGCCACCCACGCGGGTGATGTTCTTGCCCATGGCTTCGAACAGCGGCAGGGTGCGCTCGAAGGCTTTTGGGCAGCCACCCACCATGATGCTCAGGGTTGCGGCCTTGGCGCCGACTTCACCGCCGGACACCGGGGCGTCCAGGTAGGCCGCGCCGGTTGCCTTGATTTTTTCGGCGAACGCTTTGGTGGCGGTAGGCGAGATCGAGCTCATGTCGATCACGACCTTGTTCGGGCCCACGCCTTCGGCAACGCCGTTTTCACCGAACAGCACGGCTTCCACCTGTGGGGTGTCCGGCACCATGACGATGATGAATTCGGCTTCCTGGGCAACCTCTTTCGGGTTGGCCAGGGCCACTGCACCGGCTGCGATCAGGTCGGCTGGCGCGGCGTCGTGGTGAGTGGAGACGAACAGGCTGTGACCTGCTTTTTGCAGGTTTTGGGCCATGGGCTTGCCCATGATGCCGGTGCCGATGAAACCGATTTTAGCCATGAGAAATCTGCCTCTTTGTATTTGTATGAACAGGCAACTTGGCCCCTGTAGGAGCGGCCTTGTGCCGCGAAAGGGGCGCATAGCGGCCCCACGATTTCGGCCATTTCAACCATTGCCGGGGCTGCTGCGCAGCCCATCGCGGCACAAGGCCGCTCCTACAGGGATCGTGTGCATTCTTAGATTGCGTTATGGGTCTTCAGCCAGCCCAGGCCTGCTTCGGTGGTGGTCTTGGGCTTGTACTCCGCGCCGATCCAGCCCTGGTAGCCAATGCGGTCCAGGTGCTCGAACAGGAAGCGGTAGTTGATCTCGCCAGTACCAGGCTCGTTACGGCCCGGGTTGTCGGCCAGCTGGATGTGGTTGATCAGTTGCAGGTTGGTTTCCATGGTGCGAGCCAGGTCACCCTCCATGATCTGCATGTGGTAGATGTCGTACTGCAGGAACAGGTTGTCACTGCCGACCTCGGCCTGGATTTCCAGCGCCTGTTTCGTGGTGTTCAGGTAGAAGCCCGGGATGTCGCGGGTGTTGATCATTTCCATGACCAGACGGATACCGGCGGCCTTGAGCTTGTCGGCGGCGTAGCGCAGGTTCTCGACGAAGGTTTTGCGCACGGTGGCGCAGTCCGGGCCTTGCGGACGAATGCCGGCCAGGGCGTTGACCTGGGTGTTGCCCAGCACCTTGGCGTACTCGATGGCCTTGTCGACACCGGCACGGAATTCTTCGATGCGGTCGGGGTGGCAGGTGATGCCACGCTCACCTTTGGCCCAGTCGCCAGCAGGCAGGTTGAACAGCACCTGGGTCAGGCCGTTGGCTTCCAGCTGCTGCTTGATTTCGGCAGCGCTGAAGTCGTACGGGAACAGGTATTCGACGCCACTGAAACCAGCGTCGGCGGCAGCCTTGAAGCGGGCCAGGAAGTCCTGTTCGGTGAACAGCATGGACAGGTTGGCAGCGAAGCGAGGCATGAGTTGTCTCCTTGCGATGAAGGCCCCCAGGGTGTGCCTGGGGGCGTCAGGCGATCAGTCCAGCATCGAGATGGCGGTTGGCGCGTCGTTGCCGACCAGCGCCAGGTCTTCGAACTCGTTGACCGCGTTGATCTCGGTGCCCATGGAAATGTTGGTCACACGCTCGAGAATCACTTCGACCACGACCGGTACGCGGAACTCTTCGGCCATCTTCTGCGCCTTGAGCAGGGCAGGGGCGATTTCGGCCGGTTCGAACACACGGATGGCCTTGCAGCCCAGGCCTTCGACCACGGCAACGTGGTCGACACCGTAGGTGGCGGCGTCGGTCGAGTTGATGTTCTCGAAGGCCAGTTGTACACAGTAATCCATGTCGAAGCCACGCTGCGCCTGACGGATCAGACCCAGGTAGGCGTTGTTCACCAGCACGTGGACGTAGGGCAGGTTGAACTGCGCGCCCACTGCCAGTTCTTCGATCATGAACTGGAAGTCGTAGTCACCCGACAGCGCGACCACTTTGCGCTTTGGATCGGCTTTGACAACGCCCAGAGCGGCAGGGATGGTCCAGCCCAGCGGGCCGGCCTGGCCGCAGTTGATCCAGTGGCGTGGCTTGTACACGTGCAGGAATTGCGCGCCGGCAATCTGCGACAGGCCGATGGTGCTGACGTAGGTGGTGTCCTTGCCGAATACCTGGTTCATCTCTTCGTACACGCGCTGCGGCTTGACCGGCACGTTGTCGAAGTGGGTCTTGCGCTGCAGGGTGGCCTTGCGCTCCTGGCAGTCTTCCAGCCAGGCCTTGCGGCACTTCAGCTTGCCAGCGGCTTTCCACTCGCGGGCCACTTCCAGGAACACATCCAGCGCCTTGCCAGCGTCGGAAACGATACCCAGGTCCGGGGTGAACACGCGGCCGATCTGGGTCGGTTCGATGTCGACGTGCACGAACTTGCGGCCTTCGGTGTAGACGTCGACAGAACCGGTGTGGCGGTTGGCCCAGCGGTTACCGATACCGAACACCAGGTCGGATTTGAGCAGGGTGGCGTTGCCGTAGCGGTGCGAAGTTTGCAGGCCGACCATGCCGACCATCTGCGCGTGGTCGTCCGGGATGGTGCCCCAGCCCATCAGGGTAGGGATCACAGGCACACCGGTCAGTTCGGCGAACTCGACCAGCTTGTCGCTGGCGTCGGCGTTGATGATGCCGCCACCGGCTACCAGCAGCGGGCGCTCGGCGTCGTTGAGCAGGGCCAGGGCTTTTTCAGCCTGTACGCGAGTGGCGGACGGTTTGTTGACGGCCAGCGGCTCGTAGGCGTCGATGTCGAATTCGATTTCGGCCATCTGCACGTCGAACGGCAGGTCGATCAGTACCGGGCCTGGGCGGCCGGTGCGCATTTCATAGAAGGCCTTCTGGAAGGCATAAGGCACTTGGCCTGGTTCCAGAACGGTGGTCGCCCACTTGGTCACCGGCTTGACGATGCTGGTGATGTCTACAGCCTGGAAGTCTTCTTTGTGTAGGCGGGCGCGCGGGGCCTGGCCGGTGATGCAGAGGATCGGGATGGAGTCTGCCGAGGCGCTGTACAGGCCGGTGACCATGTCGGTGCCGGCTGGGCCGGAAGTGCCGATGCACACGCCGATATTGCCCGGGTTGGCACGGGTGTAGCCCTCGGCCATGTGCGAGGCACCTTCGACGTGGCGAGCGAGGACGTGATCGATGCCACCGACTTTCTTCAGGGCCGAGTACAACGGGTTGATGGCAGCCCCTGGGATGCCGAACGCGGTATCTACACCTTCACGGCGCATGACCAGAACGGCTGCATCGATTGCTCTCATTTTGCTCATGGTTTGTGCCTCATCGATTTTGTAATTGTATACAACTTGCTTTGCGACAGAGTGTATTCACGGCTGGCGGCTTAGGTCAATGGGTTTTCATCGGGTGGGCTAGCTTTCGTCAGAGCGGCCATGAAAACGGCTATTTGCGCCATCGCATACGATCGTTTCAAAATATTGTATACAAAAATACATTTCGTTGTGTTCTATTTGTTCTATCGGTTTTCAACTGCCCTCAGGGCTTCTCACAACAAGAAGAGGACCTTTCCATGAACGTCTTGAACCTGAAAGTCGCTGTCAGCCTGGTGAATGCCGCGCAGGCGGCGGGCCGCAACATCAATGCCGCGCCGCTGACCGTGGCGGTGCTGGATGCCGGCGGGCACCTGCTGGCGCTGCAGCGTGAGGATGGCGCCAGCCTGATCCGCCCTGAAGTGGCCACTGGCAAAGCCTGGGGTGCGATTGCCCTGGGCAAGGGCTCGCGCCTGCTGGCGCTGGATGCGCAGCAGCGGCCGGCTTTTTTTGCCGCGCTGAACGGGATGGGGGAGCGGCCGGTGGTGCCGGCACCGGGTGGGGTGCTGATTCGTGATCAGGACGGCAAGGTGCTGGGTGCTGTCGGGATCAGCGGGGATACGTCGGATATCGACGAACAGTGTGCGATCAGTGCGATCGAGGCGGTGGGGTTGAAAGCGGATGCCGGGGTAGCGGCGTAACGCTCAATATGGCCGGGGCCGCTTTGCGGCCTTTTCGCGGCACAAGGCCGCTCCTACAGGGAACCGCGATCGCAGGTCAAACGCGGTTCCCTGTAGGAGCGGCCTTGTGCCGCGAATGGGCTGCAAAGCAGCCCCACTGGCGCTGTCAGGCTGCCTCAGGCTCACAGCCTTTCAAGACCATGCGAATGATGGTCTCGGCCGCCGCGTCGTAATCGCTGTCGGCCAGTTTGGCCTTACCGGTCACCGCCGAAATCTGCCAGTCGAAGTCGGCATACGTCTGGGTCGCCGCCCAGATGCTGAACATCAGGTGGTGCGCGTCCACATGGGCGATCTGCCCGCGGTCGATCCAGCGCTGGATGCACTCGATGTTGTGCCGGGCCTGCTCGTTCAACTGCTCGACCTGGTTCGGCGACAGGTGGGGGGCGCCGTGCATGATCTCGCTGGCAAACACCTTGGACGCATGTGGCAGGTCACGCGAAATGCGTATCTTTGAACGAATGTATGAACTCAGCACTTCCTTGGGGTCACCGTCGGCGTTGAACGGCGTGGATGCCTGCATGATCGGCGCGATGATGCTTTCCAGGACCTCGCGGTAGAGGTTGTCCTTGGACTTGAAGTAGTAATACACGTTCGGTTTTGGCAGGCCGGCCTTGGCCGCGATATCGCTGGTCTTGGTGGCGGCGAAGCCCTTGTCGGCGAATTCCTCGCTGGCCGCGCGCAGGATCAGTTCCTTGTTGCGCTCGCGAATGGTGCTCATGGTCAGGGATCTTCCTCGTGTCTGGCCACCTCTATGAGGGATCGGGCATGGTAGCACCGGGCTTGACGGACGCTCAAGGCAGCGACTTTCGGCTAGACTCCGGCACATTCATTTCAATGGAAACAGGCAAACATGGCAGGAAGCAGTCTACTGGTACTGATCGACGATATCGCCACGCTGCTGGACGATGTCTCGCTCATGACCAAAGTCGCGGCGAAGAAGACTGCGGGTGTGCTGGGTGACGACCTGGCGCTGAATGCCCAGCAGGTTACTGGTGTACGCGCCGAGCGCGAAATCCCGGTGGTGTGGGCGGTGGCCAAGGGGTCGTTCGTCAACAAGGCAATCCTGGTGCCGGCGGCGCTGCTGATCAGCGCGTTCATTCCGTGGGCGGTTACGCCGTTGTTGATGATCGGTGGCGCTTACTTGTGCTTCGAGGGCTTCGAGAAGCTGGCGCACAAGTTCTTGCACAGCAAGGAAGAGGACGACGCGCAGCGCAATGCCCGAAAGGCAGCCGTGGCTGACGCCAATGTCGACCTGGTGGCTTTCGAGAAGGCCAAGATCAAAGGCGCCGTGCGCACCGACTTCATCCTTTCAGCAGAAATCATCGCCATCACCTTGGGTACCGTGGCCGATGCGCCGCTTACCCAGCAGATCATCGTGCTGTCGGGCATTGCCATCGTCATGACCATCGGCGTTTACGGGCTGGTGGCTGGCATCGTCAAGCTTGATGACCTGGGGTTGTGGATGACCCAAAAAGCATCGAGCCTGACTCAGGCCGTCGGTAACGGCATCCTGCGGGCTGCGCCGTACATGATGAAGAGCCTGTCGGTGATCGGCACGGCGGCGATGTTTCTGGTCGGTGGCGGCATTCTGGTGCATGGCATTGCGCCCGTGCATCACGCCATCGAAGCGTTCAGCGAGGGGCGCGGTGGCGCGCTGACCGGGGCGCTGCTCAACGGCGTGGCCGGGGTGGTGGCCGGTGCCGTGGTGCTGGCGGTGGTGGCAGTTGCCGGCAAATTGTGGCGGGCGATCCGGCCTGCCACATAAGGTTGCAAAGCCGGTGCCATACACACAGTTGATTTACTGTTCGGCCACCGCACCTTGCTCCTGTGGCTTCCAGGCCAGAAGCCCTTTGCTGAAGTCGTTGGCCGCACTCTGGTAGTAGGCGATGGCCCGGCGGACCAGCGGGTTGTCGGTGCTGGCTGCCATTTCCCGGCTGTTACCCAGGGCATCCTGATGCACCCGCATGCCGCCGCGTGGGCTGAGGATTGCCAGGTCCTTGCCGTCGAACAGCCCCAGGTGCTGGTAATTGCCGATCACTACCCGTGGCGGCAAGCTGTCTTCGCGCAGCAGGTCGCGGCCAAAGAAGGTTGAGGTGTAACTCAGGTTGAGCAGGCCCAGCAAGGTCGGTGCAAGGTCGATCTGGCTGGCCAGTTGTGCGTCTTCGCGTGGTGCGATCAGCTTGGGTGCATAGATCCACAGCGGAATCTGGTAATTGCTTACCGGCAGGTCTTCCACCCCGGCGCTACCGGCGGTGTGGTCGGCGACAAAGACGAACAGGGTATTGTCGAACCACGGCTTGCCCTTGGCCTCGCGCAGGAACTGGGCGATGGCATGGTCCGTGTATTTCACTGCGCCTTCGCGGCCGTCACCCGAGGGGATGTCGATACGGCCGTCCGGGTAGGTGTAAGGGCGGTGGTTGGAGGTGGTCATCAGTTGCAGCAAGAACGGTTGCTGCTTGGCATGGTCGGCATCGGCCAGTTTCAGGGCCTGCCGATAAAGGTCTTCATCGGCCATGCCCCAGGCGTTCTTGAAGCTGATTTCGCTTTCATCCACGCTGCTTTGGTCGACGATGCGGTAGCCGTTGCCACTGAAGAAGGCGTTCATGTTGTCGAAGTAGCCGCGCCCACCATAGACGAATACAGGGTCGTAGCCGACCGCGGCCAGTTGCTGGCCGAGGCTGCCGTAGCCGCTTTCACGGCCAATGCGTTTGACGATGGAGCGCCCCGGCGTTGGCGGGATCGACAGGGTAATGGCCTCCAGGCCGCGATCGGTGCGGGTACCGGTGGCGTAGAAGTTGTTGAAGTACAGGCTCTCGCGGCGCAGGGCGTCCAGGTTAGGCGTGAGGTTGCGTGGGTCGCCGTTGCTGCCCATGTACTTGGCGCTGAAGCTTTCGATGGTGACCAGGATGATGTTTGGTTTGCGAGGCGTGCCGTTGGCGCTGATATGGCGGCGAATATCCTCGGCTTCGCTGGCCTGGAACCGGGCGTTGGGCTCGGCCAGTTCCTGGTGCATCTGCGCACCGGCTTCTGCAGCGTCGAGGTTGGCATAGAACTGGGTGTAGTCGAGTTCGTTGTTACGGAACGCGGCAAAGAACTGGTACGGGCCGTTGCTGGCCAGTTCGCGCTGGTAGGCATTGCCGCCCTGGCCGCGGGGGAACTGCTGGTCGACCAGCAGCACACTCAGGCCACCCAGCAGTGCCAGCACGGCAATGCCGCCAAGGCGCTGGCGCAGGGTGGTGCCCGGTGCTGCCAGCGCTTGTGCCAGGGGTTTGCGCAGGGCCAGGGCAAGCAGCACGGCAACGACAGCGATGCTGCCTAGCAGGGTAGGCAAGGGGTACGACTCGCGGATGTTGTCCAGCACTTCCTTGGAATACACCAGGTAGTCGACCGCGATAAAGTTGAAGCGCACGCCGAATTCGTCCCAGAACAGCCACTCGGCCACCGCGACGAACAGCATCACGAACAGGCTGACGACCAGTACCCCGCTCATCAGCCGCCGATGCCAGCGCGTGCGCCACAAAGCTGCCGGGCACACGGCCAGGTACAGCCCCAGCGGCAGTGCGGCGTAGGTGAGGAAGCTCAGGTCGTACAGGGCGCCACTGAAGAATAACGAGATGTAGTCGCCATTAACTTCATCCAGATGGGTAGCCAGCAATATCAGGCGGGTCAGCAGGAAGATGCCAAACCACAGCGAGCAAACTAACAGAAGATACCGCCACGGGGCGGCGAGGGGCGTGCGCATTAAGTAGGCCTGTTTTCTTTTTTTTGAATGCAGAAGACAAGCATGCTAAAGGGCGAAGTGCAAAAATTTTGTCAAAATTTCGCAGTGTTCCGGTGGAAGGACTGCGCCTATAGTCAGTACTTTATTTTTCCTACAGGTCAGGAGGGGAAATCAATCCATGTTTGGAAATGTGTTGACTTACGATGTGTACCACCTGGCGCTCTACCTGGCTACGGCCGTGGCCTGGGTTGCGCTGGGCCTGTGGCTGTTGCTGCAAGGGGAGGGGGTTGAGGCGTTGTACAGGTGCTGTGCAATGTTTGGCCTGGCATTGATGATCAGCAGCATCATGTTGGTGCTGGACATCTTTCGTCTGATCGAGCACTGGCAGGTAGAGGCAGGCCTTGTGCTGTTTGGCGTATTGTTGCCTTGTCTGATTGCCCTGACTTTCAAGGCAAGTTTTAATGTGGGTAAGCTTTATCTGAATAAGTTGTAGGAAATTACCTACTCATTGCGCGTTTAATTACACGTGACAGCGCGTTGAATATACAACGCGCTGTCACGTTTCAGCGCATCAGAAGTGCACTTTTACCAGGAAGCTCATGGTGTTCTGGTCAGTCGTGAAGGCATCGCTGTCCTTGATGCCGTACTTGTTCTTCCAGTAGTCGTACTCAACACCCACGTACAGCTGCTTTTCGCCCAGGTGCAGGGCCTTGCCAAGGTCATACTTGATCTGCGGGTTGAAGTGCAGGTTGGCCTGGTAGGTGCCGCGGCGGTTTTCGTCGTTGTCCACCACCCAGTCCATGAAGCCGTCGATCAGTACATCGGAATCGCCCACCGGAATGGTGTACGACCACACCGGGGTGATCTGCCATACGTTGTCGCCGGCGCGGCTACCGTCGGTGGTGCGGTTGTAGAAGTTCAGCTGGAAGTAGTCGAAGCCAGGAATGGCCAGGTCGAAGCCTGGGCCGATCAGGTACGACTCGGTGTCACCCTCGCCAAACTCGTAGGTCATGGCCAGCAGCACGTCCTTGACCGGGCCGAACTCCAGCTTCTGGTCGAAGATCTTGCCGAACGACAGGCGTGGGCTGAATTCACCGTAGTAGGTGTTGGGGCCGTTGCTGGCGTCCTTCTTGCCCTGATAGAAAATCTTGTCGACGAAGAAGAAGTTGTCGCCGTACTTCCACGCGTCCGCGTGCTCGAAGGTGAAGGTTTGCTGGGTCTCGGGGTTGACCTTGAAGTTCTTGCCCCACAGGTAGGTCAGGCTGTTGTTCTGCCATTGCAGCAGGTCGCCGCCGAAGGTGGTGCCGCAGGCCAGCAGGCCGCCGGCGAGGATCAGGCTGTTGATGGTACGCATTGCGAGTGTCGCTCCCTTGATTGATCTGTTGTCAGCGCTCGTTATTGGCGCTTTTTGTTGTCTTGCGAGTCAGCTTTTTTCGATAGGCCACAGCTGTTTGGCAAGGGTTGAGCCAACTTTTCCGGGTTGGCAAAACCTTCCTGCTCGACTTCGTTCTGAACGGATGAAAAGGGTCTTTCAGGCTGGCAACACGTTGGCCAACCGCCCGTATTCATTGACTGAGCGGTCAGTAAACGCAGGCAGAATCCGTTCTGCCCTGATCGAGGGGGCGCGCAGATTACTGGCTTGCGCGCCGCGCCTCAAGTGCTCCGTCCTGGAGCGTGGTGTATCAAACTTGTGCGTTTGGTCAGTTTTTCAGAAGTGTACTTTGATCAGCGCACTGGCGACACTCTGGTTGCTGTCCAGGTTGCCGCGGCTGTCGATGCCGTACTTGTCCTTCCAGTAGCTGTACTCAAAGCCCACGTACAGCTGCTTGGCGCCCAGGTTCAGCGCCTTGCCCAGGTCGTATTTGACCTGTGGGTTGAAGTGCAGGTTGGCGTGATAGGTACCACGACGGGTCTGATCGTTGTCGGTGACCCAGTCCATGTAACCGTCGATCAGAATGTCTGACCGGCCAACAGGGATGGTGTACGACCAGCCGGGGGTTATCTGCCAGACGTTGTCACCGGGGCGGCTGCCCTCGGTGTTGCGTACGTAGAAGTTCAGCGTGAAATAGTTGAAGCCGGGGATGTCCAGGTCAAAGCCGGGGCCTATCAGATAGGCTTCGTTGTCGCCTTCGCCACGCTCGTAGGTCATGGCCAGCAGTACGTCCTTGATCGGGCCGAAGGCAAGCTTCTGGTCGAAGATCTTGCCGAACGACAGGCGCGGGCTGAACTCGCCGTAGTAAGTGGTCACGCCTTTGCTGGGGTCGGCTTTGCCGTTGTAGAAAATTTTGTCGACGAACATGAAGGTGTCGCCGTACTTCCATTTGTTGGCGTGCTCGAACGTGATGGTCTGCTGGATATCAGGGTTGACCTTGAAGTCCTTGCCATACAGGTAGGTCAGGCTTTCGCCATGCCATTGCAGCCATTCGCCTGCATGCGAGGGTAGGGTGGCCAGCAGGCTGGTGCCCAATAACAGGGACGTGGTGATGCGCTTCATGTTGTGATTCCCGGACTTATTGTTTTTGTTGGCGGTTTTTTTGGCGCGCAGGCGCCCCGGGCGGCCCATTCCGGCGGGCCGACGGCGTAGCGGTTAGTGCAGGTGTGAGTGAGGGGGCGGCAATGCGCCGCCCCCTTGGCTCAATGCTGGTGACAGCTGTCGTTGTGCACCGCGCGGTCGGCGCCACCGAGGATGTTGAACAGCACGTTCAACACCAGGGCACTGACCGTGGCCATGGCGATACCACTGTGGGTGATGGGTTCCATCCACTGCGGCATCTGGGCAAAGAACTCCGGACGTACCACGGGGATCAACCCGAAGCCGACGCTTACCGCCACCAGCAGCTGGTTGCGGCGGTCGCCGATGTCCGCCTCCTGAAGAATCTTGATCCCGGTGGCGGTGACCATGCCGAACATGGCAATGGACGCGCCCCCCAGTACCGCAGGCGGGATCGAGGCAATCAGGAAGGCCGCCTTGGGCAGCAGGCTGAGCAGGATAAGCAGTGCACCGGCCACGATGGTGACAAAGCGGCAGCGTACCCCGGTCATCTGCACCAGGCCGATGTTCTGGGCGAACGAGGAGTGGGTAAAGGTGTTGAAGAAGCCGGCAATGAACGATGCACCGGCATCGCACAGCAGGCCGCGACGCAGCATCCCTGGGGTAACTTCGCGATCAGTCACCTTGCCCAGGGCCAGGAACATGCCGGTGGACTCGACGAAAATGATCACCACCACCAGGCACATGGACAGGATTGGCGCCAGGCTGAAGGTCGGCATGCCGAAGTGCAGCGGGGTCACCACTTGCAGCCACGGTGCTTCGTTCAGGCCGGACAGGTCGACCATGCCAATGGAACCGGCCAGGATGTAACCCAGGCCCATGCCCACCAGCACCGACACGTTGACCCAGAAGCCACGCATGAAGCGGTTGATCAACAGGATGACCGCCAGTACCAGGCCCGCAACCATCAGGTAGATTGGCGAGCCAAAGGCTTCAGCTTCATGGCCGCCACCGGCCCAGTTGACCGCCACCGGGAACAGTGACAGGCCAATCGAGGTGATCACCGTACCGGTGACCAGCGGCGGGAAGAAGCGTACGACCTTGGACATGAACGGCGCGATCAGCATGCCGAAGAACCCGGCAGCGATGGTTGCGCCGAAAATTCCCTGCAGGCCTACGCCGGGCATGCCGGCCATGGCCACCATGCTGCCGACGGCAGCGAAACTGGCACCCATCATCACCGGCATGCGAATGCCCACCGGGCCGATACCGAACGACTGGATGATGGTGGCGACGCCAGCGACCAGCAGGTCGGCGTTGATCAGGAAAGCGACTTCTTCACGGGACAACCCAGCGGCCTGGCCGATGATCAACGGCACGGCGATCGCGCCACCGTACATCAGCAGAACGTGTTGCAGGCCAACCAGAATCAGTTGGAACAAGGGCAAGGGTTCGCGCGGCGGCGCAATGGGGATATACGCCTTGCGTGACTCGGACATGCAGCACCTCGAGTTTTGTTTTTATTCTCGGATCCAAGCGTCGGTTTCAAGCGGCAGGCCCCTCGGTGAAGAGAGGCTGGGGTTCCCGCTTGAGGCTGAGCGCTCGATGCTTGCTTGTTGCGTGAATCTTCAAGTTTGAGGCCGGGTTTACCGGCCTCTTCGCGGCGCAAGGCCGCTCCTACAGGGGACTCAGTCGCCTTGTAGGAGGGTGTGTCAGTTGACCTGGGCGCCTTTGGCGATCCAGTCGCCGACGAGCTTGCGCTCTTCGGTGGTCATCTGGGTGATGTTGCCCAGCGGCATGATCTGGCTGGCGACCGCTTGCGCCTGGATGCGCGCGGCCTGGGCCTGGATCTGCTGCGGGGTGTCGAACATCACGCCGGCAGGGGCGGCGCTGAACAGTGGGCTGGTCGGCTTGGACGAGTGGCACACGGTGCAGCGTTCCTGGATGACATTGTGGATCTTGTCGAAGTCACCACCACCGGCCTGGGCCGCGGCCTGAGCCGGTGCTTGGGCAGGTGCGGCAGGTGCTTCGGCAGCCTTGGCGGCGTCCTCGGCACGCTGCTCGGCAGCGGTCTTGCCACCGACGGCAGTTGCAGGCAACGGCTGGTACTCGACCTTCGCTGCGGCTTGCTCTGGGCTTACGGCCATCGGTTTCGGACCGGTGACGTAGGCCAGGCAAATCATTGCCAGGGCGCCGACGGGCAGGGTCCAGGCGTACTTGTTGCTGTCGTGACGGGTGTTGAAGTAGTGGCGGATCAGAACCGCGGCTACTGCGATACCGGCCAGGATCAGCCAGTTGTACTGGCTACCGTAGGTGCTCGGGAAATGGTTGCTGATCATGATGAACAGCACCGGCAGGGTGAAGTAGTTGTTGTGGCGCGAGCGCAGCAGGCCCTTGGCCGGCAGTACCGGGTCCGGCGTCTGGTTGTTCTCGATCGCTGCCACCAGCTGGCGCTGGGCCGGCATGATGATGCGGAACACGTTACCGACCATGATGGTGCCGATGATCGCGCCGGTGTGCAGGTAGGCACCACGGCCGCTGAACACCAGGCTGAAGCCCCAGCAGGCGGCAATGATCAGCACGAACAGTACACCACCGAGCAGCGCTGGCTTCTTGCCCAGGGGCGAGTCGCACAGGAAGTCGTAGATGAACCAGCCAGCGATCAGCGAGCCGATACCGATGGCCACGCCTTCGGCACCGCTGAGGGTGCTGCCAGGGGCCAGCAGGTACAGGGCCGGGTTCCAGTAGAACACCACGCACAGCAGGGCGATACCGGACATCCAGGTGAAGTAGGCTTCCCATTTGAACCAGTGCAGGTTCTCGGGCATTTTCGGGGGTGCGAGTTTGTATTTCTCCAGGTGGTAGATACCACCGCCGTGAATCGCCCAGAGATCACCCGACAACCCATCGCGCGGGTTGCTTCGGTTCAGGTGGTTCTCCAGCCAGACGAAGTAGAACGATGCACCGATCCAGGCGACACCGGTGATCATGTGAACCCAGCGAATGCTCAGGTTCAGCCATTCGTGAAGGTGTGCTTCCACAGTATGTACCTCTGCCGACCACCTTGCGATGATCGACCTTTTCTTATTGGTGGGGATTGAGGATCAGCATCTGTTCCTCGGTGAAGTAATGCTCATCGCAGTTGTTGCCAGAACCACTGCGATCAACCACCAGGAAATCATCCCGCTTTTCGATCGTGAGCACCGGGTGGTGCCAAACGCCGCGATGGTAATTAATGCCCTGCCTGCCATTACTGCGGTAGGCGCGGACCAAGCCTGATACAGGTGCATCGCCAACGGGCGCGACCACGATCAGAAAGGGGTTGCCGAGCAGCGGGATGAAAGCCTGGCTGCCCAGCGGATGGCGTTCCAGCATGCGCACGGTCAGCGGCATGTCCAGCGCGTCGGCGCGGAAGATGCTGATGATCGCCTTGTCTTCGGGCTCGGCGGTTTCGACCGTGGCGAGCTTGTGGAAGCGCATGGTCGAGCCGTTGTTGATCATGAAGTGGTCGCTGCCGTCGGTTTCGATCACATCTCCGAACTGGGCGAAGGCTTCTTTGGTCAGGGGCTCGATCATCAGGGTGCGCATGCGGGTCTCTCTTATATGTTCGTTGTACTGAAATAGGTTCGGCTGTTGCTTACAACTGCAGCAGGCGGAACAGGGCGATCAGGTTGATCTGCGCCAGGGCTTCCTTGAATTCGGCATCGGCATCGTTGTGGATGCGTTTTTCAAAGGCGGCGAGGATCTGGTGCCGGTTGCTGCCCTTCACCGCCATGATGAACGGGAACTGGAACTTGGCCTTGTAGGCATCGTTCAGCTCGGTGAAGCGGGCGAATTCTTCGGCGGTGCACTGGTGGATACCGGCGCCGGCCTGTTCGTTGGTGCTCGATTCGGTCAGCTCACCCTGGATGGCAGCCTTGCCAGCCAGGTCCGGGTGAGCATTGATCAGCGCCAGCTGGTCGGCGTGGTTGGCGCTGAGCAGGATGTCGCTCATGCGCTGGTGCAGCGCCTCGATCTCGTCCAGCTCGCCCAGTTGGCCCAGGTCGTAGGCTTTTTCGGCGACCCACGGCGAATGCTCGTAGATGTCGGCGAAGG
Organism: Pseudomonas sp. MM223; assembly: GCA_947090765.1. Lineage (NCBI taxonomy): Bacteria > Pseudomonadati > Pseudomonadota > Gammaproteobacteria > Pseudomonadales > Pseudomonadaceae > Pseudomonas > Pseudomonas sp. MM223. The sequence goes on along the minus strand of OX352322.1, from coordinate 4,834,142 downwards.
CCTTGACGAAGGCGTCGCGGCCCAGGGCGGAGGGCTTGAGGGTGTTGAAGGCGGTCATCAGGCGTTCTCTTTCTTGTACGGGTGGGTGGTGTGCCAGTGGCGGGCGATGTCCGCACGACGGGCGAACCAGACCTGTTCATGGCTCTTGGCGTAATCGACGAAGCGCTTCAGTGCAGCCAGGCGCGCCGGGCGGCCGACCAGGCGGCAGTGCAGGCCGATGGAGAGCATCTTCGGTGCTTCGGCGCCTTCGGCGTACAGCACGTCGAACGCGTCTTTCAGGTACTGGAAGAACTGCTCGCCGCAGTTGAAACCCTGCACCTGGGTGAAGCGCATGTCGTTGGTGTCCAGGGTATAGGGGATTACCAGGTGCGGCTTGCCGGTGGGGTTGTTCGGCTCCCAGTAGGGCAGGTCGTCGTCGTAGGTGTCGCTGTCGTACAGGAAACCACCTTCTTCCATCACCAGGCGGCGGGTGTTCGGGCCGGTGCGGCCGGTGTACCAGCCTACCGGGCGCTCGCCGGTGAGTTCGGTGAGGATACGGATGGCTTCGAGCATGTGCTCGCGCTCCTGCGCCTCGTCCATGTTCTGGTAGTCGATCCAGCGGTAGCCGTGGCTGCAGATTTCGTGGCCGGCTTCGACCATGGCGCGGATCACGTCAGGGTGGCGCTGGGCGGCCATGGCCACGGCGAAGACGGTCAGTGGCACGCCGCTGTCCTTGAACAGCTTCAGCAGGCGCCACACGCCGGCGCGGCTGCCGTATTCGTACAGCGACTCCATGCTCATGTTGCGCTGGCCCTGCAGCGGCTGGGCAGCGACCATCTCGGACAGGAAGGCTTCGGACTCTTTGTCACCGTGCAGGATGTTGCGTTCGCCGCCTTCTTCGTAATTGAGGACGAAAGACAGCGCGATGCGAGCGTTGCCCGGCCATTGCGGGTGAGGAGGGTTGTTGCCGTAACCGATCAGGTCGCGAGGGTAGTCAGCGCTCACTGCAGTCTTCCTTCTTGTGCGTTAGTGCGGGTGGTGGGCGGGCCGCGTCGGTATGTCGCACCACCGGATGGGCTGATTGTATACAACTTCTGAAATCTTTTGTAAGCCTGTTTTTCCGCATTTCTTCCCTTTTGTCGCCTCGCAGCGACCTGGAAACACAGTGCAAGAAACCTGCCTGGTTGGTCAGCTAATGACGTTTGCCTCGTTACGGCGCCTGTATTTGCGACCGGTGGGTCGTTTATGGGCAAGAAACGCCGGGTGCGACGGGTGGGTTCAAAAAATTGTGTACAATTTTGCGATGGAATGTCTTAATGGCGTCATTCCCGCCTGCCGCAGGCGCTATGCTGGTGCGATGGCTGAGTATTTTTTGCCCACAGATTGAACAAGAGGCGACACGCAATGGGACGTTTGACCACACACGTACTGGATGCCGCACATGGCTGCCCGGGCAGCTCGATCAAGGTCGAGCTGTACCGTGTCGAAGGCCAGCAGCTGGAGCTGGTGAACACCGCCCTGACCAACAGCGATGGCCGCGTTGACGCGCCGCTGCTGCAGGGTGATGACTACCGCACTGGTGTGTACCAGTTGCAGTTCAGCGCTGGCGATTACTACCGCGCCCGTGGCGTGCAACTGCCGGCCCAGGCGTTTCTGGATGTTGTGGTGCTGCGTTTTGGCATCGACGAGGCGCAAGAGCACTATCACGTGCCGCTGCTGATCTCGCCGTACAGCTATTCGACCTATCGTGGAAGCTAGTTGGTCGCTAGAAGAATCTTCGTAGGTCCTTTGGCCCGCTCTCACACTGGCGGGCTTTTTTTCGTCTGCTGTTTTTGTGTTGCCTGCACTGGCCCTATCGCCGGCAAGCCAGCTACCACAGGTACATCAGGTTTGCGGCCTGTGCTGTACCTGTGGGAGCTGGCTTGCCGGCGATAGGGCCAGTACAGGCAGTAAATAAAGAAAGGGCGCCGAGGCGCCCTTGGTTTTTGCACTGGGGTGTCAGAGGAACACAAACTTGGCAATGAAGATCGCGCACAGCACCCACAGGCTGGCCGAGATTTCCTTGTACTTGCCCGTGCCTGCCTTCAGCGCGACGTAGCTGATGAAGCCCAGGGCAATACCATCGGCAACGGAGAAGGTCAGCGGCATCATGATCACCGTGACAATCGCCGGAATGCTGTCGGTGGCTTCATCCCAATGGATGTGCGCCATGCTGCCCATCATCAGCATTGCCACGTAGATCAGTGCACCGGCCGTTGCGTAGGCTGGGATCATCCCGGCCAGCGGAGCGAAGAACATCGCAGCGATGAACAGCAGGCCGACCACCACCGCTGTGAGGCCGGTACGGCCACCTGCGGCCACGCCTGCGGCACTCTCCACATAACTGGTCACCGGCGGCACGCCTACCACGGCCCCGAACACGCTCGATGCACTGTCAGCCTTCAACGCCTTCGACAGGTTCTCGATGCGCCCGTCCGGCGCCACCAGGTTGGCCCGCTGTGCCACGCCCATCAGCGTGCCAGCAGTATCAAACATGTGCACGAACAAGAACGCCAGCACCACACTGATCATGCTGACGTTGAACACGCCAGCCACATCCATGGCCATCCAGGTCGGTGCCAGGCTCGGCGGCATCGACATCACCCCGCCAAACTTCACCAGGCCCAGCCCCCAGCCTGCCAGGGTGACACCAATGATGCTGATCAGGATCGCGCCGAACACCCGCTTGTAGCTGAGGATGGCAATCAGCAGGAAGCACACCGCCGCCAGCAGCGGCCCCGGCTCATGCAGCGAGCCCAGCTTGATCAACGTAGCGGGGCTGTCGACGATGATGCCAGCCGTCTTCAGGCCGATCAGCCCGAGAAACAATCCGACGCCGGCCCCCATGGCATGGCGCAGGCTGACCGGGATGCTGTTCAGCAGCCATTCGCGCACTTTCGACAAAGTCAGGAACATGAACAGCACGCCTGAGACGAACACCGCCCCCAGCGCCGTTTCCCAGTTGTAGCCCATGGTGCCGACCACGGTGTAGGTGAAGAAGGCGTTAAGCCCCATGCCTGGTGCCAGGCCCACCGGCCAGTTGGCGTACAGGCCCATCAGCAGGCAGCCCAGCGCGGCGGAAATGCAGGTAGCGACGAAGGCGGCACCATGGTCGATGCCGGCGTCGGCCATGATGTTGGGGTTGACGAAAATGATGTAGGCCATGGTGATGAAGGTGGTCACCCCGGCGATCATTTCGGTTTTGACGGTGCTGCCGTGTTGCTTGAGTTTGAAAATCCGTTCCAGCCAACTCGTTTCGAGCGGTGGCGCGAGATCCAGCGTAGGGGCTTCGGATTTGCGGCTTTCCACAGCGAGTACTCCTCAAGTCTTTCTTGTTGTTGTTGGGGCCAGTTTCCTGAGCGATGCACTTGGCGGCCCCACGAGGGAAGGCAGACGTCTGACCGTTTTGTTGACTCATGGGTCAAGAAGTTGCTCGGTGGATTATGCTTTTGTGTACAAAGAATGCAAATAATGTTTTATGTTTTGTGTGCGCAATGCGTCGTACAACGGCTATATAGGTAAAACGCCCCCTGCGGAATCGCCTCAGCCTGTGTACAATGGCGCCATACTTTCTCTTCGTGCCTCGAGAGCCCATGAACGAACAGCTGCAACCTCTGAAAAAACCTGCACGTGTCGGCAAGGCCGGCCGCAGCGGTACCCAGGACGACATCGTCTACGCGCACATTTTCGAGGCAATCCTCGAGCAGCGCCTGGCGCCGGGCACCAAGTTGAGCGAGGAAGCGCTGGGCGAAATCTTCGGCGTCAGCCGTACTATCATCCGCCGCGCCTTGTCGCGCCTGGCCCATGAAAGCGTGGTGCTGCTGCGGCCGAACCGCGGTGCAGTGGTGGCCAGCCCGACGGTGGAAGAGGCGCGCCAGGTGTTTTTCTCGCGGCGCATGGTGGAGCGGGCCATTACCGAACTGGCCGTGCAGCACGCCACCCTCGACCAGCTGAACGAGCTGCGGCAGATGGTGCGCGAAGAGCGCGACAGCTTCTCGCGCGGTGACCGCGGTGCCGGTATTCGTCTTTCCGGCGAGTTCCACCTCAAATTGGCCGAAGCAGCGGGCAATGCGCCGCTGGTGAGCTTCCAGCGCAGCCTGGTATCGCAAACTTCGCTGATCATTGCCCAGTATGAAAGCGGCAACCGCTCGCACTGCTCGTATGACGAGCACATGCAGTTGATCGATGCCATCGAAGCGCGCGATGCCGAGCAGGCCGTGAGCCTGATGATGCACCACATGGACCACATCGACAGCAAGCTGAACCTGGACGAGGAAAGCGCCTCGGACGACCTGCATGCGGTGTTCTCGCACCTGTTGAAGAAGCCCAAGGTTTCGGCCAAGGGTTGATCGTTTGCCAAGGTGATTGAAGGGGGCTGCTTTGCAGCCCATTCGCAGCACAAGGCTGCTCCTACAGGTGTTATGCGATCCCTGTAGGAGCAGCCTTGTGCTGCGAATGGGGCGCGAAGCGGCCCCAGTCATTTCTGGCCATTGACCAAAGGTCTGCTAAATTCTTGTGAGCAAACCTTCATCAAGCAGTTGGGCTTGCGCATTCGTTGCGTTCAACTTCTTGAGGAATGGATTCATGAGCATGTCCCTTGGTAAACGCATGGGTGCCGAATTGATCGGCACCTTCTGGCTGGTCCTGGGTGGCTGTGGCAGTGCGGTACTCGCAGCCAGTTCCCCTCTCGGTATCGGCGTTCTCGGTGTTGCTTTCGCCTTCGGCCTTACAGTGCTGACCATGGCGTTTGCCATCGGCCATATCTCCGGCTGCCACCTTAACCCCGCTGTCTCGTTCGGGCTGGTAGTAGGCGGGCGTTTCCCGGCCAAAGAGCTGCTGCCCTATGTGATCGCACAAGTGATCGGCGCCATTCTGGCGGCGGGCGTGATCTATCTCATCGCCAGCGGCAAGGCCGGTTTCGAGCTGTCTTCGGGGTTGGCTTCGAATGGCTACGCCGACCACTCGCCCGGTGGTTATACGCTGGGTGCGGGTTTCATCAGTGAAGTGGTGATGACGGCGATGTTCCTGGTGGTGATCATGGGCGCCACGGACCCCCGTGCGCCGGCAGGGTTTGCGCCCATCGCCATCGGCCTGGCCTTGACCCTGATCCACCTGATCTCGATCCCGATCACCAATACCTCGGTCAACCCCGCGCGTAGCACGGGGCCGGCCTTGTTCGTCGGCGGCTGGGCCCTGCAACAGCTGTGGCTGTTCTGGGTGGCGCCGCTGATCGGGGCTGCGATCGGCGGCGCGCTGTACCGGGGCCTTGCGAAAGAGCCTTAGCGCTGGTGCACGCAACGCCCGGCAGCGTAGGTTTCGCGCACAGTGCGGTCATCGCCCAGGGTGGTGAGCACGAACAGGGTCTCTTCGATGCTGTTGGACTGCTGAATGCGGTAGTCCAGCAGCGGCGTGGCCTTGTAGTCCAGCACCACGAAGTCGGCATCGTTGCCCGGGCGCAGGCTGCCGATGCGGTCGTCCAGGCGCAGTGCGCGGGCGCCGCCGAGGGTGGCCAGGTACAGTGACTTGTACGGGTGCAGGCGTGCGCCTTGCAGCTGCATCACCTTGTACGCTTCGTTCAGGGTGTTGAGCAGCGAGAAGCTGGTGCCGGCACCGACGTCGGTGCCCAGGCCCACGTTGACCTTGAAGCGCTCGGCCTGGGGCAGGTTGAACAGGCCGCTGCCCAGGAACAGGTTGGAAGTGGGGCAGAAGGCCACGGCCGAGCCGGTTTCGGCCAGGCGCTGGCACTCGTCGTCGCACAGGTGCACACCGTGGGCGAACACCGAGCGCTCGCCCAGCAGTTCGAAGTGGTCGTAGACGTCCAGGTAGCCCTTCTGCTCGGGGAACAGCGACTTGACCCAGTCGATTTCCTTGAGGTTTTCCGACAGGTGCGTGTGCATGTACACACCTGGGTGCTCCTTGAGCAATTGGCCCGCCAGGGTCAGTTGTTCAGGCGTGCTGGTCGGGGCGAAACGCGGGGTAACCGCGTAGTGCAAGCGGCCCTTGCCATGCCAGCGCTCGATCAGCGCTTTGCTTTCGGTATAGCCAGACTCGGCAGTGTCGGTCAGGTAGTCCGGCGCGTTGCGGTCCATCATCACCTTGCCGGCAATCAGGCGCAGGTCCAGGCGCTCGGCCTCTTCGAACAGGGCATTGACCGATTCCGGGTGCACGCTGCCGAACACCAGCGCGGTGGTGGTGCCGTTGCGCAGCAGTTCCTTGAGGAAGATCTTCGCCACCTTGTCAGCGTGATCCTTGTCGGCGAACTGCTTTTCGCACGGGAAGGTGTAGGTGTTCAGCCAGTCCAGCAGTTGCTCGCCGTAAGAGCCGATCATGCCGGTCTGCGGGAAGTGGATATGGGTGTCGATAAAGCCTGGGGTGATCAGCGCGTCCTGGTAGTGCTCTACCGGGATATCGGCGTCCAGGGTCGGCAGCAGGTCGCTGGCGTGGCCAATGGCGCTGATGCGGCCATCGTCGACCACCAGCAGGCCGTCTTCGAAGTACTCATGGGACGCCTCCAGGCCCACCTCGGCCGGGTCGGCGATGCTGTGCAGGATGGCGGCACGGTAGGCTTTGCGGGTAACGGTCATAACACACTCGTCAAATAGCTTGGCTGCGCCGGGAGGGCGGCAGCAACTGGGCAATGGGGCCGGCATTGGCAGCAGCGTCGTGCTGGCCGAAGCAGGCGTTGTAGGTGGCGATGATTTCGCCGGCGATGGACACGGCGATCTCGATGGGCAGCTTGCCCTTTACCTCGGGCAGGCCCATGGGGCAGCGCATGCGTGCCAGCACGGCATCGTCGTAGCCGCGCTCGCGCAGGCGATGCTCGAACTTGACCCGTTTGGTCTTCGAGCCGATCAGGCCGAACCAGGTGAAGTCGTTGCGTTTGAGAATGGCGGCGGTCAGCTCCAGGTCGAGCTGGTGGTTGTGGGTCATGACGATGCAGTAGCAGCCTGGGGGCAGGTCTGCGACTTCGTCGACCGGTTCCTCACTGACGACCTTGGTCACCCCGTTGGGGATGAGCTCGGGGAATTCCTGCTCGCGCGAGTCGATCCAGCGCACCCGGCAGGGCAGCGCGGCGAGCAAGGGTACCAGAGCCCGGCCGACATGGCCCGCGCCGAACACGGCGATTTGCGCCTGCACGGCGGCCATGGGCTCGAACAGCAGCACGGTCACGCCGCCGCAGCACTGGCCCAGGCTGGCGCCGAGGCTGAAGCGCTCCAGGTGCGGGGTGGTGCGCTGCTCTTCGAGCATTTGCCGGGCGATGTGCAGGGCCTTGTATTCCAGGTGGCCGCCGCCGATGGTGTCGAACAGGCCATTTGCGCTGACGACCATCTTCGAGCCTGCGTTGCGCGGGGTCGAGCCGCGCTCCTCGATGATGGTCACCAGTACGCAGGCTTCGCCACGGGACTGGTGGTCGGCGAGGGCGTTGATCCATTGGTGCATGATGCAGTTCCTCATTCCGGGTGGCTTGTTCTGGCCCTATCGCTGGCAAGCCAGGCTCCCACAGGTACTACACAGGGCTTGCCGGCGGTGCAGTACCTGTGGGAGCCCGGCTTGCCGGCGATAGGGCCCGTACAGGCGCCCACCCAGCCTCAGTGGGTGACGGTTTCCAGTTCCTGTTCGGCAGGTTGGGTTTCAGCCACCGCCTTGCGCATCTGCTCACAACCCCACAGCACCCGCTCCGGTGTCGCTGGTGCGTCGATGTTCGGCTGTACGCGGTAGTCGGCGAGGCTGGCCACGGCATCCTTGATTGCACACCAGGCAGCAATGCCGAGCATGAACGGCGGCTCGCCCACGGCCTTGGAGTGGAACACGGTGTCTTCCGGGTTCTTGCGGTTTTCCACCAGCTTCACCCGCAGGTCCAGCGGCATGTCGGCGACGGCCGGGATCTTGTAACTGGCCGGGCCGTTGGTCATCAGTTTGCCCTTGGCGTTCCACACCAGTTCTTCGGTGGTCAGCCAGCCCATACCCTGGATGAAACCGCCCTCCACCTGGCCGATGTCGATGGCCGGGTTAAGCGAGTCGCCCACGTCGTGCAGGATGTCGGCGCGCAGCATCTTGTATTCGCCGGTCAGGGTGTCCACGACCACTTCTACGCAGGCGGCGCCGAAGGCGAAGTAGTAGAACGGCCGGCCGCGTGCCTGGCTGCGGTCGTAGAAGATTTTTGGCGTGCGGTAAAACCCGGTGCTGGACAGCGACACCTGGGCGAAGTAGGCCTGCTGCACCAGTTGCTCGAAGCTGACGATCTGGTCACGCACGCGCACATGGCCGTTGCGGAACTCGACGTCTTCCTCTGTGACGTTGAAGTGCCGTGCCGCAAACTCGGTCAGGCGCCGCTTGAGGATTTCGGCCGCGTTCTGCGCCGCCTTGCCGTTCAGGTCGGCGCCACTGGAGGCAGCGGTCGGCGAAGTGTTGGGCACCTTGTCGGTGTTGGTGGCGGTGATCTGGATACGGCTGAAATCCACCTGGAAGATCTGCGCCACCACCTGTGCCACCTTGGTGTTCAGGCCCTGGCCCATCTCGGTGCCACCGTGGTTCAGGTGAATGCTGCCGTCGGTATAGATGTGGATCAGCGCACCGGCCTGGTTGAGGAAGGTGGCGGTGAACGAGATACCGAACTTGACCGGCGTCAGCGCCAGGCCTTTCTTCAGTACCGGGCTGTTGGCATTGAAGCGGCGGATCGACTCGCGGCGCTCGGCGTAGTCGCTGCTGGCCTCCAGGTCGGCGGTCATCTCTTCGAGCATGTTGTGCTCGACGGTCTGGTAATAGTGGGTGACGTTGCGCTCGGTCTTGCCGTAGTAGTTGGCCTTGCGCACGGCCAGCGGGTCACGGCCCAGGTGGCGGGCGATATGGTCCATCACCTGCTCGATGGCGACCATGCCCTGCGGGCCGCCAAAGCCGCGGTAGGCGGTGTTGGAGGCGGTGTTGGTCTTGCAGCGATGGCCATGCACGGTGGCATCGCCCAGGTAGTAGGCGTTGTCGGAGTGGAACATGGCGCGGTCGACGATCGAGCCCGACAGGTCGGGCGAGTAACCGCAGTTGCCGGCCAGGTCGAAGTTGATGCCGTGCAGCCGGCCGTTGTCGTCGAAGCCCACGTCGTACTCGACATAGAACGGGTGGCGCTTGCCGGTCATGGTCATGTCTTCGACCCGTGGCAGGCGCATCTTGGTCGGCTGCCCGGTCAGGCGCGCCACCACCGCGCACAGGCAGGCAGGGCTGGCGGCCTGGGTTTCCTTGCCACCAAAACCGCCCCCCATGCGGCGCATGTCCAGCACCACCTTGTTCATCGGCACGTCGAGCACTTCGGCAACCAGCTTCTGCACTTCGGTGGGGTTTTGCGTGGAGCAGTAGACGATCATGCCACCGTCTTCGGTGGGCATCACCGAGGAAATTTGCGTTTCCAGGTAGAAGTGTTCCTGGCCGCCGATGTGCAGGGTGCCCTGAATGCGGTGCGGGGCGCTGGCCAGGGCGCTAGCGGAATCGCCGCGCTGATGGGTGTGGCTGTCGAGCACAAAGTGCTTCTTGCGCAGCGCATCGACCACATCCAGCACCGGCTCCAGGTCTTCGTATTCGACGATGGCGGCCATGGCGGCGCGGCGTGCGGTTTCAAGGTCACGGGCCGCGACGGCAAGTACTGGCTGGCCGAAGAACTCGACCTTGTCGATGGCCAGCAGCGGGTCGCCGGCCACCACCGGGCCGATGTCTTTCAGGCCGGGGATATCTTCGTGGGTAATGGCGATGCGCACACCCTCGAAGGCATAGCACGGCGTGGTGTCGATGCGCAGGATGCGCGCATGGGCGCGGTCGGCGGTGCGCGCATAGACGTGCAGCTGGTTGGGGAATTCCAGGCGGTCGTCGATGTACAGCGCCTCGCCAGACACATGCTTGTCGGCGCTGTCGTGCTTGACGCTGCGGCCAACCCCGGTGGTCAGGTCCTGGCTGAACAGCTCGGCCATCTCGGCCTGGCTCTTGGCTACGTGATGGTTAGACATAAGCGGTCACCCGGGTTTCGATGTGCGGCGTTTGCTGTTCGATGAAGTACTTGCGCAGCAGGTTCTGCGCGGTCAGCAGGCGGTATTCCTTGCTGGCGCGGAAGTCGCTGAGCGGGGTGAAGTCCTCGGCCAGGGCCTGGCAGGCACGCTCGATGGCGGCCTGGTTCCACGGCTTGCCGCGCAAAGCTGCTTCGCAGGCACGGGCACGTTTGGGGATGGCCGCCATGCCGCCGAAGGCGATGCGCACACCGCTGACCACGCCGTTTTCGATGCTCAGGTTGAAGGCAGCGCACACGGCCGAAATGTCGTCGTCCAGGCGCTTGGACACTTTATAGGCGCGGAACGCCCAGTCGCTGGTGGCGCGAGGCACGATGATCTTCTCGATGAACTCGCTGTCCTGGCGGGCAGTGATGCGGTAGTCGATGAAGTAGTCCTCCAGCGCCATGGTGCGCTGGCGTTCGCCTTGGCGCAGGACGATCTGCGCGTCTAGGGCAATCAGCAGGGGAGGCGAGTCGCCGATGGGCGAGGCATTGCCGATATTGCCGCCCAAGGTGCCCTGGTTGCGAATCTGCAACGAGGCGAAGCGGTGCAGCAGGTCGCCGAAGTCGGGGTATTCCTCGTGGAGTGCGCCGTAGCAGTCGGTAAGCGGGGTGGCAGCGCCAATTTCCAGGTGGCTGGCGGTTTTGTCGATGCGCTTGAGTTCGGCCACGTGGCCAACATAAATCATCACCGGCAAGGTCTTGTGGAACTGGGTCACTTCCAGGGCCAGGTCGGTACCACCGGCCAGCAGGCGGGCTTCGGGGTGCGAGCTGTACAGGTCGGCCAGGTCGGCCACGGTCAGCGGCACCAGGCAACGCTTGTCGCCACTGTTCAGCTCGCCGGTCTGGGTCGGCGTAATGGCCTTGAGGCGGCTGATGGTTTGCGCCTGCTGGGCATCGAACTGGTCGCGGCAGGGCTGGCGGCAGCTCTGCTCGGCGGCGTCGAGGATGGGGCGGTAGCCGGTGCAGCGGCACAGGTTGCCGGCCAGGGCTTCCTGGGCCTGGTGCAGGTCGGGGCCGTTGCTGTTCTTTTGCAGGGCGAACAGCGACATGACGAAGCCGGGGGTGCAAAAGCCACATTGCGAGCCATGGCAATCGGCCATGGCCTGTTGCACGCTGTGCAGTTGGCCCTGGTGCTTGAGGCCTTCGACGCTGATCAGTTGCTTGCCGTGCAGCGACGAGACGAAGGTCAGGCACGAGTTGAGGCTGCGGTAGCGCAGGCTGTCGTTGCCTTGTTCGTCCTGGGTCAATTCACCGACCACCACGGTGCAGGCGCCGCAGTCACCACTGGCGCAGCCCTCCTTGGTGCCGGGTTTGCCCAGGTGCTCGCGCAGGTACTGCAGCACCGTCATGTTCGGGTCCAGAGCATGCTCACTACGCAGCTCCTGGTTGACGAGAAACTGGATCACGGGGATGGCCTCGCAATGGTTTTATTGTTGTTGGGCGGACTCTAAGCAACACCTGTCTAGCAGGTCAATATTTTTCTGACTCAAAGGTCAAGAAAATGCGCATGTCAGCGCCCGGCCTAAATCATTGCCTATGGAACAAGCATAGATCGCGCCGGGCGCGCGGCTGCCTGGCAGGTCAAATAAACCGCCTGGCCCCTCTGCGCGATTACCGCCCAAGTACGCTACAATCCGCCCCTTGTGCCCAGTTCAATGATTTTGAAGGAAAACCATGACGTTCAAGGCCCCGGACAGCCTCTCCGAGCAGATTGCCGATTACCTGGCCGAACGCATCATCCGCGGCGAGCTGGCGCCAGGCGAGCGTATCCAGGAGCAGAAGGTGACCTTGGCACTCAACGTCAGCCGCGGCTCGGTACGCGAAGCGTTGCTGATCCTCGAGCGCCGGCACCTGGTAGCGATCTTGCCGCGCCGCGGTGCCCACGTGACCGTGCTGGACGAGCGCAGCGTGCGCAGCCTGTGCTCCTTGATGGGCGAGTTCTACATCCTGCTGGGCAACGCGGTTGCGCAAAAATGGCGCACCGATGCCGACCTGCGCCCGTTTCTGGATATTCAGCAGCGCCTGCAGCGTGCCCATGACCAGCTCGACATCAAGACGTTTGTCGCCGACAGCTTCGCGGTAATGCGTGCGGCTTATCCGTTTGCCGACAACCCGTTCCTGCAGGAAACCGTGGAGAACCTGCAACCGGCCATGAGCCGCGCCTACTACCTGTCGCTGGACCAGCGACAGGCCAACATGATCGACTACCTGGACCTGTTCGCCCGCCTGCTCGACGCCGTGGTCGCCCGCGACCTGCCGCGCATTCGCGAGGTGCTTACTGCCTACGGCCAGCGCAGTTGTGAACTGGTGCTGGCGGCGCTGGCCCGAGGCTGACCGATGCGCCTGAAGTGCATTCGCCTGGCCGGGTTCAAGTCGTTCGTCGACCCGACCACGGTCAATTTCCCCAGCAACATGGCGGCCGTGGTCGGCCCCAACGGCTGCGGCAAGTCCAACATCATCGACGCGGTGCGCTGGGTGATGGGCGAGAGTTCGGCAAAAAACCTGCGCGGCGAGTCGATGACCGACGTCATCTTCAACGGCTCCAGCGGCCGCAAGCCGGTCAGCCAGGCCAGCATCGAGCTGGTGTTCGACAACAGCGAAACCACCCTGGTTGGCGAATATGCCGCCTACGCCGAGATTTCGATCCGCCGCAAGGTTACCCGCGACGGGCAGAACAGCTATTACCTCAACGGCACCAAATGCCGCCGGCGCGACATCACCGATATTTTCCTCGGGACCGGCCTGGGGCCGCGCAGCTACTCGATCATCGAGCAGGGCATGATCTCCAAGCTGATCGAGGCCAAGCCCGAAGAGCTGCGCAATTTCATCGAAGAAGCCGCTGGCATCTCCAAGTACAAGGAGCGCCGCCGTGAAACCGAGAACCGCATCCGCCGCACCCAGGAAAACCTGGCGCGCCTGACCGACCTGCGCGAAGAGCTGGAACGCCAGCTGGAGCGCCTGCACCGTCAGGCCCAGGCGGCCGAAAAGTACCGCGAGTACAAAGCGCAGGAGCGCCAGCTGAAGGCACGCCTGTCGGCCTTGCGCTGGCGCGGCCTGGACGAACAGGTGCGCCAGCGCGAGTCGGTGATTGGCGACCAGGATGTGTCCCATGAGGCATTGGTGGCCGAGCAGCGCAATGCCGATGCCAGCATCGAGCGCCTGCGCGATGGCCATCATGAATTGTCCGAACGCTTCAACCAGGTGCAGGGCCGCTTCTACTCGGTAGCCGGTGACATCGCCCGGGTCGAACAGAGTATCCAGCACGGCCAGCAGCGCCTGCGGCAGTTGCAGGACGACTTCAAGGAAGCCGAGCGCACGCGCCTGGAAACCGAATCGCACCTGGGCCACGACCGCACCTTGCTGGCCACCCTGGGCGAAGAGCTGGCCATGCTTGAGCCCGAGCAGGACATGACCCTGGCCGCCGCCGAAGAGGCCGCCGCGGCCCTTGAAGAGGCCGAGTCGGGCATGCACGGCTGGCAGGAACAGTGGGACAGCTTCAACAGCCGCTCCGCCGAACCACGCCGCCAGGCCGAAGTGCAGCAGGCGCGCCTGCAACAGCTGGAGGCCAGCCTGGAGCGTTTGGCCGAGCGCCAGCGCAAGCTGGGCGAGGAGCGCGAGCAACTGGGCAGCGACCCGCAGGATGCCGCCATGCTCGAATTGGCCGAGCAACTGGCCAGCAGTGAAATGCTGCTGGAAGAACTGCAACTGTCCGAAGAGCAGGTGGTCGAGCGCCTTGAGGGCGCGCGCGCGCAACTGCAACAGGCCACCCAGGCCCAACAGCAGGCGCAGGGCGACCTGCAGCGCCTGGGTGGGCGTCTGGCTTCGCTCGAAGCCTTGCAGCAGGCCGCCCTGGAGCCGGGCGCTGGCGCTGCCAGCTGGCTGCAAGGCCAAGGACTTGAGCAGCAGCCACGGCTGGCAGAAGGCTTGCGGGTAGAGCCGGGTTGGGAGCTGGCGGTAGAAACGGTGCTTGGCGCCGATCTGCAGGCTGTACTGGTGGACGATTTCAATGCGCTCGATTTCGCTGGCCTGGAGCAAGGTGAGCCGTTTGCTGCAGGCCAGCGGCAATGGCTCGTCATTGCCCGGCAGCCTGCTGGAAAAGGTCGAGGGCCGTATCGACCTGGCGCCCTGGCTGGGGCAGGTAAAACCTGTGGAAGACCTGGCCCAGGCGCTGGCGCAGCGCGCGTCGCTTGGCGAAGGGCAGAGCCTGGTCAGCCGCGATGGCTACTGGGTTGGCCGGCACTTCCTGCGGGTGCGTCGTGGTAGTGAAGCCGAAGGCGGCGTACTGGCGCGTGGCCAGGAGATCGAGCGCCTGGGGCAGGAGCAACAAGCGCAGGAAGCGGCGCTGGAGCAGCTGGAGCAACAGCTGCAAGCCCTGCGCGAGCAGCAGTTGGACCAGGAAGAGCAGCGCGAACAGCTGCGCCGCCGCACCCAGGAAGAAAACCGCCTGCATGGCGAACTGAACGCCAGCCTGTCGGCCAGCCGTGCCCGTGCCGAGCAGGTCGAGTTGCGCCGTCGGCGCCTGCTTGAAGAGCTGGCCGAGCTGGAAGAGCAGCGTGCCCTGGAGCATGAACAACTGGGCGAAGCGCGCTTGCTGTTGCAGGAGGCCCTGGAGCTGATGGCCCAGGACACCGAGCAGCGCGAGCAGTTGATGGCCCGCCGCGATACCCTGCGCGAAGGCCTCGACCGGGTGCGCCAGGAGGCCCGCCAGCACAAGGACCACGCCCACCAGTTGGCCGTGCGCTTAGGCTCGCTGCGCGCCCAGCACGACTCCACCCGTCAGGCCCTGGAGCGCCTGGAGCAGCAGGCCGCACGCCTGACCGAGCGCCAGGAGCAACTGAGCCTTAACCTGGAAGAGGGCGAGGCCCCGCAGGAAGAACTGCGCCTGAAGCTTGAAGAGCTGCTGGAGCGGCGCATGAGCGTCGACGAGGAAATGCGCAAGGCCCGCCTGCACATGGACGAAGCCGACCGCGAACTGCGTGATGCCGAAAAGCGCCGCACCCAGGCCGAGCAGCAGGCCCAACTGCTGCGCGGCCAGCTGGAGCAACTGCGCCTGGAGTGCCAGGGCCTGGATGTGCGACGCAAAACCCTGCAGGAGCAGTTGCTGGCCGATGGCTACGACCTGCAAGGCGTGCTCGCCACCCTGGAGCCCGAGGCCAGCGACCAGGGCACCGAACAGGAGCTGGAGCAGCTTGACGCACGTATCCAGCGCCTGGGGGCGATCAACCTGGCCGCCATCGAGGAATACCAGCAGCAGTCCGAGCGCAAGCGCTACCTGGACGCGCAAGACGCCGACCTGGTCGAAGCCCTGGAGACCCTGGAAAACGTCATCCGCAAGATCGACAAGGAAACACGCAACCGCTTCAAGGATACCTTTGATCAGATAAATGCCGGATTACAGGCACTTTTCCCAAAAGTTTTCGGTGGTGGCAGCGCTTATCTGGAACTGACGGGCGAAGATCTACTCGATACAGGGGTGACGATCATGGCGCGGCCGCCGGGCAAGAAGAACAGCACCATCCATCTGCTGTCCGGTGGCGAGAAGGCACTGACCGCGTTGGCGCTGGTGTTTGCCATCTTCAAGTTGAACCCCGCACCGTTCTGCATGCTCGATGAAGTCGATGCACCGCTGGACGATGCCAACGTCGGGCGCTACGCGCGCCTGGTCAAGGAAATGAGTGAAAGCGTGCAGTTCATCTACATCACCCATAACAAGATTGCCATGGAAATGGCGGACCAATTGATGGGGGTGACCATGCATGAACCAGGTTGTTCACGTCTTGTTGCAGTTGATGTGGAGGCGGCCATGGCCATGGTCGACGCTTGATGCGCGAAGATGGGGGCACATTCTGTAGCGAAATGCCCCCGCCATGTGCGACAGACGGTGTAAAGTTGTCTTTGGTCGTGCTAGCTTAATGTCACTCGTTTTTTGCGTGGGTAAAACGCCTGTCAGAACATAGAGTTGGCGCCACGTGTTAAAGGGCTTTGAACCCTTTGTTTTCAAGCATATTTTTATAGAGGCACGGGATTACATGGAAATCGGTCTGCGCGAGTGGCTGATCGTCATCGGCATCATTGTCATTGCCGGGATTCTTTTCGACGGCTGGCGCCGCATGCGCGGCGGGAAAGGCAAGTTGAAATTCCGTCTGGATCGCAGTTATTCCAACTTGCCGGAAGAAGAGGGTGGCGGTGCCGAAGTGCTCGGCCCGTCACGGGTACTGGACACCCACAAGGAGCCTGAGCTGGACGAAAGCGACCTGCCGTCGCTCAGCGCTTCTTCGCGTGATCGCGAACGTGAGCCCAAGCCGGCCAAGGCCAGCAAGCGTGGCAAGCGCGCCACCGCAGCGGCTGATGTGCAGCAGGGTGACCTGAACCTGAGTGCCGACCCGCGCGAGCCCGACCTGTTTGCCGACAGCGATGACGACTTTGCCGCCGACAACACCCGCAACAGCGGTACGGCGCCTACCACCAGTCTGAAGGAACTGCCACCGGCCGAGGAAGTGCTGGTGATCAGCGTGATTTCCCGTGATGAAGGCGGCTTCAAAGGCCCGGCATTGCTGCAGAACATTCTGGAAAGCGGCCTGCGCTTCGGCGAAATGGACATCTTCCACCGTCACGAGAGCATGGCTGGCCACGGCGAAGTGCTGTTCTCCATGGCCAACGCGGTCAAGCCTGGCGTGTTCGATCTGGACGACATCGACCACTTCAGCACCCGCGCAGTGAGCTTCTTCCTTGGCCTGCCGGGCCCGCGTCATCCGAAGCAGGCCTTCGACGTGATGGTGGCCGCAGCACGCAAGTTGGCCCACGAACTCAATGGCGAGCTCAAGGACGACCAGCGCAGCGTGCTGACCGCCCAGACCATCGAGCACTACCGCCAGCGCATTGTCGAGTTCGAGCGCCGCGCGCTGACCCAGAAACGCTGACAGATCCAGACGAAAGAGCAGCCTGAGGGCGTGCTGGTCGGTTCAGGTATCGTTGTTGCCTGTGCCGGCCCCTTCGCGGCACAAGGCCGCTCCTACAGGCGATCGCGTTCCCTTGTAGGAGCGGCCTCGTGCCGCGAAGAGGCCGGGACAGACAGCAGATACCTCAGGCCCCAGCACCGTCCTCAAGCTGCTCTTTTGCTTTGCAAGAGAACCTGAAAAATGACCGCCGAAACCCGTATCCACGAACTGCGCGCCGAGCTGGACCAGCACAACTACCGCTACTACGTGCTCGACGAACCCAGCGTACCCGATGCCGAATACGACCGCCTGTTCAACGAACTGAAAGCGCTGGAAGCCGAACACCCGCACCTGGTAACCCCCGACTCGCCCACCCAGCGCGTCGGCGGCGCAGCCCTTGCCGCGTTCAGCCAGGTACGGCACGAAGTGCCCATGCTCAGCCTGGGCAACGCCTTCGAAGAAACGGACCTGCGTGAGTTCGGCCGCCGCGTGGTAGAAGGCCTCGACCAGCCGGGTGCGGTCGACTACAGCTGCGAACCCAAGCTCGACGGCCTGGCGGTGAGCCTGCTGTACCGCGACGGCCAGCTGGTGCAGGGCGCCACCCGGGGTGACGGCACCACCGGCGAGGATATCAGCGCCAACGTGCGCACCGTGCGCAACATCCCGCTCAAACTGCAGGGCGAAGGCTGGCCGGCAGTGCTGGAAGTGCGCGGTGAGGTGTACATGAGCAAGGCCGGCTTCGACCGGCTCAATGCCGCCCAGGCCGAAGCCGGCGGCAAGACCTTCGCCAACCCGCGCAACGCCGCCGCGGGCAGCCTGCGTCAGCTGGATTCGAAGATTACTGCCAGCCGCCCGCTGGAATTCTGTTGCTATGGCGTCGGCCAGGTGTCCGAAAGCATTGGTGACAGCCATATCGGCGTCCTTGAGCAGCTCAAGGCCTGGGGGTTGCCGATCAGTCGCGAGCTCAGGCATGCGGCGGGCATCGAAGAATGCCTGGCCTATTACCGCGACATCGGCGAGCGACGTAACAGCCTGCCGTATGAAATCGACGGTGTGGTTTTCAAGGTCAACAACCTGGCAGCCCAGCGCGAACTGGGCTTCCGCGCCCGAGAGCCGCGCTGGGCGATCGCCCACAAGTTCCCGGCCATGGAAGAGCTGACCGAGGTGCTGGACGTCGAGTTCCAGGTTGGCCGTACCGGCGCGGTAACGCCCGTGGCGCGCCTGAAACCGGTCAAGGTCGCCGGTGTGACCGTGTCCAATGCCACCTTGCACAACATGGACGAAATCGCCCGCCTGGGCCTGCGTATTGGCGACACGGTGATCATCCGCCGTGCCGGTGACGTGATCCCGCAAGTGATGCAGGTGGTGCTGGATCGCCGCCCGGAAGATGCCCGCCCGGTAGCAGTGCCGAGCGAGTGCCCGGTGTGTGGCTCGCAGGTCGAGCGCACCCAGTTGGTCAAGCGCAGCAAAGGCAAGGAAACCACCAGCGAAGGTGCGGTGTACCGCTGTGTCGGCCGCCTGGCCTGTGGCGCCCAACTCAAGCAGGCGATCATTCACTACGTGTCGCGCCGTGCCATGGACATCGACGGCCTGGGCGAGAAGAGTGTCGAGCAACTGGTGGACGAAGGCCTGATCGGTTCGCCGGCTGACCTGTACAAGCTGGAGTTCGATCAGATCGTCGGCTTGGAAGGCTTCGCCGAAGTGTCCAGCCGCAAGCTCCTGGATGCCATTGAAGCCAGCAAGCGTCCGGCCCTGGCGCGCTTCATCTACGCCCTGGGCATCCCGGATGTAGGCGAAGAGACGGCCAAGGTGTTGGCCCGCTCGCTGGGTAGCCTGGCGCGTGTACAGCAGGCATTGCCGCAGGTGCTCACCTACCTGCCGGACATCGGCCTGGAGGTTGCCTACGAGATCCACAACTTCTTCGAAGACGAGCACAACCAGAAGGTGATTGAGCAGCTTCTGGCCAGCGGCATGCAACTTCAGGATGAAGGCGAACTGGCTGCCGAGTTCGCCGCCAGCACCACCTTGGCCGGCATGATTGCCAAGCTCGACATCGCCTCGGTCGGCCCGACCGGCGCCGAGAAGTTGGTGGCCAAGCTCGACAGCCTTGACAAGATCATCGCCGCCGACGGCATCGACCTGCGCCAGGCATTGGCAGCCAAGCAGGCGGATGCCGTGCGTGAGTTCTTCAAGGATGAAGCGAACCAGAAGCTGGCGCGGGACATCGAAGCCCAGTTGCTGGCGTTTGGCATGCACTGGAGCTGCGAGAAGAAGGTAGCCGAAGGTTTGCCGCTGGCCGGCCAGACCTGGGTGCTGACTGGCACCTTGGAACGCATGAGCCGCGACATTGCCAAGGACAAGCTGGAAAGCCTGGGGGCCAAGGTGGCCGGCTCGGTGTCTGGCAAGACCCACTGCGTGGTGGCCGGGCCGGGGGCAGGTTCCAAGCTGGCCAAGGCCGCTGAGCTAGGTGTGAAGGTGCTGGACGAAGATGCCTTCGTCACATTCCTGGCCGGGCAGGGCATCGCCGTCTAGGGGCTAAACTCGGTCTTAATGGTTGCAGGTTCCTTGTGGGAGAAACTGTCTTGCACAAGGCCTGAAAGCTGGTGCGATCACTGTGGGAGCTGGCTTGCCGGCGATCACCGGCGAAGCCGGTGCCATCCACCGCGGCGCCTGATTCACGGGTAAACCGCTCCCACAGGTAGTGCGCAGGCTTTGCCATCAACGCTACCCCTGTAGGAGCGGGTGCACCCGCGAAGAGGCCGGGCCTGCTACCTCACCCCTGACAAGTCATTGAGAAATGATGACTTTTTCTTCCTCAGAGGTTGTATCTGCCCCCAAGACCGGTACAATGGCGCCACTCGCTGCTCAGCGAGGCATGTAGTGGTGGCCCCATCGGTCCCCCCGCATTGATTACCCGTTAACCTGGTCAGGCCCGGAAGGGAGCAGCCATAGCGGGAACATCGAGTGCCGGGGTGTGGCTGGTGGGGCCGCCTCCATTTCCGGGGTCGAAAAACCTCAATCTGCAGCGAACGCCTTCGTTCTTTCCTGCTTATCCTCCAGTGCCCCCGCCGCTGAAAGCTTCATCAGTCGCTGGAATTTCGGGCATGCCAGATGATCCTTCTCCGGGCACTGCGCCGCATGCCTTAATCCCTTGCTCATCGCCTGCAAGCGCTTGATCCGCGCATCGAGTTCGTCCGCCTTGGCCATCAGCATTTGCCGGTCGACCTGCAGGTCCACCAGCATCGCTCCCACTTCATCCAGCGAAAACCCCGCCGCTTGCCCCAGGGCGATCAATGCCAGCCTGTCCGCCACATCGGCTGCAAACTGCCGCCGCTGGCCGCGGCCGGCGAGGGACGTGAGCAAGCCTTTCTTTTCGTAGTAACGCAGTGTCGAGGCGGGTACGCCTGTGCGTTTGGCGACGTCGGCAATGTCCATTTCGGGCCCTTGACTTGAAGTTGACTTCAACTTCTATGCTGCGCGGCAGGGTGATGATCGTCAATCTTCGAGGGCTTGTTCAATGACGTTTACTGCGATGTTTTTAGCTGCATTGCCGATTGGCATCGGTGCCACTGTGGTGATGGACCTGTGGGGGGGGCTGTTGAGGCGGCTGGGTGTCGCCACACTGAACTTCGCCATGGTCGGGCGTTGGGCGGGGCATTTGCTCAACGGGCGTGTACGGCATCAAGCGATTGCCAAAGCCGAACCGGTGCGAAATGAGCTGGCGTGGGGATGGGTGATTCATTACGTGATAGGTGTGCTGTTCGCGATGCTGCTGGTTGTGATCGTAGGGGAGGGGTGGTTGCTATCGCCTAATTTGTTACCTGCAGTAGTTGTTGGCGTAGGTACGGTCGTGGCGCCGCTGTGCTTCATGCAGCCGGTGATGGGGGCGGGGTTCTTTGCGTCCAGAACGCCGACGCCTGCGCGGAACTGCCTAAAGAGCCTGGCCACGCATTTTGTGTTTGGGGTGGGGTTGTTCTTGAGTGCGGGGTTGTTGGCTTTGGTGTGAGTGCGACCAATTTGGTCAGAGCCATCTTGCAATGAATATCCCCGCAATCAGCATTCCCACTGTAGAAACTGCGCCGATGCAGAATAGGAGCACGTCCATCCAGGGCGAATATGCTCTGAGCTTGCGCAATTCCTCGTCGAGTATCTCGGCTTCGCTCTGGATGTTCTTGGAGGGGGCTTGGGTGGTACGGCGCATTTGCGATTCCTTGCGGGTCGATGACTAGGGGAATGATGCCTGCAATAACATTGGCAATCGCAGGCATGGTGTGTTTTTAGATGGATCTGACATCAGCCTGAGAAAACTCCTACGGCCCGTATAAGTGCAGCGAATTATCCTACGATCTCCGTCGACTCCCGTCTGATTGTCCCGGGAAACCCCGCCCACTAGGCTTTTGCGGTCGCTGTCAGTTCAGTGATCGGGTGTGGAAGCCTGGGGTGTGGCGGCTGTCGTCATGACAGTTGTGCGTGGGAGGCCTTCGGGCCTGCCGGGTTTGCCGTGCCCCTGGTCTTCCACCCCGCGTACAACTGTCACCCTACGTGTGGAAGCGAAAGGGTGTCCTCAGCCCGGTATGGTGAACTCATGAAAAAACTGGTCCCCGATCCACCCCACGTCTTCGATCTTCCCCAGGGTAAATCCCTTTCCCGCGCCATCAGCGAAGGCATCGTCCCGATGGAGTTCGCGCTGATGAATGTTTCCCACTACTTGATGTTCGCCTACAGCGATAGCCGTCGGGCGCTTGAGCGCATTCAGGACGAAGAAACCAGGCAGTTATTGGAGCATGGGCTGCGGGCCATGCAGATTGCCTGGGGGCAGGCGGATGCTGTCAGCCTGGCGTTTGAGCGCAAAGGCCAGTGATGTTGGGTTTGCAATAGAGATTTTGAGTGTGCCGCACAACTCTGTGGGAGCGGGCATGCCCGCGAAGAACATTACTCGGTGGATGGCACCGGCTATGCCGGTGTTCGCGGGCATGCCCGCTCCCACAGGGTTTGCACAAGCTTTCACAAATTGAGCAGGGCCGTTAGTTGTGCCGGCATTTTGCTGGGCATTTCAGGGGTGGGCCACAGACATATTGTCCGGGTCGCCCGCTCCCCCATACCGCTGCAAAATCCGCTCGATTTCCCCCGACTGCTTCATTCTTACCAGCGCCCGCAACAGCCCTTGTGTCGGTATCGCCGGGTCGTTGCGCACCATGCACCCCAGGTCCTGTTCCTCCAGCACCGCCAGCGCCTGCAATTGCTGCTCGGCTGGCAAACCCTGGTTGAACCACTGCAACGACAGCTGGTTGCTCACCGCATGCCGGTACCGTCCAGCATGCAGCTTCTGCAGCACCAGCAACTGGCTGCGGCTGTCCTCCCGATGCAAGCGGCCCTGATCCAGCAGAGGCTGCAGGGTCGAGTAGGTATAGCCCAGCACCGTGCCGATAGCCTGGGGCGGCAATTGCTCCGGGGGCATAGGGGTGCTGTCGCTCACGCGGCCAACCAGCACGTCGCGTTGGTGAATCAGCGGAATGCTCCACACAAAATCCCGTGGTCTGTCATTGAGCCACCGGGTGCTGACGTAGCAGCGCACGTCGATATCCCCGCTGTTCATCGCCTCTTCCAGGCGCAGGCGGGCCATGACGTGGTACTCGGGGCGTGCGCCCACTTCCTTGGCAACGGCTTGTATCAGATCGAAAAGCAACCCCTCCACGGGCTGATCGCCTTCGATGCGTACCAGTGGCATGCCCCAGCTCTCGGCCACGGAGAAGCGCAGCACCGGCTGTTCAGCCAGGCCGTGGGTGCTCCAGAGCAACAGCAGGGCCAGCAAACTTCGCAAAGGCGTATCCTCCTTGAACAACGCGCCTGCCTCAAAGCTTAGACGACTCGCGCAGGGTGCAATTTTGCCCCCGCTCCGCTAGCATTAGCGATCTTCCGCTCTATCAGGCTACGATGGTTTTTCGATGAGTTATCAGGTTCTTGCACGTAAATGGCGTCCGCGCTCGTTCCGCGAAATGGTCGGCCAGGCCCATGTGCTGAAGGCCTTGATCAATGCCTTGGACAATCAGCGCCTGCACCACGCCTACCTGTTCACCGGTACCCGGGGCGTGGGCAAGACGACCATCGCCCGTATTATCGCCAAGTGCCTGAACTGCGAGACCGGCATCACCTCCACGCCGTGTGGCACCTGTTCGGTGTGCCGTGAAATCGACGAAGGCCGTTTCGTCGACCTGATCGAGATCGACGCCGCCAGCCGCACCAAGGTCGAGGACACCCGCGAACTGCTGGACAACGTGCAGTACGCCCCGAGCCGTGGGCGCTTCAAGGTCTACCTGATCGACGAAGTGCACATGCTTTCGACCCACTCGTTCAACGCCTTGCTCAAGACGCTGGAAGAGCCGCCGCCCTACGTCAAGTTCATCCTCGCCACCACCGACCCGCAGAAGCTGCCGGCCACCATCCTGTCGCGCTGCCTGCAGTTCTCGCTGAAGAACATGAGCCCGGAGCGGGTGGTCGAACACCTCAGCCACGTACTGGCTGCCGAAAACGTGCCGTTCGAGCCGGATGCCCTGTGGCTGCTGGGCCGCGCGGCCGATGGCTCGATGCGTGATGCCATGAGCCTTACCGACCAGGCCATCGCCTTTGGCGAAGGCAAGGTGCTGGCCGCTGATGTGCGGGCCATGCTGGGCAGCCTTGACCACGGCCAGGTCTACGGCGTGTTGCAGGCGTTGCTCGAAGGCGATGCCCGGGCGTTGCTGGAGGCCGTGCGCAACCTGGCCGAGCAGGGCCCTGACTGGGCAGGTGTACTGGCCGAGATGCTTAACGTGCTGCACCGTGTGGCCATTGCCCAGGCGCTGCCGGAAGCGGTGGACAACGGCCAGGGCGACCGCGAGCGCGTGCTGGCGCTGGCCTCGGCCTTGCCGGCCGAAGACGTACAGTTCTATTACCAGATGGGCTTGATCGGCCGCCGAGACCTGCCGTTGGCGCCAGACCCGCGTGGTGGCTTCGAGATGGTCCTGCTGCGCATGCTGGCGTTCCGCCCGGCCGATACCGACGACGCGCCGAAACCGGTGCTAAAGCCAGTGGGGATCAGCCAGGCCACAGCTGATCCCGCAACGCCGGTGGCAGCGCCAGCGGTTGCCATGGCGCCGTCAGCGCCTGTCGTGGAGCCTGCTGCAGCGGCTACCGCGCCACAGGTTCCGGCACCTGCTCCGGTTGAGCCACCGCCCCAGCCTGTAGCTGAGCCCGTTGTGGCTAGTGAGCCTGCCCCTGCGCCTGCAATCGAGCCAGAGCTGGAGCCAGAGCCCGCAGCAGAGGTAATCGACCTGCCATGGGAAGAGCCCGCAGCAGCGCCTGCCGTGGCGGTGGCCGCGCCTGAGCCCGCGCCGGTCCCAGCACCCGTGCCAGTTGCTCCAACTCCACAGGCTGCCCCGGCACATGACGACGCGCCGCCCTTCGACCCATCCGCCTACGCCGACGTTGGCATGGACCGCGACGATGAGCCGCCGCTGGACGAAGACTACTACGGCGGTGAAAGCGACCCGGTCGGTTTCAGCTACCTGGACGAGTTGGCCGAACATGTTCAGGAGGACGTGTCCACGCCGGCTGCCGAACCGCTGCCTGCAGCCAAGCCGGCCACCGGGCTGGCCCTGCAATGGCTGGAATTATTCCCGCAGTTGCCTGTGTCCGGGATGACAGGCAACATCGCGGCAAACTGTACGCTGATTGCCGCCGATGGCGACGATTGGCTGCTGCACCTGGACCCTGGCCAGGGCGCGCTGTTCAATTCGACCCAGCAGCGGCGCCTGAACGAAGCGCTTAACCAGCACCTGGGGCGCACGCTTAACCTGCGTATCGAGCTGATCCTGCCCGAGCAGGAAACCCCGGCCCAGGCGGCGTCGCGCAGGCGTGCAGAGCGCCAGCAGGACGCGGTCACCTCGATCGAGCAGGATCCGTTGATCCAGCAGATGATCAAGTTGTTCGGTGCCAAGGTGCGGCAGGATACTATTGAGCCTGTAGAGGCCCTGGCCAATCAGGGCCAGTAACGGATAACCATGCGGCTGGCCCTGCGCCGGGCCGCATCACATGACCCAATCGAGGTATACCCCCATGATGAAAGGTGGCATGGCCGGCCTGATGAAGCAGGCCCAGCAGATGCAGGAAAAGATGCAGAAAATGCAGGAAGAGCTGGCCAACGCCGAAGTCACCGGCCAGTCCGGTGGCGGCCTGGTGAGCGTGGTGATGACCGGTCGCCACGACGTCAAGCGCGTCAGCATCGACCAAAGCCTGATGTCGACCGACGAGGACGACAAGGAAGTGCTGGAAGACCTGATCGCCGCCGCGCTGAACGATGCCGTGCGCAAGATCGAGCAGAGCAGCCAGGAAAAGATGGGCGGCATGACCGCTGGCATGCAACTGCCACCGGGCTTCAAGATGCCGTTCTAAGGGCATTGCGATTCCCAAAACCGCCGCTGAATCCAGCGGCGGTTTTTTTTGCAAAGATTTCAGCCTAGGCGCGGTCTACTGATTTGACGCCACTGCCCCCGCTGGGTATAAACCGCCTCTTATTGAATTGTCAGGCCTTTCTCATGAGCTTCAGCCCCCTCATCCGCCAACTGATCGACGGCCTGCGTATTCTGCCCGGTGTCGGCCAGAAAACCGCCCAGCGCATGGCCCTGCAACTGCTCGAGCGTGACCGCAGTGGCGGCTTGCGCCTGGCCCAGGCGTTGACCCAGGCCATGGAGGGGGTGGGCCATTGCCGCCAGTGCCGCACCTTGACCGAGCAGGAGCTGTGCCCGCAATGCGCCGATACGCGCCGTGACGACACCCAGCTGTGCGTGGTCGAGGGGCCGACCGACGTGTATGCGGTGGAGCAGACGGGCTACCGTGGCCGCTACTTCGTGCTCAAAGGCCACCTGTCGCCGCTGGACGGCCTGGGGCCGGAGGCAATCGGCATTCCGCAGCTGATGGCACGCATCGAGGAGCAGGGCACCTTTACCGAGGTGATCCTGGCGACCAACCCGACGGTGGAAGGGGAGGCGACGGCGCATTACATCGCGCAGTTGCTGAGCGAGAAGGGGTTGGTGGCGTCGCGGATTGCCCATGGCGTGCCGCTGGGTGGCGAGCTGGAGATGGTGGATGGCGGCACTTTGGCCCATGCCTTTGCAGGGCGCCGGCCTATTTCGCTCTGACTTGAAAATGCCGGGGCTGCTTTGCAGCCCAATCGCCGGCAAGCCGAGCTCCCACAGGATCACCTCAGGCCTGAAGGCAGCGCTGTACCTGTGGGAGCTGGCTTGCCGGCGATGGGGGCGCAAAGCGCCCCCGAATACTCAGTATTCGCTGAGGGAGAACTCGGTCAGGCAGAAGGTAGGCACCCCAGCCGCCTGCAGCCGGCGCGACCCGTCCAGCTCTGGCAGGTCAATGATCGCTGCCGCCTCGAACACTTGCGCCCCGGTACGACGCACCAGGTTGGCTGCCGCCAGCAGCGTACCGCCCGTTGCAATCAGGTCATCGAAGATCAGCACCGAATCGCCTTCGCACAGGCTGTCGGCATGCACTTCCAGAAAAGCCTCGCCGTACTCGGTCTGGTAGCCCTCGCTTAGCACGTCAGCCGGCAGCTTGCCCTGCTTGCGGAACAGGATCAGCGGCTTGTTCAGTTGGTGGGCGATGATCGAGCCAATCAGAAAGCCCCGCGCGTCCATGGCACCGATGTGGCTGAACTCAGCCTCGACATAGCGCTCGATGAACTGGTCGGCCACATAGCGCAGCCCGCGCGGCGATTGGAACAGCGGGGTGATGTCGCGAAAGATCACGCCCGGTTTGGGGAAGTCCACTACCGGGCGGATCAGGGCTTTGAGGTCGAAGGCGTCGCTGTGCATTGGTGCGGGTATCCTGGGAAAACGAATGCCCAAGTATACCCGCTAAACGCCAGCCTCAGGCCTCGATTGCACCACCGGCCAGCGCACACAGCTGGATCGGGTCGAGGATATGCACTTCCTTGCCTTCGGCGCGCAGCAGGCCATTTTGCTGGAAGCGGGTGAATACTCGCGACACGGTTTCTACCGCCAGGCCCAGGTAATTGCCGATTTCGTTGCGCGACATGCTCAGGCGGAACTGATTGGCCGAATAGCCGCGGGCGCGGAAGCGTGCCGACAGGTTGACCAGGAAGGTGGCAATGCGCTCGTCGGCAGTCTTTTTCGACAGCAGCAGCATCATTTGCTGGTCGTCGCGGATTTCCCGGCTCATTACCCGCATCAGCTGGCGACGTAGCTGTGGCAGTTGCACCGACAGCTCGTCAAGCCGCTCGAAGGGGATTTCGCACACCGAAGTGGTTTCCTGCGCCTGGGCCGACACCGGGTAGGCTTCGGTGTCCATGCCCGACAGGCCGACCAGTTCGCTGGGCAGGTGGAAGCCGGTGATCTGCTCCTCGCCGCTGTCGCTGAGGCTGAAGGTTTTCAGGGCACCGGAACGTACGGCGTAGACCGAGCCGAAATTGTCACCCTGGCGGAACAGGAACTCGCCTTTTTTCAGCGGCCGGCCACGCTTGACGATTTCATCCAGTGCATCCATGTCTTCCAGGTTCAGCGAAAGAGGCAGGCACAGGGGGGCCAGGCTGCAATCCTTGCAATGGGCCTGGTTGTGTGGGCGCAGTTTGACTGGCTCGGACATTTGAATCGATCCTTGTGGGAAAGCACACATAAGTCGTAAGGGTAACCCACGACAGAGGGTGTAGGCCAGCGTGCGCGTTTTTGGTGCGCCCTGGCGAAACCCCGGCAGACGTCCTGCCGGGAGTCCTTGTGTGCCCATATTGTGCCTGGCAAGGAGGCTTGTCCATGCGGTTGAACGACTCGGTTTTCAGATAACCCGCGAGAAACGCTGGCGGTTGTGCATCGCCAGGTAGGCGTCAAACACCATGCACACCGAGCGTGCCAGCAGGCGGCCTGCCGGCAGGATGCGGATACCCTTGTCGTCCAGGCTGATCAGGCCGTCGCGCTGCAAGGTCAGCAGCTCTGGCCAGAGGTCGTTGAAGTAGCCGCGAAAATCAAGGGTGAAGGCCTGTTCGATCGGTTCGAAGTCCAGTTCGAAATGGCAGATCAGTTGCTGGATCACGGCCCGGCGCACGCGGTCGTCGTGGTTGCACAGCAGGCCGCGTTGGGTGGCCAGTTGGGCGTTGGACAGGCTCTCCTGGTAGGTGTTGAGGTCGCTGCTGTTCTGGCAGTACAGGTCGCCGATCTGGCTGATGGCCGACACGCCCAGGCCGATCAGGTCGCAGTGCCCGTGGGTGGTGTAGCCCTGGAAGTTGCGCTGCAGGGTGCCTTCTTCCTGGGCGATGGCCAGTTCGTCATCCGGCAGGGCGAAGTGATCCATGCCGATGTAGCGATAGCCAGCAGCGGTCAACTGGTCGATGGTGGCGTGCAGCATCTCCAGCTTGGCGGCCGGGCTGGGCAGGTCGTTGTTGTCGATGCGCCGCTGGGGCATGAAGCGCTCGGGGAGGTGGGCGTAGTTGAACACCGACAGGCGGTCGGGCTGCAGGCGGATTACTTCTTCGACGGTGCGTGCAAAACCTTCCGGGGTTTGCTTGGGCAGGCCGTAGATCAGGTCCAGGTTGACCGAACGGAACTGCAGGGTGCGCGCCGCCTCGATCAGTGTGCGGGTCTGTTCCAGGCTTTGCAGGCGGTTGACTGCGCGCTGCACGGCCGGGTCGAGGTCTTGCACGCCCAGGCTGACGCGGTTGAAGCCCAGCTCGCGGAGCAGGCCCATGGTCGACCAGTCCGCCTCGCGGGGGTCGATCTCGATGCCGTAGTCGCCGGAGTCGTCGTCCAGCAGGTGGAAGTGCTGGCGCAGGGTGGCCATCAGCTGGCGCAGTTCCACATGGCTGAGGAAGGTTGGCGTGCCGCCGCCGAAATGCAGCTGTTCAACCCGCTGCTTGGGGCCAAGGTGGCAGGCGATCAGCTGGATTTCCTGCTCCATGCGCTGCAGGTAGGGCGCGGCGCGGGCGCGGTCCTTGGTGATGACCTTGTTGCAGGCGCAGTAGTAGCAAATGTTGGCGCAGAACGGCACGTGCACGTACAGCGACAGCGGGCGCACGGCTCGACGGCTTTCGCGCAGGGCGTGCAGCAGGTCGAACGAGCCCACTTCGCTGTGCAGTTGCACGGCGGTCGGGTAGGAGGTGTAGCGTGGCCCGGCCAAATCGTAGCGGCGGATCAGGTCGGTATCCCAACGAAGGTCGTCGAGCATGAGGGCGGTCCCCGGAAAGAGCAGCAGTGCACCGGAGTCTATGGCCGTCTATAGGAATAGGTGTTGATTTGCATCAAGGGGAGTCGGCGGTGCTATTGGGGCCGCTTTGCGGCCCAATCGCCGGCAAGCCAGCCCCACAGGGGTAGCGCATGGCTTGAGGTTGGCGCGGTCGAGGTGGGAGCTGGCTTGCCGGCGATTGGGCTGCGCAGCAGCCCCCTTTCAATGCCCCATCAACCAATGCTGGTGCGGCCCGGGCATTGTCCACACCCCAAACAGCATCACCAACACCCCGCCAGCCACCCGCACACTGCGCCGCCTCAACAAGGCGTTCACCTGTTCAGCAGCCAGCCCGGTAGCCAGCAGCACCGGCCAGGTCCCCACCCCGAACGCGAGCATCAACGCCGCGCTGTACCCGGCGTTGCCCTGGCTGGCCGCCCACAGCAGGGTGCTGTACACCAACCCGCACGGCAGCCACCCCCACAGGGCGCCCAGCAGCAATGCCCGGGGCAGGCTGGACACCGGTAACAAGCGCGAGGCCACCGGCTGGATATGCCGCCACAGCCCCCGCCCGAGCGCTTCGATACGGGTCAGGCCGCTCCACCAGCCGGCCAGGTACAGCCCCATGGCAATCAACAGCAGCGCCGCCACCACGCGCAGCGCCAAGGCCGCCGGGCTGCTGGCCACGGCCCAGCCGGCCAGGCCTAGCAACAGGCCGGCGCAGGCATAGCTGAGAATGCGCCCGAGGTTGTACGCCAGCAGTAGGCGCAAGCGCCGGCCACGCTGTTCTGGCGGGATGGCCAAGGTCAGCGCGCCCATCAGGCCACCGCACATGCCCAGGCAGTGGCCGCCGCCAAGCAGGCCAAGGACCAGTGCCGAGCCCAGCAGGGGAAGCAGGTCAGGCACGGGGTGGTGGTTCCTTGTCGGCATCGGCCGGGGTGTCGTCAGGCTTCACCGCAGCCTGGTGGCGCGGGTCCTGGTCGTCGAACAGGATGCTGTGGGCGGGGCCTTCGAGGTCGTCGTACTGGCCGCTGTCCACCGCCCAGAAGAAGATGTACACGGCCACGCCGACCAGCAGCAGGGCTGCGGGGATCATGACATAGAGGGCGGGCATGGCGACTTCCTCCCGGGCAGGGGTGCTTCGGTTTTCGGCAGGCTCGATGCCAGCGGCATGCGGGTCAGGCGCAGGGCGTTGAGCACCACGATCAGCGAGCTCACCGACATGCCGATGGCCGCCCACACCGGGGTGATCCAGCCAAGGGCGGCAAACGGCAACATAAGGCCATTATACAGGGTGGCCCACAGCAGGTTCTCGAGGATGTTGCGGCGGGTGCGGCGGGCCAGTTCGAAGGCCTGCACCAGCGCCTGCAGGCGGTTGGACAGCAGCACGGCGTCGGCGCTGGTCTTGGCAAGGTCGGTGGCGCTGCCCATGGCGATGCTGATGTCGGCGGCGGCCAGCACTGGCACGTCATTGACCCCGTCGCCGAGCATCAGCACCTTGCGCCCGGCCGCCTGCAGCGCCTTCAGCCGGTCCAGTTTGTCGTCCGGGCGCAGGCCGCCAATGGCCTGGTCGATACCCAGTTGTGCGGCCACCTCGGCAACCATCGGCGAGCTGTCGCCCGACAGCAGCAGCGTGCGCCAGCCCCGGGCCTTGCAGGCCGCCAGTAGGGCCGGTGCGTCATCGCGCAGGCGGTCGTCCAGGCCAAACCAGGCCAGCGGCCCCTGGCGGTCACCCAGCAGCAGCCATTGGCCGCGTGGTTCCGGCACGCCGGGGATTTCTGCACCGCTCAGGGCGCAGACGAAGGTGGCCTGGCCGATGCGCAGGCGGTGGCCGTCCACCTGCCCTTCCAGGCCCAGGCCTGGCACGGTCTGTACATCGTCGGCGGGCACGGCAGTGCGGCCGAAGGCGCGGGCAATGGGGTGTTCGGAGCGGTTCTCCAGGGCGGCGGCCAAGGCCAGGCAGCGGTCAGCGGGCAGGCTGCCCAGCGGGCGTATGCTGCGCAAGGTCAGGCGGCCCTCGGTCAGTGTGCCGGTTTTGTCGAAAATCACCGTGTCGATCTGGTTCAGGCCTTCCAGTACATGGCCTCGGGTGACCAGCAGGCCCAGCTTGTGCAAGGTGCCGGTGGCGGCGGTCAGCGCTGTTGGTGTAGCCAGGGACAGCGCGCAAGGGCAGGTGGCCACAAGCATGGCCAGCACGATCCAGAACGCCCGTTCAGGGTCCAGGTACCACCACCACAGGCCGATGGCCACGGCAGCCAGCAGCGAGAACAGCAGGAACCACTGCGAGGCCCGGTCGGCGATTTCGGCCAGGCGTGGTTTTTCGGTCTGGGCGCGCTCCAGCAGGCGGACAATGGCCGAGAGCCGCGAATCGTGGCCGAGGGCTTCGACTTCCACGTTCAAGGTGCTTTCGACGTTCAGCGTGCCGCCGGTGACCCGTTCGCCAACCCGCCGCGGTTGTGGCAGGTATTCGCCGGTCAGCAGCGACTCGTCGACGCTGGAGCGGCCTTCGACGATGCGCCCGTCGGCAGGGATCACCGCGCCTGGCAGCACCTGCACCGTGTCACCGCAGTGCAGTTCGCTGAGCAGAATACGCTCGCTGCAGCCAAGGGCATCCAGGCGCAGGCACGAAGCCGGCAGCAGGTTGACCAACTGCGCGGTGGCCGCGGCAGTGCGCTCGCGGGCGCGGCGCTCCAGGTAGCGGCCGGTGAGCAGAAACAGGGCGAACATGCCCACGGTGTCGAAATACAGCTCACCGTTACCGGTAATTGCGGTCCAGATGCCGGCGCCAAAGGCCAGGGCAATGGCCAGCGACACCGAAACGTCCATGGTCAGGTGGCGGGTGCGCAGGTCGCGTGCAGCGCCTTTGAAGAACGGCGCGCAGCTGTAAAAGACGATGGGGATGGTCAGGAACAGTGCCACCCAGCGCAGGATGGTGTGCAGTTCAGGTGACAGGTCGATGTTGAATTCCGGCCAGGTGGCCATGGTCGCCATCATTGCCTGGAACCACAGCAGCCCGGCCACGCCCAGGCGGCGCAGGGCGCTGCGGTTCTCCTGGGCCAGCTGCTCGGCGGCCTTGTCGGGCTGGTAGGGGTGGGCGGCGTAGCCGATCTGGCGCAACTCGGCGAGCAGGCGCGAGAGCGGCAATTGCTTGTCGTCCCAGCTCAGCAGCAGGCGGTGGTTGGACAGGTTCAGGCGCGCCTCGGCGACGCCGGGCAGGTTGCGCAGGTGCTTTTCGATCAGCCAGCCGCAGGCGGCGCAACTGATGCCTTCGACCAGCAGGGTGGTTTCGGCCAGCTCGCCCTGGTGGCGGACGAAGGTTTGCTGCACATCGCTGCGGTCGTACAGGGCCAGTTCGTCTTGCAGCTGCCTGGGCAGGGCCTCGGGGTTGGCGCT
This sequence comes from Pseudomonas sp. MM223, assembly GCA_947090765.1. Classification (NCBI taxonomy): domain Bacteria; kingdom Pseudomonadati; phylum Pseudomonadota; class Gammaproteobacteria; order Pseudomonadales; family Pseudomonadaceae; genus Pseudomonas; species Pseudomonas sp. MM223. Next base: position 4,801,547 of record OX352322.1, on the reverse strand, counting down.
GTTGTCGCTGCGGTGCTGGTAGTAGTGCTCCAGGCCACCGGCGACAATCGACTCGGCCACCGCCTGGCAGCCGGGGCAGCAGAACTGCCGGGGCTCGCCGAGGACCACGGCGGTGAAGCGGCTGCCGGCGGGGACGGGCAGGGCGCAGTGGTAGCAGGGGGTGGGCTGGGTCATTTTGGAACAGTCTTATGTCGTGAGATCGCCGGGGCTGCTTTGCAGCCCTTTCGCGACACAAGGCCGCTCCCACAGGGATGTGCGTTCTCCTGTGGGAGCGGCCTTGTGTCGCGAAAGGGGCGCAAAGCGCCCCCATTCATACCAAGGATCATTGCTGGTGCTCGGCACCTTGCAGGGCTTCGTCACCCAGCTGCAAGGTCACACCATGCTCCACTTTTTCCTCTTCGAACAAGCGCCACACCTGGCCCCCTTCACTGCCCAGCAGCTCGACAAAGCGCCGCCCGTCGACCTTGTCCTCCAGTTGCCCCACATAGCGCCCTGCCTCAACCCGGCTCAGCAGCACCCTGCGGTCCTTTTCTGGCTGGGTTGGCGAGATCAGGTTCAGCTCCAGGCTCTGCGGGCCACTGCTGCCGGTCAGGCGCAGGTCCACTTCGCCCGTCAGCTCGTCCAGGTGCACGCTGGCCTTCAGGCCCAGTTGCTGTGCCAGCAGTTCGCGGTCCAGCGAGCGGTTGATGCCTTTGCCTGCCTCGTAGTAGTTGTCGTTCACCAGGTTGTCCGGGTTACGTACAGCGATGCTGACCATGGTCAGGCTCAGGCACACCGAGGTGGTGAGGATGCCAATGATGATCCAGGGCCAGAGGTGCTTGTACCAGGGGCTGGTGGCGGTGGCGGCAGGCATTGTGCGTTTTCTCTCTTAGCGGATCTGTGGGCCGATGAAACGGCTCTTGGCTTCAACCTGGGCGTCGCTGTCGTCGGCGCTCTTGAGGGTGAAGGTGATTTCGTTAGTGGTCGATGGCAGCTTCTCGGGGGCTACAGACAGCTGCACTGGCAGGCTGACGATATCACCGGCAGCCACGCGGATCTCGCGCTGGCCTTCGAGCTTGAGGTCCGGCAGGCCGACGGCGTCCAGTACGTAGACGTGGTCGCGCTGGTCCTTGTTCATCACTTTCAAGCTGTATACGTTCTCGATCCGGCCCTGTGCGTTTTCGCGGTACAGCACGCGGTCCTTGCTCACATCGAAACCGACCAGCGAACGGGTGGCGAAGGCAGTCGCCAGGCCGATCATCATCACCAGCAGCACCGCGGCATAGCCGATCAGGCGTGGGCGCAGCATGTGGGTTTTTTGCCCGGACAAGTTGTGCTCGGTGGTGTAGCTGATCAGCCCTTTGGGGTAGTTCATTTTGTCCATGATGCTGTCGCAGGCGTCGATGCACGCGGCGCAGCCGATGCACTCGATCTGCAGGCCGTCACGGATATCGATGCCGGTGGGGCAGACTTGTACGCACATGGTGCAGTCGATGCAGTCACCCAGGCCTTGGGCCTTGTAGTCAGCATCTTTCTTACGTGGCCCGCGGATTTCGCCGCGGCGCGGGTCGTAGGACACGATCAGCGTGTCTTTATCGAACATCACGCTCTGGAAGCGCGCATAGGGGCACATGTACACGCACACCTGCTCGCGCAGCCAGCCGGCGTTGCCGTAGGTGGCCAGGGTGAAGAAACCGACCCAGAAGTAGGCCCAGCCATCGGCCTGGCCGGTGAAGAATTCGATGACCAGCTCGCGAATGGGCGAGAAATAGCCGACAAAGGTCATGCCGGTGACGAAACCGATCAGCAGCCACAGGCTGTGCTTGGCGAACTTGCGCAGGAACTTGTTGCCGCTCATGGGGGCTTTGTCGAGCTTCATGCGCTGGTTGCGGTCGCCTTCGGTAACCTTTTCGCACCACATGAAAATCCACGTCCACACGCTTTGCGGGCAGGTGTAGCCGCACCACACACGGCCTGCGTACACGGTGACAAAGAACAGGCCGAATGCCGCGACGATCAGAATGCCTGACAACAGGATGAAGTCCTGCGGCCAGATGGTGGCGCCGAAGATGTAGAACTTGCGCTCGGGCAGGTTCCACCATACGGCCTGGTGACCGCCCCAGTTCAGCCACACGGTACCGAAGTACAGCAGAAACAGCACTGCACCGCCGACCATGCGCAGGCGGCGGAACAGGCCGGTGAAGGCGCGGGTGTAGATTTTTTCCCGGGAGGCGTAGAGGTCGACGGAATCCTTCCCTTTGCTGGCAGGCGGGGTGACATCATGTACCGGAATTTGCTTGCTCATCATCAAGTCCCACGGCAGTGGAGAAACGCCGCGGCCAGTGCTTGCCGGCCGCAGTCTCGCGCAATCTGCTAGCGCTCTACGGCCCATGATACGCCGCTGATGGCAGTATGGGGTCGCACTGCGACCTTTAGTCGCGTTGGGTTCGTGGTGTGAATCGTGTTATGGCGGGTGTCAATTGATCCAGGTCATCAGGTGTTGCATTTACTGGCCTCATCGCCGGCAAGCCAGCTCCCACAGGTCCGCCACAGGGTTCTGGACCTGTGCTGTACTTGTGGGAGCTGGCTTGCCGGCGATAGGGCCGGGCCTGCTTACTCGGCCTTGGCCGGTTCAGCCTGGTGCGACAGGCTATAAACATAAGCCGCCAGCAAGTGCACCTTGTCATTACCCTGCAACTGTTCCTGCGCCGGCATTTGCCCTTGGCGACCATAACGAATGGTCTGCTGCAGCTGGGCAAAGCTGGACCCGTAGATGAACGCTTGCGGGTGGGTCAGGTTCGGCGCGCCCATGGCTGGGGTACCCTTGCCTTCCGGCCCGTGGCAGGCCACGCAGTTGGCGGCGAAGATCTTCTGGCCATTCTCGGCATCGGCCTTTGTGCCCTCTGGCAGCGTGCGGCCATCGAGCTTGCTGACCACGAATGCAGCCACATCGGCCACGCCCTGATCACCGATCACCTCCGCCCAGGCCGGCATCACGCCGTGGCGGCCGCCCATGATGGTGGTCTTGATGGTGTCCGGCTCGCCGCCCCAGCGCCAGTCGTTGTCGGTCAGGTTGGGGAAGCCGAAGGCACCCTTGGCGTCGGAGCCATGGCACACCGAGCAGTTGGAAGCGAACAGCCGTGCACCCATCTTCAGTGCCTGAGGGTCTTTGGCCACGTCCTCGATGGGCATGGCGGCGAACTTGGCGAAGATCGGCCCGAAGCGGGCGTCGGCCTTGGCCATTTCCTTTTCCCACTCGTGCACCCCGGTCCAGCCTGGCTGGCCGTTGGAAAACTCGGTCTGCTTGTCGTTATCCAGGTACGAGTAGCCCGGCAGGATGCCTTTCCAGTTACCCAGGCCCGGGTACAGCACCAGGTAGCCGAGGGCGAAGATGATGGTGCCGACGAACAGCCAGAACCACCATTTAGGCAGTGGGTTATCGTATTCCTCGATGCCATCGAAGGCATGCCCGACGGTTTCGTCGGTGACCTCTTCGCGCTGGCCTTTGCGGGTCGACAGCAGCAGCCAGGTCAACGAGAAGATGGTGCCCAGGGTCAGGACGGTAACGTACAGACTCCAGAAGGTTGTCATTGTTTTTTGCTCCCAGAAGCTTTTGCTTGCTCGACGTGCCGGGTGGCCTCGGGGTCATCCGCGAAGGGCAGTTGGGTCGCTTCGTCGAAGTCCTTTTTACGCCGTGGGTTGAACACCCACAGCGCCAGGCCCACGAAGGCCACCATCACCACGACGGTGCCCAGGCCGCGAATCATCCCGATATCCATCAGCGTCACCGTTTGCTCTTGATGATGGTGCCAAGACCTTGCAGGTACGCGACGATGGCGTCCATTTCGGTCTTGCCCTTGACCGCGTCACGTGCGCCGGCAATGTCGGCATCGGTGTACGGGGTACCGAGTGTGCGCAGCACTTCCAGCTTCTTCGCGGTGTCCTTGCCGTCGAGCTTGTTCTCGACCAGCCACGGGTAGGACGGCATCTTCGATTCCGGTACCACGTTGCGCGGGTTGTACAGGTGCGCGCGGTGCCAGTCATCGGAGTAGCGGCCACCCACGCGGGCCAGGTCCGGCCCGGTACGCTTGGAGCCCCACAGGAACGGGTGGTCCCACACGCTCTCACCGGCCACCGAGTAGTGGCCGTAGCGCTCGGTTTCGGCGCGGAACGGGCGGATCATCTGCGAATGGCAACCTACGCAGCCTTCGCGGATGTAGATGTCGCGGCCTTCCACTTCCAGCGCGGTGCGCGGCTTCATGCCTTCGACCGGCTTGTTGGTGACGTCCTGGAAAAACAGCGGGACGATCTGGGTCAGGCCACCGACGCTGACGGCGATGACCATGAAGAAGGCCAGCAGGCCTATGTTCTTCTCGACGGCTTCATGCTTCATCAGTGCGCTCCCACAACGACGATCTTGGCGGCTTCCTCAGCCTGTGCCGGGTTGGCGGCACGTACGGTACGGAACACGTTGTAGGCCATCAGCAGCATGCCGCTGGCGAAGAACGCACCGCCCAGGGCGCGGACGATATAGCCAGGGTGGCTGGCCTGCAGGGCTTCGACGAACGAGTAGGTGAGGGTGCCGTCATCGTTGATGGCGCGCCACATCAGGCCTTGGGTGATGCCGTTGACCCACATCGAGGCGATGTACAGCACAGTGCCGATGGTGGCCAGCCAGAAGTGCGCGTTGATCAGGCCGATGCTGTGCATCTGCTCGCGACCGTAGAGTTTCGGAATCATGTGGTACACGGCACCGATCGAGATCATTGCCACCCAGCCAAGGGCGCCGGCGTGCACGTGGCCGATGGTCCAGTCGGTGTAGTGCGACAGGGAGTTCACGGTCTTGATGGCCATCATCGGGCCTTCGAAGGTGGACATGCCGTAGAACGCCAGCGATACCACCAGGAAGCGCAGGATCGGGTCGGTGCGCAGTTTGTGCCAGGCACCGGACAGCGTCATCATGCCGTTGATCATGCCGCCCCAGCTTGGCGCCAGCAGGATGATCGACATCACCATGCCCAGCGACTGCGCCCAGTCGGGCAGGGCGGTGTAGTGCAGGTGGTGCGGGCCGGCCCAGATGTACAGGGTGATCAGCGCCCAGAAGTGCACGATCGACAGGCGATACGAGTAGATCGGCCGCTCGGCCTGCTTGGGCACGAAGTAGTACATCATCCCCAGGAAGCCGGTGGTGAGGAAGAAGCCCACGGCGTTGTGGCCGTACCACCACTGGATCATCGCGTCGGTGGCACCGGCGTAGGCCGAGTACGACTTGAACAGGCTGACCGGCAGCGAGATGTGGTTGACGATGTGCAGCATCGCGGTCACCACGATGAAGGCGCCGTAGAACCAGTTGCCGACGTAGATGTGCTTGGTCTTGCGCTTGACGATGGTGCCGAAGAACACCAGCCCGTAGGTGACCCAGACGATGGCCAGCAGGATCGCCAGCGGCCATTCGAGCTCGGCGTATTCCTTGGTGGTGGTGTAGCCCATCGGCAGGGTGATCAGCGCGCCGACGATGACCGCCTGCCAACCCCAGAAGGTGAAGGCGGCCATGCTGTCGGAGATCAGCCGGGTCTGGCAGGTGCGCTGCACCACGTAGTAGCTGGTGCCGAACAGCGCACAGCCCCCGAAGGCGAAGATCACCAGGTTGGTGTGCAGCGGGCGCAGGCGGCCGAAGCTGGTCCAGGGCAGGTCCAGGTTCAGTTGCGGCCATACCAGCTGCGAGGCGATGAAGACGCCGAGGCCCATGCCAAGGATCCCCCAGACCACCGTCATGATGGCGAACTGGCGGACGACCTTATAGTTATAAGCAGTCGGACTGATTGCTGTGCTCATTCTAAGGTTCCACGGTTTTGATGTTCTTGTTGGTCGAAAAATCGGCGCCAGTATTGATAACCAGCAAGGCTACCGCAACGCAACTTTGGTACGCCGACCCGTGTCCGGGCCCGTTCACTGATGTCCCGCAGTGATCGGGTCTGGACGATTGTACACAAATAAATATTTGTAATGTGTACCGTTTTTCACCTTTTTCTGATCGATCGGTCAAGCTTTTTATCGGGACGGCGACAGGCTATGCGCCGCGTCTGCTTCGGTCTTTTCGCAGCGAAGCCCACTGAGGCAACAAGCTTAGTTGTGTTCGGAGGGGGTGCAAGGGAGGGAGTACGGCGGGAGAGAGCTGGGGCTGCTCTGCAGCCCTTTCGCGACACAAGGCCGCTCCTACAGAGGAAATGCGGTCCCTTGTAGGAGCGGCCTTGTGTCGCGATGGGCCGCAAAGCGGCCCCGGGGTACTACTTGGAGGTCACGGTTTCAGCAGCGCCACCCTGCGACAGGCTATACACATACGCCGCCAGCAGGTGCACCTTGTCGTTGCCCTGGATATCGGCCTGCGCCGGCATCTGCCCCTGGCGACCATAACGAATGGTCTGTTGCAGCTGGGCAAAGCTCGAACCGTAGATGAACGCCTGCGGGTGAGTCAGGTCGGGTGCGCCCATGGCCGGGGTGCCCTTGCCTTCAGGCCCGTGGCAAGCCACGCAGTTGGCGGCGAAAATCTCCTTGCCCTTGGCCACGTCGGCCTTGCTCCCTTCAGGCAGGCTGCGGCCGTCAAGGTTGGTCAGCACGAATGCGGCCACATCGGCCACGCCCTGCTGGCCGATCACCTCAGCCCAGGCCGGCATCACGCCATGACGGCCATTCATGATCGACGCCTTGATGGTTTCTGCTTCACCGCCCCAGCGCCAATCCTTGTCAGTGAGGTTGGGGAAGCCAAAGGCACCCTTGGCGTCCGAGCCGTGGCACACCGAGCAGTTGGAGGCAAACAGGCGGCTGCCCATTTTCAGTGCCTGCGGGTCCTTGGCCACTTCTTCCACGGGCATGGCGGCGTACTTGGCGAAGATCGGGCCGAACTTGGCATCGGCCTTGTCCATTTCCTTTTGCCATTCGTTGGCACCGGTCCAGCCATTTTCATAGCCCGGCAGGATGCCTTTCCAGTTGCCCAGGCCCGGGTAGAGGATCAGGTAGCCGACCGAAAACACCAGGGTGCCGACGAACAGCCAGAACCACCACTTGGGCAGCGGGTTGTCGTATTCCTCGATACCATCGAAGCTGTGGCCCATGGTCTGGTCGGTGGTGTTCTTGCTTTCGCCCTTGCGGGTGGCGAGCAGCAGCCAGGTCAGGCCGATCAGGCTACCGATGGTCAGTACGCTGATGTACGTACTCCAGAAGGTGGTCATTGCCCGTTACTCCTTGCAGCAGTCGTGGCAGCAGGTTCCTGCCCGGCAGGGGGCAGGCGGTCGTCGACGAAGGGCAGCAAGCGCGCTTCGGCGAAATCACGGTCGCGGCGGCGGTTGAATACCCACAGGGAGAGGCCGATGAAGGCGATCATCACCACCAGGGTGCCCAGGCCGCGGATCATGCCGATGTCCATTTCCATCGCACTTACCTCTTGTTCTTGATCGCGGTGCCGAGCACCTGCAGGTAGGCGACCAGCGCATCCATTTCGGTCTTGCCCTTGACCGCGTCGCGCGCGCCGGCAATGTCGTCGTCGGTGTACGGCACGCCCAGGGTGCGCAGGGTGCGCATCTTGACGTCGGTGTGGCTGTTGTCGACCTGCTGGGCGACCAGCCACGGGTAAGACGGCATCTTCGACTCCGGCACCACGTTGCGCGGGTTGTACAAGTGCGCGCGGTGCCAGTCGTCCGAGTAACGGCCGCCAACACGGGCCAGGTCCGGCCCGGTACGCTTGGAGCCCCACAGGAACGGGTGGTCCCACACGCTCTCACCGGCCACCGAGTAGTGGCCGTAGCGCTCGGTTTCGGCACGGAACGGGCGGATCATCTGCGAGTGGCAGCCCACGCAGCCTTCGCGGATGTAGATATCGCGGCCTTCCAGTTGCAGCGCGGTGTAGGGCTTCATGCCTTCCACCGGCTTGTTGGTGACGTCCTGGAAGAACAGCGGGACGATCTGGGTCAGGCCGCCGATACTGACGGCGAACACCATCAGCAGGGCCATCAGGCCGACGTTTTTCTCGATGACTTCATGTTTCATCAGGCGTTTCTCCTCAAGCCAACTGGGCGTTCGCAGGGGCGACGTCAAGCGCTGGCGAACGCACGGTGCGCCAGGTGTTCCAGGCCATCAGGAACATGCCGCTGAGGAAGATCGCGCCGCCGACGAAGCGCACGACAAAGCCTGGGTGGCTGGCTACCAGGGTTTCCACGAACGAATAGGTGAGCGTGCCGTCGCTGTTCACTGCGCGCCACATCAGGCCCTGGGCGATGCCGTTGACCCACATCGAGGCGATGTACAGCACGGTGCCGATAGTGGCCAGCCAGAAGTGCGCGTTGATCAGGCCAAGGCTGTACATGCGTTCCTTGCCAAACACTTTCGGGATGGTGTGGTACAGCGCACCGATCGAGATCATGGCCACCCAGCCCAAGGCGCCGGCGTGCACGTGGCCGATGGTCCAGTCGGTGTAGTGGGACAGGGCGTTGACCGTCTTGATGGCCATCATCGGCCCTTCGAAGGTGGACATGCCGTAGAACGCCAGCGATACGACCAGGAAGCGCAGGATCGGGTCGCTGCGCAGTTTGTGCCACGCCCCCGACAGGGTCATCATGCCGTTGATCATGCCGCCCCAGCTCGGTGCCAGCAAAATCAGCGACATCACCATGCCCAGCGACTGCGCCCAGTCGGGCAGGGCGGTGTAGTGCAGGTGGTGCGGGCCGGCCCAGATGTACAGGGTGATCAGCGCCCAGAAGTGCACGATCGACAGGCGATAGGAATACACCGGGCGTTCGGCCTGCTTGGGCACGTAGTAGTACATCATCCCCAGGAAGCCCGCAGTCAGGAAGAAGCCTACCGCGTTGTGGCCGTACCACCACTGCACCATGGCATCGGTGGCACCGGCATACACCGAGTACGACTTGGTCAGGCTGACCGGCAGCTCCAGGTTGTTGACGATGTGCAGCAACGCCACGGTGAGGATGAAGGCACCGAAGAACCAGTTACCTACGTAGATGTGTTTGGTGTTGCGCTTCATCAGCGTGCCGAAGAACACGATGGCGTAGCCCACCCAGACGATGGTGATCAGGATGTCGATCGGCCATTCCAGTTCGGCGTATTCCTTGGGCTGGTGTAGCCCAACGGCAGGCTGATAGCCGCCAGCAGGATCACCAGCTGCCAGCCCCAGAAGGTAAACGCGGCCAGGCCCGGTGCGAACAGGGTGGTCTGGCAGGTGCGTTGCACCGAATAATAGGAGGTGGCGAACAGTGCGCAGCCGCCGAAAGCGAAGATCACCGCATTGGTATGCAGGGGGCGCAGGCGGCCGAAGCTGGTCCAGGGGAGGTCGAAGTTGAGGGAAGGCCAGGCGAGCTGGGCGGCGATGAAGACGCCGAGCCCCATCCCGACGATTCCCCACACCACCGTCATGATGGCGAATTGGCGGACCACCTTGTAGTTATAGGCGGTACTGCTGGTTGTGTTCATGTATGGGTTCCCATCCACGGTTATTTGGCAGGCTTTACAGCGAGGCAAGCATGATTAATGGGCAAAGTGCCGGTATTGACGGGGATCAATGGGCGAAGGTCGGAAATGTCCCAGGCTTGCGCTGCGATCCTCCACAGGCTCAGGGTAAGGACGGCTACAAGGGCTGCCTGATCCTGGCCCACGGCGCAGGTGCGCCGATGGACAGCGGGTTCATGGACGAAATGGCGCAAAGGCTTGCGGCGCTTGGCGTAGCGGTAGTGCGCTTCGAGTTCCCGTACATGGCCGAGCGCAGGGTTACCGGCGGCAAACGGCCGCCGAACCCGCAGAAGGTGTTGCTGGAATGCTGGCGCGAGGTGTACCGGCAGGTGCGACCTTTGGTCGCGGGCAAGTTGGCCGTGGGTGGCAAGTCCATGGGCGGGCGCATGGCGAGCCTGCTGGCCGACGAATTGGGCGCGGATGCGCTGGTGTGCCTGGGCTATCCGTTTTACGCGGTGGGCAAACCTGAGAAGCCGCGGGTGGAGCACCTGGCAGGGTTGAAGACCCCGACGCTGATCGTGCAGGGCGAACGGGATGCGCTGGGTAACCGCGAGGCGGTGGCGGGGTATGCGTTGTCGCCGGCAATCGAGGTGAGCTGGCTAGTGGCGGGGGACCATGACCTGAGGCCGTTGAAGGCCTCGGGGTTCAGCCATGCGCAGCATATGCAGGCGGCGGCTGAAAGGATTGCTGATTTCCTGAAAGGTTAGCGCTGGATGCTTCGCGGGCTTGCCCGCTTCCACAAGGACTGCACCCAATTCAAGATTGGCGCAGAACCCTGTGGGAGCTGGCTTGCCGGCGATAGCGCCGGTGCAGGCTGACGCTTAGTCGCGGTACTCGCACAGGTAAGCGGTATCAACCGCTACCTTCAGCTGGAACTTGCTGTCAGCGGCAACATTGAACTTGTCGCCCGCGTTGAAGGTTTCCCAGTTGTCGCTGCCTGGCAGTTTCACGGTCAGGGCGCCCGATACCACGTGCATGATCTCGCGCTTGGCAGTGCCGAACTCGTATTCGCCCGGGGCCATGACGCCGACAGTGGCCGGGCCTTCTTCGCCCGCGAATGCGATCGACTTGACGGTGCCGTTGAAGTACTCGTTGACCTGGAACATGGGCGACTCCTGAAAAGGGGGATGAAAAAGGGCTGGCCAGTATGCCCAAGCCCACAGGCCTCGTCATCTGCTTTCAGGGGCTGTTGGCGGGGAGCGTCAACGGTAGCAACCGCGCCGTGTTGCGTGCGTCTTCCAGCGCCCGGTGCTGTTGCCCACAAAAGTGCATGCCGGCCAGTTGCAAGGCTCCGTTCAAACCCGTGGGGCGTTGCAGGTGACGGGCTTTGGCAAAGCGCTGCTTGAGGTTGATGTGCGGCAGGGTGCGCAACAGGCTGTCGAGCCCGTGCTGTTGCCATTCCTGATGCAGTTGCTGGCGGTCGTAGTCGCCCCAGCTGACCCAGGCCTGGAGCTGCCCACGGTGGTGCCCGAGCCAGCGCTCGAAGCTTGCCCACACCTCGTGAAACGGTGCGGCGCCGTCCACGTTGGCCTGGCTGATGTGCGTCAGCTCACGGCAGAACGGCGTGAGCTGCGGACGCCGCCGTGGCCGCACAAAACGCTGGAAATGGTCGACCTCACGGCCTTCGCGGGTAACCAGGCTTGCGCCTATTTCAATGACTTCCATCTCTGTGACCGGCCACCCACCATCGTCGGTGGTGGCTTCCAGGTCGATCACCAACCAATGGCCCATACCAGGCTCCCTTGCAGATCCTGCTAGAGCGTAGCCAATCTCTGCGCATACGGCACCCCCTGGCATTTTGCCGCCTGCTTTGGCGTAAAGAGCAGGTACCAGCAGTTGTGCCGCCCCCGGAAAACGCCTAGCTTAAGCGGACCCAGGCATGAACCGTGATGAGTGTCCGTCTTGACTCCAGCGCCCGGCCTCAAGGCCCTGTCCACCCTGATGCTGCTGGCCGTGTACTGGCTGGCGGTGCCGGCATGGGCTGCCGATGCCGTCGAAGTGAAGATTGGCGCGGCGCATTTCCCGCCCTACACGGTGCGCCCTGAGCAGGGGGCCGACACCGGCCTGCTGCCGCAATTGGTCGACGCGCTCAATCGCTTGCAGCAGGGCTATCACTTTGTCCTGGTGCCCACGTCAATCCAGCGGCGTTTTGGTGACTTCCAGCAGGGACGCACCGACATGGCGATTTTCGAGAACCCGCAATGGGGCTGGGAGCAGATTGCCCATCAGACCGTGGACATGGGCCTGGAGGATGCCGAAGTGTTCGTTGCCCGAAAGGCCAATGGCAGCGACCCGCACTACTTCGATGACCTGAGTGACAAGCGCCTGGCATTGTTCAACGGCTACCACTACGCGTTCGCCCGCTTCAACTCCGACCCGGACTACCTGCGCGAAGCCTATAACGCAACCCTGACCTACTCCCACGACAGTAATTTGCTGATGGTGCAGGCTGGCCGCGCCGATATCGCCCTGGTCACGCGCTCCTACCTCAGCGATTTCCTGGCGCGCAACCCGGCCAGCCGGGCGCAGTTGGTGCCTTCGCAACGCATCGACCAGGTCTATCATCACTACGCCTTGCTGCGTCCGGGTGCACCTATCGGCGAGCAGTCGTTCGCCGGCCTGCTGCGTGACCTGCGTGACAGCGGTGAGTTGGCACGCATCTTCGAACCCTACCGCATCACCGTCTCGGTACCCCAAGACTAAATTCAGGTACCGCGGCAGCGTTCTCAACAGTGAGCCTTTTCTTCATTTTCGTGAGCCCAGCCCATGCCGTTCGATGCCGCTTCGCAGCCCCAATCACCACCACGCTGGCGCAGCCTCAGTGCCGAGGAGGGTGACAGTTGGCTAAGCCTCACCCTCGAAGGTCGCCCACTGGTCCAGGTGCGCCTGGAGGCGGGCGCTACCTTGCACGTTCACCTTGAGCGCCTCTGCCCAGAGCGCCCCTATCAAGCCTTGTGGGCTGCCTGCTACTGGCTGCTGTCCCGCGACACGGCCTGTCAGCGCCTGGCCTGGCACGTCCCTGAGGCACAGCCCCAGGCGTTGGCCAGTGGTTTGCTGCTGGTGGGGGAGCAGCCCGGTCAGTTTGTGTGTGAAAGAGCGCTGTTCTGGCAATTGCCCCAGCCCTGGCTGGGTGAGTCGGTGGCGGCGGTGTACCCGCAGCAGATGCAGATCAGCAACGGCAAGCGCCACCCGCGCCGCGCACCCAAGCCTCGTGGCGAAGTGTATCGGCGCTTCGATGCACGCCTGGGTAGCTGGGTCTCATTGCGCACCTTGGAGATCGAGCACGACCTGGAGCGTTTCAACCGCTGGCAGAACAACCCGCGGGTGGATGCGTTCTGGCAGGAGAGCGGCTCGCTGGCGCAACACCGCGAGTACCTGGACAAGCTGGAGGCCGACCCGCATACCCTGACGTTGATCGGCTGCTTTGATGATGAGCCGTTTGCCTACTTCGAGGCGTACTGGGCCAAGGAAGATCGCATTGCGCCGTTCTACCCGGCCGATGACTTCGACCGCGGTATTCACATGCTGGTGGGGGAGGAGAGCCATCGCGGGCCGCACAAGGTGGCCAGCTGGCTATCGGCGCTGGTGCATTACCTGTTCCTGGATGACCCGCGTACCCAGCGGGTGGTGGCTGAACCGCGTGCCGACAATGGCAAGATGATCGGTTACATGCACGACCAGTGCTTCCATTGCGACAAGGAATTCGACTTCCCGCACAAGCGTGCGGCGCTGATGATTCTGGGGCGGGAGCGGTTCTTCGACCGTTGCAAGCTGGCTTGAGGGCCTTAGCGGCACAAGGCCGCTCCTACAGGAGATCGCGGTCCCGTGTAGGAGCGGCCTTGTGCCGCGAAAGGGGTGCGAAGCGCCCCCGGCAACCTCGAAGGTTCAGCCTTGGCGATTGGCGGTCTTGCGGCAGTGCACCAGCGCATCGCGAATCATGAAATTGACCAGTGTCGGCGACACGCCCAGCTCCTTGGCAATGTCTTTCTGCGGCACGCCATGCAGGCGGTACATCTCGAACGCATAGCGGGTACGCTGCGGCAGTTCGTTCAGCGCCTCGGCAATGTCGTCCAGTGCGGCAAGGTTGATGTGAGTGGCTTCGGGCGAGGCGTTCTGGATGACCACGTTCAGGCCTTCCTCCTCGCTGCCGGAGTACTTCAGCTCCATCGCCTGCTTGCGGTAGTGATCGATCGCCAGGTTGCGCACGATCTGGAACAGGTAGCTGAGCTGCGCCTTGAACGACGAGGTGATCTGCGGGGCGGCGCTGAGCCGGAAGAAGGCGTCCTGCACCACATCTTCGGCGCGCGAGCGGCAGCCGGTGATACGGGCAGCGATCTTGACCAGGATGCTGCGGTTGTCGACGAAGGCCTGGAGTAATGGTGAATCGCACTTACTTGTGGATAGTTGTTCCGCCATGGAAATCACCTTGTCACAGAGGGGAAAGGAGGCCCCCAAGGCTGGGAAGCTTCCTACGACGTGCGACAAGCTATTCAGAATGATAATGATTGTCAAATACGAAACGAAATTAGTATCTGTATCTTTCAGTTCTAAGCGCCGCGCGCCTCTGCCCCAGGAATAATTGGCCCGAAACAAATGTGGGAGCTGGCTTGCCGGCGATGCGCCGCGCGGGCGGCGCTCGATCTCCCAAGCGCTACACCGCTCAAGGCATACACCCGGCAACCTTCACGTAATCCGAAACCTCAACCCCGCTAATTTCTTCCCCTGCCCATCCGTTCCCCTGTGTACATCCGGCCGCCTTACGTTGCCCGCCCACCATCGCGGTGCAGCCGGCCCGCCCCAACCAGACACTGGCAGGAACACCCCATGACGGACGCCTTCGAACTCCCGCTCTCGCTGGTCCAGGCACTGGCGCAACGCGCCGCGCAGACCCCGGACAAGATCGCCTTGCGCTTTCTGGCCGACGCCCCTGGCGAGCAGGCCGTGCTCAGTTACCGGGACCTCGACCAGCGTGCACGCACCATCGCCGCCGCCTTGCAGGCCCGTGCCGGCTTCGGCGACCGTGCGGTGCTGTTGTTCCCCAGTGGCCCGGACTACGTGGCGGCGTTCTTCGGTTGCCTGTATGCCGGGGTAATCGCGGTACCGGCGTACCCGCCGGAGTCTGCGCGCCAACACCATCAGGCGCGTTTGCTGTCGATCATCGACGATGCCGAGCCACGCCTGCTGCTGACCGTCGCGGCGTTGCACGGCAGCCTGCAAGGCCTGGATGCGCTGGCGGCAGACAACGGCCCTGAGCTGCTGGCAGTGGACGGCCTGGACCCGGCGTTGGCCGCAAACTGGCGCGAGCCCGTGCTGCAAGGTGATGACATTGCCTTCCTGCAGTACACCTCGGGTTCCACTGCGCTGCCCAAGGGCGTGCAGGTCAGCCATGGCAACCTGGTGGCCAACGAGCAGTTGATCCGCCAAGGCTTCGGCATCGACCTCAACCCCGACGACGTGATCGTCAGCTGGCTGCCGCTATACCACGACATGGGCCTGATTGGCGGCCTGTTGCAGCCGATCTTCAGTGGCGTGCCGTGCGTGTTGATGTCGCCGGGTTACTTCCTGGCCCGGCCGCAGCGCTGGTTGCAAGCCATCAGCGAGTATGGCGGCACCATCAGCGGTGGCCCCGATTTCGCCTATCGGCTGTGCAGCGAGCGGGTCAGCGAGGCCTCGATGGCCGGGCTCGACCTGAGCCGCTGGCGCGTGGCCTATTCCGGCTCCGAGCCAATCCGCCAGGACAGCCTGGTGACGTTCGCCGACAAGTTCCAGGCCTGCGGCTTCGACCCGCAGAGCTACTTTGCCAGCTACGGCCTGGCCGAAGCCACCCTGTTCGTCAGCGGCAGCCGCCGCGGCCAGGGCATTGCCGCGCTGGAACTGGACGCCGAAGCCTTCGCCGCCAACCGCGCCGAGCCGGGCAAAGGCAGCGTGCTGATGAGCTGCGGCTACCCGCAGCCCGGGCACGCAGTCCGTGTCGTCGAGCCGCAGCACTTACAGGTGCTGGGCGACAACCAGGTTGGCGAAATCTGGGCCGGTGGCCCGAGCATCGCCCTGGGTTACTGGCGTAACCCCGAAGCCAGCGCGCGCACCTTCGTCGAAATGGACGGCCAGACCTGGCTACGCACCGGCGACCTGGGCTTCATGCGCGACGGCGAGGTATTTGTCACCGGGCGGCTGAAAGACATGCTGATCGTACGCGGCCAGAACCTGTACCCGCAGGACCTGGAAAAAACCCTCGAACGCGAAGTCGAGGTGCTGCGCAAAGGCCGGGTGGCCGTGTTTGCCGTCGAGCAGCAAGGCGAGGAGGGCATCGGCGTAGCGGTGGAGATCAGCCGCAACGTGCAAAAGGCAATCAAACCCCAGGACCTGATCAAGACCCTGCGCCAGGTAATCGCCGACGCCTGCCGCCAGGCCCCGGCCGTGGTCCTGCTGCTGAACCCGGGTGCGTTGCCCAAGACCTCCAGTGGCAAGCTGCAGCGCTCGGCCTGTCGCCTGCGCATGGACGATGGCAGCCTGGACTGCTACGCCCGCTTCCCGGACGTGAGCGCAACCGCGGCAAGCACGGCAGTTGGCAATGAACTGCAAACACGCATCGCCGCCGTGTGGCGCGACATCCTCCAGGTAGAAGCGGTTGCGGCAGACGACCACTTCCTGCTGCTGGGTGGCAACTCCATCGCCGCCACTCAGGCTACCGCACGCCTGGCCGATGAGCTGGGTATCAACCTGAGCCTGCGCACCCTGTTCGAAGCACCGGTGCTGGCCGATTACAGTCACGCCGTGGCGTCGATCATCGCCGAAGGCGCTGGCGGCAACGCCATCATTGCAACGCTGGAACGTGCCCAGGCCTTGCCCCAGTCGTTGGCGCAAAACCGCTTGTGGCTGATGTGGCAGTTGGCACCACAGTCGGCGGCCTACAACATTCCGGCCGGCCTGCAGCTGCGCGGCGAGCTGGATGAAAGCGCCCTGGAAGCCGCCTTCCAGGCGCTGGTGACGCGCCATGAATCCCTGCGCACCGTTTTCAGCGAAGAAAGCGGCCAGGCCCTGCAACGCATCCTGCCGCCACAGCCGTTCAGCCTGCGCCGCCTGAACCTCGAAGGCCAACCCCCCGAGCAGGTCACTGCCCAGCGTGAAGCCGAGGCCCGTCAGCCGTTCGACCTGACCCAGGGCCCGTTGCTGCGCGTGACCCTGGCACGCCTGGGCGACGAAGACCATCAGCTGTGGGTGACCCTGCACCACATCGTTGCTGACGGCTGGTCGCTGAATATCCTGCTGGATGAATTCGCCAAGCTTTACGCCGCCCGCTGCCAGGGCCTGGAGGCCAACCTGGCGCCGCTGACCTTGGGTTACGCCGACTACGGCACCTGGCAGCGCCAATGGCTGGCCGCCGGTGAAGCCGAACGCCAACTGCAATACTGGACGGCACAACTGGGCGATGAACTGCCGGTGCTCGACCTGTGCACCGACCACCCCCGCACCAGCCAGCGCCAGCACAGTGCTGCGCGCTTCAACCTCAAGGTACCGGCCCAGCTCGCCGAAGCACTCAAAGGCCTGGCCCGCGAACAACAGGCCAGCCTGTTCATGGTCCTGCTGGCCGGCTGGCAGGCACTGCTTCACCGCTACAGCGGCCAGGCTGACATCCGTGTCGGTGTGCCCAACGCCAACCGCCCGCGCCTGGAAACCCAAGGCCTGGTCGGCTTTTTCATCAACACCCAAGTACTGCGCGCACAGCTCGATGGCCGCCTGCCATTTACGCAGCTGCTGGCCCAGGTGCGCCAAGCCACCCTTGAGGCGCAGGCTAACCAGGACCTGCCGTTCGAACAGCTGGTCGAAGCCCTGCCCGAAGCCCGCGAGCAAGGCCTGTTCCAGGTCATGTTCAACCACCAGCAGCGCGACCTGTCGGCCCTGCGCCGCCTGCCGGGCCTTTTGGCTGACGAACTGCCGTGGCACAGCCGCGAAGCCAAGTTCGACCTTCAGTTGCACAGTGAAGAAGACCATCAGGGCCGCTTGAGCCTGGCCTTCGACTATGCTGCCGAGCTGTTCGAAGCCAGCACCGTCAAACGCCTGGCCCATCACCTGCTGGCGCTGCTGGAACAGGTGTGCACCACGCCGCAGCGGGCACTGGGCGAGGTGCAATTGCTGGACGCGCCTGGCCGCACGCAACTGCTGGGCTGGGGCCAGGCACCGGCCGCCGCACCGCAGCACCTGCTGGTCGAACAACTCAATGAGCAGGCACGCCTGACCCCGCAGCGCACCGCCCTGGCCTGGGACGGCGGCAGCCTCGACTACGCCGAACTGCACCAGCAGTCCAACCGCCTGGCGCACTACCTGCGCGACAAAGGCGTCGGCCCCGACACCTGCGTAGCGATTGCCATCGAGCGTTCGCCACAGTTGCTGGTCGGCCTGCTGGCCATCCTCAAAGCCGGCGGTGCCTACGTGCCGCTGGACGTCGACTACCCGGCCGAACGCCTGGCCTACATGCTCGCCGACTGCAACGCCGGCCTGCTGCTGAGCCACAGCAACCTGCTGGGCAAGTTGCCGCAAGTTGATGGCGTCAGCGCCATCGCCCTTGACCAACTGCACCTGGACAGCTGGCCCAGCCACGCGCCTGGCTTGCACCTGCACGGTGACAACCTGGCCTACGTGATCTACACCTCTGGCTCCACCGGCCAGCCCAAAGGTGTGGGCAACACCCACGCGGCATTGGCTGAACGCTTGCAGTGGATGCAGGCTACCTACGCGCTGAACGACAGCGACGTGCTGATGCAGAAGGCGCCGATCAGCTTTGATGTATCGGTGTGGGAATGCTTCTGGCCGTTGGTAACCGGCTGCAAGCTGGTACTGGCTGGCCCCGGTGAACACCGCGATCCGCAGCGTATCGCTGCATTGGTGCAGGCCCATGGGGTGACCACGCTGCACTTCGTGCCACCGCTGTTGCAAGTGTTCGTCCAGGAGCCGCAGGCGGGTAACTGCACCAGCCTGCGCCGGCTGTTCTCGGGTGGCGAAGCACTGTCTGCCGCCTTGCGCGACCGCGTGCTGCAAGTGCTGCCGCAGGTGCAATTGCATAACCGCTACGGCCCGACCGAAACCGCCATCAACGTCACCCATTGGCACTGCCAGGTGGCGGACGGCGAACGCTCGCCAATCGGCCGCCCGTTGGGCAATGTGCTGTGCCGCGTGCTGGACGATGAACTGGAACTGACCGCCCCCGGTGTACCGGGCGAGCTGTACCTTGGTGGCGCAGGCCTGGCCCGTGGCTACCTGGGGCGCCCGGGCCTTACTGCTGAGCGCTTCGTACCCCAGGCCGACGGCAATGGCGAGCGGCTGTACCGCAGTGGCGACCGCGCCCGCTGGCAGGTGCAGCTTGAAGCCCTGGAATACCTCGGTCGCCTCGACCAGCAGGTGAAGGTGCGTGGCTTCCGTGTCGAGCCCGAGGAAGTGCAGGCCTGCCTGCTGGCGCAGACCGGGGTGGAACAGGCGCTGGTACTGATTCACAAGGATGCCGTCGGCGCGCAACTGGTCGGCTATTACAGCGGCAGCGCCCAACCTTCCGAGCTGCTGTCGGTGCTGGCTGAACAACTGCCAGGCTACATGGTGCCGGCGCAGCTCATCCCGTTGGCACAACTGCCACTGGGCCCCAGCGGCAAGGTCGACCGCAAGGCGCTGCCGGCCCCGGTGTGGCAGCAACGCGAACATGTCGAGCCACAAACCGAGTTGCAGCAACAGGTCGCCGCCATCTGGCGCGAAGTGCTGAACCTGCCGCGCGTCGGCCTGCAGGACGACTTCTTCGCCCTGGGCGGGCACTCGCTGTTGGCCACCCAGATCGTCTCGCGCAGCCGCCAGGCCTGCGACGTCGAGCTGCCACTCAAGGCCCTGTT
Organism: Pseudomonas sp. MM223; assembly: GCA_947090765.1. Classification (NCBI taxonomy): domain Bacteria; kingdom Pseudomonadati; phylum Pseudomonadota; class Gammaproteobacteria; order Pseudomonadales; family Pseudomonadaceae; genus Pseudomonas; species Pseudomonas sp. MM223. The sequence continues at coordinate 4,782,180 of OX352322.1, read as the reverse complement.
CGAAGCCAGCGAACTGGGCGCCTTCTGTGCCGAGATCGCCCGCATCCGGGCGGCCGGCGAGCGCAACCTGCAAGGCGCAATTGCCCGTGTCGACCGCCGTCAGGCGGTGCCGCTGTCGTACTCGCAGCAGCGCATGTGGTTCCTCTGGCAAATGGAGCCGGGCAGCCCGGCGTACAACGTCGGCGGCATGGCACGCCTGCGCGGCACCCTGCATGTGGATGCCTTCGAGCGTGCGCTGCAGGCATTGATCGTGCGCCACGAAACCCTGCGCACCACCTTCCCCAGCATCGACGGCGTGCCGTATCAGTGCGTGGCCGAAGACAGTGGCCTGCACCTCGACTGGCAAGACTTCAGTGCCTTGCCCAGCGACGCCCGCCAACAACGGCTGCAACAACTGGCCGACGACCAGGCGCACCAGCCATTCGACCTTGAGCGCGGCCCGCTGCTGCGCGCCTGCCTGGTCAAGGCTGACGAGCGCGAGCATTTCTTCGTGCTCACCCTGCACCACATCGTCACCGAAGGCTGGGCCATGGACATCTTCGCCCGCGAGCTGGGCGAGCTGTACGAAGCCTTTGTCGATGACCGCGAATCGCCGCTGGCGCCGCTGCCGGTGCAGTATCTGGACTACAGCGTGTGGCAACGGCAGTGGCTGGAAAGCGGCGAGGGCGCCCGCCAGCTGGACTACTGGAAAGCCCGCCTGGGCGACGAACACCCGGTGCTGGCATTGCCCGCCGACCGTCCGCGCCCGGCCGTACAAAGCCATCGTGGCGAGCTGTACCGCTTTGAACTCGACCCGGCGCTGGTCGACCGCGTGCATGCATTCAACAGTCAGCGTGGCCTGACCCTGTTCATGACCATGACCGCCACCCTGGCCGCCTTGCTGCACCGCTACAGCGGCCAGCGTGACCTGCGCATCGGCGCGCCGGTGGCCAACCGCATCCGCCCGGAAAGCGAAGGCCTGATCGGCGCCTTCCTCAATACCCAAGTGCTGCGCTGCGAGCTGGACGGGCAGATGACCGCCAGTGAGCTGCTTGAGCAGATGCGCCAGGCCGCCATCGAAGGCCAGTCGCACCAGGACCTGCCGTTCGACCAGCTGGTGGAAGCTTTGCAGCCGCCGCGCAGCAGCGCCTACAACCCGCTGTTCCAGGTGATGTGCAACGTGCAGCGCTGGGCCTTCCAGCAAAGCCGTACGCTGGCCGGCATGCAGGTGGATTACCTGGTCAACGACGCCAGTGCCACCAAGTTTGACCTGTACCTGGAGGTGACCGACCTCGATGGCCGCCTGGGCTGCTGCCTGACCTACAGCCGTGACCTGTTTGACGAGCCACGCATCGCACGCATGGCCGAGCACTGGCAGCAACTGCTGGTCGGCCTGCTGGACAACCCGCAGCAACGCCTGTGCGAGCTGCCGATGCTGAGCGGTGCCGAGCAGCAGGTGCTGGTGGGGCAATTGCAGGGCGAACACGATTTCGACCTTGACCACACCTTGCACGGCCTGTTTGCGGCCCAGGCGGCCCGTACGCCGCAGGCGGGGGCACTGACCTTTGCCGGGCAGCACATCACTTACGCCGAACTCGACCAGCAGGCCAACCGCCTGGCCCGCGCCCTGCGCGAGCGCGGCGTCGGCCCGCAGGTGCGGGTGGGCCTGGCGCTGGAGCGCTCGCTGGAAATGGTCGTCGGCCTGCTGGCCATCCTCAAGGCCGGTGGCGCCTACGTGCCGCTGGACCCTGAGTACCCGCTCGACCGCTTGCGCTACATGATCGAAGACAGCCGCATCGGCCTGCTGGTCAGCCAGCGTGAGCTGCTGCAAACCCTGGGCGAGCTGCCTGAGGGCGTGGCCCGCTGGAGCCTGGAGGACGACACCGCCAGCCTGGCGGCCTACAGCGATGCGCCGCTGGACAACCTCAACCTGCCGCAGCACCAGGCTTACCTGATCTACACCTCTGGCTCCACCGGCAAGCCCAAGGGCGTGGTGGTCAGCCATGGCGAGTTTGCCATGCACTGCCAGGCGGTGATTGCCGCGTTCGGCATGCGTAGCGACGACTGCGAGCTGCATTTCTATTCGATCAACTTCGATGCGGCCAGCGAGCGCCTGTGGGTGCCGCTACTGTGCGGCGCCCGTGTAGTGCTGCGCGCTCAGGGGCAGTGGGGCGCCGAGGATATTTGCCAGCTGGTGCGTGAGCAGCAGGTGAGCATCCTGGGCTTCACCCCCAGCTACGGCAGCCAGCTGGCCCAATACCTGGGCGGGCAGGGCGAACAACTGCCGGTGCGCCTGGTGATTACCGGTGGCGAAGCGCTGACCGGCGAACACCTGCAACGCATCCGCCAGGCCTTTGCGCCGCAGCAGTTCTTCAACGCCTACGGCCCGACCGAAACCGTGGTCATGCCGCTGGCATGCCTGGCGCCAGAGGTGCTGCCTGCGGAGCTGGGCAGTGTGCCGATTGGCCGTGTCATCGGTAGCCGCACGGCCTACATCCTTGACGAAGACCTGGCCCTGTTGCCGCAAGGCGGTATTGGCGAACTTTACGTTGGCGGCGCCGGCCTGGCCCAGGGGTATCACGACCGCCCGGGCCTCAGTGCCGAGCGCTTTGTTGCCGACCCGTTCAGCACCGAAGGTGGCCGCCTGTACCGCACCGGCGACCTGGTGCGCCTGGGCACAGACGGCCTGGTCGAGTACGTTGGCCGTGCCGACCAGCAGGTGAAGATCCGCGGCTTCCGCATTGAACTGGGTGAGATCGAGAGCCGCTTGCAGGCGCATGCCGATGTCGAAGAGGCCGTGGTGCTGGCTTTGGATCTACCGGGCGGCAAGCAGTTGGTGGGCTACCTGGTGTGCAAGCAAGCCGCTGCCGGTAGCGAGGCACAAAGCCTGCTGCGCGACGCGGTGAAAGCCGATGCCCGCCAGCACCTGCCGGACTACATGGTGCCCGCGCACCTGGTGCTGCTCGACAGCCTGCCGCTGATGGGTAACGGCAAGCTCGACCGCCGTGCCCTGCCGCTGCCGGACCTGGAGCAGGCCCGCCAGCAATACCAGGCGCCTGGCAACGAGGTGGAAGCGCAACTGGCGCAGATCTGGCGCGATGTGCTCAACGTCGCCCAGGTCGGCGTGCAGGACAACTTCTTCGAACTGGGCGGCGACTCGATCCTGTCGATCCAGGTGGTCAGCCGGGCGCGTCAGGCCGGCTTGCAATTCACCCCGCGCGACCTGTTCCAGCACCAGACCATCCAGACCTTGGCGGCCGTGGTTCAGCACAGCGAAGCCGCCAGCAGCATCGAGCAGGGCTTGCGCCAGGGCCAGACCGGCCTGACGCCGATCCAGCACTGGTTCTTCGACAGCGAAGTGCCGCAGCCGCAACACTGGAACCAGGCGGTGTTGCTTGAGGCGCGTCAGCCGCTGGATGAAACCGCACTGGCGCAGGCCTTGGCTGCACTGGTGCAGCACCACGATAGCCTGCGCCTGCGCTTCAGTGAGGCCCGCGGCCGCTGGCAGGCCGAGTACGCCCAGCCAGCCACTGAACAACTGCTGTGGACCGCCACCGTTGCCGATTTCGCTGATTGCCAGGTGTTGTACACCGACCTGCAACGTAGCCTCGACCTGCAACAGGGCCCGCTGCTGCGTGCCTTGCTGGTGCGCGACGGGCAGGGCGCCCAGCGCTTCTTGCTGGCAATCCATCACCTGGTGGTCGATGGCGTGTCCTGGCGGGTGCTGCTGGAAGACTTGCAGGCGCTTTACCGTGGCCAACCGCTGCCGACCAAGACCCACGCCATGGGCGACTGGGCCGCGCGCCTGGCCAGCTACGCCGGCAGCGATTCGCTGCGCGACGAACTGGGCTGGTGGCAAGGCCAGCTGGGCGGCGTGCGCCGCGAACTGCCGTGCGATCACCCGCAAGGTGGCAACCTGCACCGCCACGCCCACACCCTGGCCATCGGCCTGGACGTGGAGCAAACCCGGCAGCTGCTGCAACAGGCCCCGGCGGCCTACCACACCCAGGTCAACGACCTGCTGCTGACGGCGCTGGCGCGTGCCCTGTGCCGCTGGAGCGGCGATGAAGAAGTACTGGTGCAGCTTGAAGGCCATGGCCGTGACGGGCTGTTCGAAGACATGGACCTGACCCGCAGCGTTGGCTGGTTCACCAATGCCTATCCGCTCAGCCTGCGCCCGCTGCCAGGCGAGGACGACGCGGCGCGGGGCGGGTCGATCAAGCGCATCAAGGAACAACTGCGCCAGGTGCCGCACAAAGGCCTGGGTTACGGCGTGCTGCGCTACCTGGCCGACCCGGCCGGGCGCGAGCAGATGGCGGCCTTGCCGCAGGCGCGTATCACCTTCAACTACCTGGGCCAGTTCGACCAGCAGTTCGACAGCGCGGCGCTGTTCCAGCCGCTGGAGGCCCCGGCCGGCTTGGCGCATGACCTCGATGCACCGCTGCCCAACTGGCTGAGCGTCGATGGCCAGGTGTATGGCGGCGCCTTGCAACTGCGTTGGACCTTCAGTGCCGAACGCTACGACGAACGCACCATCGCCAGTTTGGCCGAAGCCTATCGCCAGGAGCTGCTGGCGCTGGTCGCCCATTGCCTGGCCGATGGCAACGGCAGCTTCACCCCGTCGGACTTCCCGCTGGCACACCTGACCCAGGAGCAGATCGACGCGCTACCGGTACCGGCTGGGCAGATCGAGGACGTGTATCCGCTGACGCATATGCAGGAAGGCATGCTGCTGCACACCCTGCTGGAGCCGGGCACTGGGCTGTACTACATGCAGGACCGCTACCGCATCAACAGCGCCCTGGACCCTGAACGTTTTGCCCAGGCCTGGCAGGCGGTGGTGGCACGCCACGAGGCGTTGCGGGCATCGTTCAGCTGGAACAGCGGCGAGGCGATGCTGCAGATCATCCACAAACCGGGCAACCTGGCGGTGGACTACCAAGACTGGCGCGGCCTCGCCGACGATGCCCAGGAGCAGCGCCTGCAAGCCCTGCACAAGCAGGAGCGCGAGGCCGGGTTCGCCCTGCTCAGCGAGGCGCCGTTCCACCTGCGCCTGGTGCGCGTGGCCGACGAGCGCTACTGGTTCATGATGAGCAACCACCACATCCTGATCGATGCCTGGTGCCGCTCGCTGCTGATGAACGACTTCTTCGAGGTTTACCAGGCCCTCGGCGAAGGTCGCCAGGCCCAGCTGCCGGTGCCGCCGCGTTATCGCGACTACATTGGCTGGTTGCAGCGCCAGGGCCTGGATGATGCACGCGCTTGGTGGCAGGCCAACCTGGCCGGCTTCGAACGCGCCACGGCCATCCCTAGCGACCGCCCGCTGCGCCATGACCACGCCGGTAGCGGCATGGTCGTTGGCGACTGCTACACCCGCCTGGAGGTGAGTGATGGGGTGCGCCTGCGCGAACTGGCCCAGGCCCACCAGCTTACCGTCAATACCTTCGCCCAAGCGGCCTGGGCGCTGGTGCTGGCACGCTACAGCGGCGACCGCGACGTGGCCTTTGGCGTAACCGTGGCCGGGCGCCCGGTGAGCATGCCGCAGATGCAGCGCACTGTCGGCCTGTTCATCAACAGCGTTGCCTTGCGTGTGCAGTTGCCCGTATCGGGTGAGCGTTGCAGTGTGCGCCAGTGGTTGCAGGGCCTGCTGCAAAGCAACATGGAACTGCGCGAGTACGAGTACCTGCCGCTGGTGGCGATCCAGGATTGCAGCGAATTGCCCAAGGGCCAGCCGCTGTTCGACAGCCTGTTCGTGTTTGAGAACGCGCCGGTGGAAACCGCCGTGCTCGACCACGCCCAGCACCTGAACGCCAGCTCCGACTCGGGCCGTACCCACACCAACTTCCCGCTGACGGCGGTGTGCTACCCGGGTGATGACCTGGGCTTGCACCTGTCCTTCGACCAGCGCTACTTCGACTTCCCGACCGTCGAGCGCCTGCTGGCCGAGTTCAAGCGGCTGCTGCTGGCACTGGTACAAGGCTTCGAGGGCGAGGTGAGCGAATTACCGATGTTGGGGGCAGACGAGCAGCGCTTCCTGCTGGAAGACTGCAACCGAACCGAGCGGGCTTATCCACTGGAGCAGAGCTATATCGCACAGTTCGAAGCGCAAGTGGCTGCGCACCCGGAACGTACCGTCGCCCGCTGCCTGGAGGCGTCTTACGACTACGCCGGGCTGAACCTGGCGGCCAACCGCTTGGGCCACGCACTGGTCGCAGCAGGCGTGAAGGTGGACCAGCCGGTGGCACTGCTGGCCGAACGCGGTTTGCCGCTGTTGGGCATGATCGTCGGCAGCTTCAAGGCAGGCGCCGGCTACCTGCCACTGGACCCGGGCCTGCCCGCCGCACGCCTGCAAAGCATCATCCAGCTCAGCCGTACCCCGGTGCTGGTGTGCAGTGCGGCCTGTGCCGAGCAAGGCCGGCAATTGCTGGGCGAGCTGGAGGCTACGGTACGGCCGCAATTGCTGGTGTGGGAAGACATCCAGGCAAGCCCGGTTGCCAGCCATAACCCTGGCATCCACAGCGGCCCGCACAACCTGGCCTATGTGATCTACACCTCTGGCTCCACCGGCCTGCCGAAAGGGGTGATGGTGGAGCAGCGTGGCATGCTCAACAATCAGCTGAGCAAGGTACCGTACCTGGCGCTGAGCGAGCACGACGTGATTGCCCAGACTGCCTCGCAGAGCTTCGACATTTCGGTGTGGCAGTTCCTCGCCGCGCCGCTGTTTGGAGCCAAGGTCGAGATTGTGCCGAATGCCATCGCCCATGATCCGCAGGGCCTGCTGGCGCATGTGCAAGCCACCGGCATCACCGTGCTGGAAAGCGTGCCCTCGCTGATCCAGGGCATGCTGGCCAACGACCACCAGGCCCTCGACGGCCTGCGCTGGATGCTGCCGACCGGCGAGGCCATGCCACCGGAGCTGGCCGCGCAATGGCTGCAACGTTACCCGCAGATCGGCCTGGTCAACGCGTACGGCCCGGCAGAATGCTCCGATGACGTGGCGTTCTTCCGCGTTGATGCCGCGTCGACCCAAGGTAGCTACCTACCGATCGGCACGCCGACCGACAACAACCGCCTGTACCTGTTCGGCGAAGACCAGGCACTGGTGCCGCTGGGCGCGGTGGGCGAGCTGTGTGTGGCGGGCACCGGCGTGGGGCGTGGCTATGTTGGCGACCCGGTGCGCACTGCACTGGCGTTCATCCCTCATCCGCACGGTGCAGCGGGCGAGCGCCTGTACCGCACCGGCGACCTGGCGCGGCAGCGCCCGGACGGGGTGCTGGAGTACGTCGGGCGCATCGACCATCAGGTGAAGATCCGTGGTTACCGCATCGAGCTGGGCGAGATTGAAGCGCGCCTGCACGAGCAGGCGGAAATCCGCGACGCTGCGGTGGGCGTGCAGGAAGGCGTCAATGGCAAGTATCTGGTCGGTTACCTGGTGGCCCACCAGGGCATCGCTGCCGACGCCGCGTTGCTGGAGCAGGTGAAGCAACGCCTGCGTGCCGAGTTGCCGGAGTACATGGTGCCGCTGCACTGGGGCTGGTTCGACAGCCTGCCGCACAACGCCAACGGCAAGCTCGACCGCAAGGCGCTGCCGGCCATCGACATCGGCGGCCAGCACAGCCAGGCCTATCAGGCGCCGCGTAACGAGCTGGAAGAGGTGTTGGCCGGTATCTGGGCCGATGTGCTCAAAGCCGAGCGGGTGGGGGTGCACGACAACTTCTTCGAGTTGGGCGGGCATTCGCTGCTGGCCACGCAGGTCGCTTCCCGGGTGCAGAAGCAGCTGCAACTGAACGTGCCGCTGCGGGCGATGTTCGAGTGCAGCACGGTGGAGGAACTGGCCGAGTATGTGCAGGGGTTGCAGGGCAGTGCGCTGGATGACGACAAGGTCGACCGGCTCAGTGACCTGATGGCCGAGCTGGAAGGGTTGTAAGCGCTCCAAGGCCAGCGCTGTCCTTGTAGGAGCGGCCTTGTGCCGCGAAAGGGGCGCGAAGCGGCCCCGCATTTTCAGCTTCGCCGCGAACATCGCCGGGGCCGCTATGCGGCCCTTTCGCGGCACAAGGCCGCTCGTACAGGAATTGCATTTACCTTCAAGTCATGGGGCGTCAGCGCTTGCCGAGAATCTTCCCCAGCATCTCCGGCCGCGGTGCTCCTTGCTGGCTTTGCAGGTTGCCTTTTTCATCCTGATAGAAAATCGCCGGGGTTGCCTGCAACCCCATCTCTTCCATCAACGCCATGTTCGCCGCCAGCTTTTGTTGCACGGCCTCTGGCACCTGTTCCAGTGCCTTCAACTTGCTGGCCTTGCCGGCCTTCTCATGTTCTTGCAATGCCTTGGCCGGGTCTTTTGCCGCCAGCAGCGCCGCCGATTTACCTGGGCTGTCCTCGCGGATGATGCCGACCATGATATGACGCAACTGCACCTTGCCCGACTCTACCCACGGCCGTGCCTGTTCCCAGAACATGTTGCAATACGGGCAGTTCGGGTCGCTGAACAGGTACACCTTGCGGGGTGCATCGGCCTTGCCGTCGGCGATCCACGCGGTTTTCTCCATCTTCGCCCAGATTTCCTTGCTCATCGGTGCATACACCAGTTTTTCCAGCGGCTCGGCGCTCAGGTCCTTGCCTTGCTCGTCGAACAGGCTGCCGACCAGCACGTGCTTGCCGTCGGGGGTGAGGTACAGGGCCAGGGCGTTGTTCTGGTACTCGGCGGCATAACCGCGCAAGCCGTTTGGCGCGTCGAAGCTGCCTTTGATCACAGCCCCCTTGGCTTGCAGTTGCTGAACCGCCTTTGGCTCTTCAGCTTGCAGGGACGGTGCGGCCAGCAGGGCCAGGGACAGGGGCAGCAGTGCAGTCAGTCGCATGTCAGTTTCCTTGTGCGGCAGGGGCGGGCGCGGTGGCCCGGTCGAAAGGCTCCAGGGCGTGGCGCAGGCTGGCCCGGGACAACTCGCCCAGGTGGCTGCCGACCAGGCGCCCGTCGGCGTCGTAGAACAGGGTGGTAGGCAGGGCCATGGAGCCGACGCGCTGGGCCAGCAGGCCGGTGCCGTCAAACAGCACGTGGGTCAGGCTCAGGCCGGTGGTGGCGAGGAAGGTACTGACGTTTTCCGGGGTCTCGCCCTGGTTGACGAACAGGAAGGTCACATGCGGGTAGTCGCTTTGCGCCTGTTGCAGCACTGGCATCTCGCGCCGGCAGGGCGGGCACCAGGTAGCCCAGATGTTGATCACCAATGGCTTGCCGCGGTAGCTGTGCAGCGCCACCGGCTGGCCCCCAGCGTTGCGCAGGCTCAGTTCGGGCAGCTCGGTGCCCTTGCTGTACAAGTGCCCGCCGAAGCTGGCCAGGCCCCAGAACAGTGCGCCGCTGAACAGCGCCCAGCCCAGCGGGCGGCGCAGGCCCGGGTGGCGCCAGCCTTGCCACAGGGCACCGAGGACGATACCGGCCAGGCCCGACCACAGCAGGAAGCCGCCGTCGCGGATGTCGATCATCTGCAACGGCTCATCGCGGTACATCGGCCAGTAGGCCAGCACGAAGCCGGCACGTGCGCACAGCAGGCCGATCAGGAACAGGTTGAACAGTGCCGATTCCGGGCTTTCGCCACCACGCCGGGCGACCCACCATCCGACCACGCTGGCGATCACCAGGGCGGTGAGCATCAGCAGGTGGTTGAGGGCCATGGTCAGTGGCCCGAGCGTCACGGTCAGCATCAGCCTTGGCTCCTGGTCTGGGCCCAGTGTTGCTGGAACGCGGCGGCATCCACTTCACCGGTAATGCGCCGCGCGCGGCGTTCGTCGCCTTCGGGGCCAATCCAGATGATGCTGGGCGGGCCGGGTACCTGGTAGCGTTGCAGCAGGGCTTTGCTGGCCGGGCTGTCGGCGGTCACGTCCAGGCGCAACAGGTGCACGCCAGCCAGGCCGGCCTGCACGTCGCTGCGGGCGAACACCTGTTTTTCCATGACCTTGCACGACACGCACCAGTCGGCATAGTAGTCGAGCATCACCCACTGGCCACGGGCCTTGGCCGCATCCAGTTCACGTTGCAGGTCTTCGGGGCGGCTGACCGTGACGAAGCTGTCTTCGGCATGCTGGCCAGCAACGGGCGTGGCACCACCACCGGTTAAGGGGCGCAGCGGTTGCCAAAGGTCATCGCCACCTGCGGCGGCGCCTACCAGCAACAGGCTACCCCACAGGGCGCCCAGCAGCGGTACTGCGCGTAACGCCGGCAGGCGTTGCAGGGCTGGCCAGGTGGCCCAGGCAAGTGCTATCAGCCAGGCGCCACTCAGTGCCAGCAGCAGCGTGGCGGGCAGCAGGCTGCGCACGGTGTACAGCGCCATGGCCAGGAACACGAAGCCGAACACGCCCTTGACCCGGTCCATCCAGGCGCCCGGGCGCGGCAGGTAGCGGTTGCCCAGGGTCACCAGCAACAGCAGTGGCACGCCCATGCCCAGACCGAGGCTGAACAGCACCAGCGCCCCTTGCAGCACATCGCCGCTCTGGGCGATGTACAGCAACGCCCCGGCCAGTGGCGCGGTCATGCACGGGCCCAGCAGCAGGCCGGACAACGCGCCGAGCAACGCCGCACCATACAGGTTGCCACCACGGGTGCCTTGTCCGGCGCGGTCAAGGCGGTCACGCAGGGCCGCCGGCAATTGCAGTTCGAAGGCGCCGAACATCGGCAGGGCCAGCAGCACGAACAACCCCGCCAGGCTGCCCAGCAGCCAGGGTTGCTGGAGCCAGGCTTGCAGGCTGGCGCCCAGCAGTGCGGCGACTACGCCCAGGGCGGCGTACACCAGCGCCATGCTCAGCACGTACACCCCGGCCAGCAGCCAGCCGCGTCGGGCGCTGGCGCCATTGCCCAGCACCAGCCCGGCGAGGATCGGCAGCATGGGCAGCGAACAGGGGGTAAAGGCCAGCAGCAGGCCAAGGCCGAAGAACGCCAGCAGGCTCCAGGCCAGGTGGCCCTGCTGCAGGCCGCTGGCCAGGGCTTGGTCGCTGGCTTGCTCGGCGGCGGGTGCCACGCTGCCGCCAAGGTCTACCTGCGTGGTTTGCGGTGGGTAGCACAGGCCGGCATCGGCACAGCCCTGCCAGCCCAGGCGCAATTGCCCCTGGGCACTGGCCGGCAGCAGCAGCTCAAGCTGGTCGCGGTACACCGCGCTGTCACCAAAGAACTCGTCATGGTGGTTGAGCGCCGGCGGCAACTGCGGGTGCTGCTCGGTAGGCAGGCCGTCGAATTTCAGGCGCTTCTGGTACAGGTAGTAGCCCGGCTTGATCTGGAAGTACAGGCGCATCTGGCCGTCGGCCTGGCGGTCATGGGTCAGTACGAAGGCTTGGTCGACCGACAGGAAGTCAGGTTTGACGTCAAACGGGTTGGCCTGCAACGGCCCGGCCAGAAGCAGTGTCAGGAAGAGCAGGAAAACGCGCATGTGTTCGCCTTGGCAGATCTAGGAATGGGGCCATGCTGGCTGGGAACGATTAACCCAAGGTTAAACCGGTCCTACAACGACGGTCCTACAAATCCGTGCGTCAGTTTGGACACACCGCGACATATTGTCGGCTTGACTTTGCTTATGCCCACATTCTTGTTGTAAAGTTGACGTAGAAGTCAGTTTTTTCTGACTCGCGTGACAAGGTTCTCACCCTTCCGAGTTCCCCGCACAAGAATCAAAAAATGGGCAGCCCCCTTGCTGCCCAGAGGATCAAGCATGTCCAACCGTGATATTTCCCGGCGCGCCTTCTTGCAAGGCGGCCTGATCGCTGGTGTCGGCGTGACCATGGCGCCACTTGGCAGCCAGGCATTCGCCGCACTGATGGAGGAACGCGTCACCACCTCGCCGCAGAAGTGGATGAACCATGACGGCAAGGCGCGTTTCCGTAACGATGCCTTGTCCAAGGTGTGCGGCGACAAGGTGTTCGCCCGCGATATACGCGCCAAGGACATGCCCGGCTGGCCCACGCAGCAAGGCCATGCGCTGCTGCTCAAGGCCACCAAGGCCGACCGTATCTATGCCGGCCATGATCTGAGCCTGCTCGGCAGCGAGCTGCAGCCGGACCGCATCGTTACCGCCGCCGACCTTGAGCAAGATGGCATTGCCTGGCCCGAAGCCCATTCGCCCGACCCACTGCTGCCGCCCGGCAAGGTGCCGATGTTCATCGGCCACCCGGTGGCAATCCTGATCTGGCACGACTTCGAGCGCTTCCGCCAAGCCAAGCGCAAGCTGCAGTTCAACGACAAGGCGATCCGCTACGGCGCCCAGGCGCCGCTGTACCAGCGCGACCCTTACGGCAGCTTCCGCTTCGTGCGGGTGGGTGGCACCACGCCGTTCGACGACGATGAATTCTCCAGCCTGAAGAATTCCATGCTGTTCCCCACCATCCTCAACCGCAAGCCGGTGTGGTCCAAAGAGCCCAACCAGCATGGCGACCTGACCGAGCAGGGGCTGTTCTACGCCAAGCGCATGGCCGAGCAGCTGGACAACCCGCCCGAGGACTGGCTGGTGTTCGACGAGCGTTACAAGACGCCGTCCATCGAACCTGCCGCGCTGGAGCCGGACAACGGCAACGGCTGGTACGACCCGGCCAGCGGCACGCTGCATTTTGTGGTCGCCACCCAGTGCCCGTTCGAAGTGGCGCAGGAGTGCGTGCACATGATCAAGCCGTCGCGCTTCGCCCTGAACACGCTGAACATGCACCCGGGCTACACCGTGGGCTACGGCTCGAAAGACAACAACATCTTCGTCTTCTACGCTGCCGTGGCCGCGCTGTATGGCGCCGGCGTGCCGATCCGCCTGGCCAACGACCGCTACGAGCAGTTCCAGAGCGGCATCAAGCGTCATGCTTTTGATATCCGCTACCAACTGGCCGTGGACAAGAAGGACAACAGCTTCAAGATTTTCCGCGCCGACATGAGCCGCGATGGCGGCGGGCGTATCAACTACAGCCCGTCGGTAGCCGCAGTGGGCGCTACCGCTGCGCAGTCGATCTACTACATGCCGCAGAACGACCTGTCGGTCACCGCCTACTATTCCCGCGGTGTCGAGGCCGGCTCCATGCGCGGCTACGGCACCCTGCAGAGCATGGCCGCCACCGAGATGATGGTGGACGAAATCGCCGGCCGCCTGGGCGTCGATGCCATCGACCTGCGCCGCGCCAACGCGCTGAAATCGGGCATGAAGAACACCCAGGGTGCGGTCCCGGCGGGTGCGCTGCGTCTGTACGAGATTCTCGACAAGGCCGCCGTGCACGACTGGTGGCGTAACCGCGACGCACGCAAGCGGCAGATGGACGCGCAGGACCAGGATCACTGGTACGGCGTAGGCTTTGCGATTTGCCAGAAGGACTTCGGCACCGGCTCTGAAGCACCCATGGCCAGCGTCGAGTTCAGCCGCGACGGGCGTATCAGCCTGCGCCACATCGGCACCGAGCTGGGCACGGGTATGTCTACCTCCCAGGCCCTGGTGGTCAGCGACTTCCTTGGCCGCTCGGCGGACGAAGTCAGGACTGCGGTCACCGAATGGCCAGAGCTGCAACTGAGCACCAGCGGCAACCCATACCTGATCAGCCAGCCCGAGCAAGACGCCGCGCTGCGCAACCCGCGCTGGGTCGGCAAGCTGGCGTCGCCATCGTCGGCGACCAACTCGGCCTTTTACTTCAGCCATGCCACCCGCGAAGCGGCGCGTGTGCTGTTCAACCACGGTCTGTGGCCGGCAGCCATGGCCATCTGGAGCCAGGGCCCGCATGGCGGCCAGGCCAACCCGCTGGTGGTGCGCCGCGAGAATGCGGTGTGGGTCAACGGTGAGCTGACCGGTAACGGCCTGCAGCCGATCCCGTTCGCCCAGCTGGCACAAAAGGCCCACGACATGGGCCTGGTCACCGGCGCCAGTGTGCACGGCTTCAACCGTTGGAGCTGGGCCGAGGCCGACTTCGTGATCGATGGCGTGCGCGAGCGCTTCCCGCTTGACGCCGTGGCGGTGAAGTACGGTGACGGCGCGGTGAATGCCAAGAAGGCACAGATGAGCAGCCACGGCTACCACTTGCTCGACCGGCAGAACGCCGCCTACCCCGACACCCAGCTGAACAACGCCATGGTGACCTACTACAGCCCGGTGGCAACCATCGTCGAGGTCAAGGTCAACAAGGGCACCCATGAAGTGCAGGTACTCAACCACCACAGCTGGATCGAGTGCGGCCGGGTGTTGGTACCGGAGCTGGTCAAGGGCCAGCTCGAAGGCGGTATCGCCATGGGTATCGGCCACGCGCTGACCGAAGAAATGCCGATGTACGAGGGCGGGCCCGGGGAGGGCGACTGGAACTTCAACCGCTACCGCCTGCCGCATGCGCGCGACGTGGCGGTGTGGAAGCAGACCAGCGAAATTCTCCCGCCGCTGTCACCGACCGACCCGTCCAAGGGCATTGCCGAAGTGGTGATGATCCCGGTCGTGGGGGCCATCGGCAATGCCGTCGCCCATGCCATCGGCAAGCGCGTGCGCGATCTCCCCATCACCCCAGCCCGTATCAAGGAGGCCCTCAATGGCTAACCGCCCACTGCAACTGACCCTCAACGGTCAACCGGTCGGCCCGGTCGAGGTCCCTGCTGACCTGGCGATGATCGACTACCTGCACGAACACCAGAACCTCACCGGCTCGCGCCTGGGCTGTGGCCAAGGCATTTGCCACGCCTGCGTGGTGATTGTCGACAACCCCGATGGCACCAGCGAAGAAGTGCGCACCTGCATCACCGGCGCCCACTATTTCGAGGGCAAGAAGGTGCGCACCATCGAGGGCCACGCCAAACCGGACGAGGCCGGCAACCTCACCCTGAACCCGATCCAGCAGAAATTCGTCGACCTGTTCGCCTTCCAGTGCAGCTACTGCGCGCCGGGCTTCGTCAATGCCGCTACCGTGCTGGTGGAAACGGCCCAGCGCCAGCCGCTGAAGAAGAGCGAGGTGGAAGACCGCATCGAGGCCAGCCTCGGTCACCACATCTGCCGCTGCACCGGCTACGTGCGTTACTACGACGCCACCCGCAAGGTGCTCAACGATCTCGGCCTGGTCAAGGAGGGTTGAGCATGGGCTTTGTTCGAAGCGCACTGGCATTGGCCCTGGGCCTTGCGGTCAGCTCGTTTGCCCTGGCGGCCGACGAGGCTCAGGTCAAGCGCGGTGAGTACCTGGCGCGTGCGGCCGACTGCATGGCCTGCCACACCGCCGAAGGTGGCGCGCCGTATGCCGGCGGCCTGCCGATTCATTCACCGTTCGGCACCATTTACGGCAGCAACATCACCCCGGACAAGCAGTACGGTATCGGCAACTACAGCGCCGACGAGTTCTTTGCCGCCGTCACCGAAGGCAAGCGCAAGGACGGCGCCAACCTGTACCCGGCGATGCCTTACACCTCGTACCACCTGATCAAACGTGAAGATTCGGACGCGATCCTCGCCTACCTGATGACTATCCCGCCGATCAACCGCCCGGCGCCGCAGACCGCGTTGCGCTTCCCGTTCAACGTGCGGATGGGCCTGAGTGGCTGGAACATGCTGTATGGCAAGAGCGTGCAGTTGCAGCCGACCGAAGGTAAAAGCCCGGCCTGGCAGCGTGGCCAGTACATGGTCGAGGTCATGGGCCATTGTGGCGAGTGCCACACACCGCGTAACCCCATCGGCGCACTGCAGCAGGACCAGCGCCTGACCGGCGGCCTGCTTGGCGGCTACCTGGCGCCGAGCCTGCTGGCCCAGGACCTGGCCGAGCGCGGCTGGACCCAGCCAGACCTGACCACCTTCCTCAAGCACGGCATCAGTGCCCAGGGCAGCATGTTCAACGAGATGTTCCCGGTAGTGCACCACAGCACCCAACACCTGGAAGACGCTGACCTGGCGGCCATGGCCACCTACCTGCTGGGCGACCAGCCACCGCCGGCCAAGGTCATCCAGGCCGTTGCCCTGGAGCAGATGAGCGACAGCGCCAAGCGCGGCCACCAGCAGTACCTCAACGTTTGCGCTGGCTGCCATGGTGTTGACGGCGAGGGCAAGCCGCACATTGCCGTGGCCATGCAGGGCAACACCGTGTTGCGCCAGGGGGACTCGCGCAATCTGGTCAAGGTCATCCTCGAAGGCATCCGTGAACAGCAGTTCACCGGCTTCGAACGCATGCAGCCGATGCCGGGCTTTGCCGACAAGCTCAATGACCAGCAAGTGACGGATATGGTCAACTACCTGCGCCAGGCCTGGGGGGGATTGCCCGGCGACCTGAATGTACAGCAGCTCGCCGAGCTGAAGGCGGAGTAAACGTGCAGCATCTCGATCTACAGGTGATCCGTCAGGCCTTGCAGTGGTCGTGCAACGGTCAGCGGGTTTGGTTGTGCACGGTGCTCGCCACCTATGGTTCGGCGCCCCGCGCACCGGGCTCGCTGCTGGCAGTCAATGCCAGCGGCCAGTGGCTGGGGTCGCTGTCGGGTGGCTGTGTCGAAGACGACTTCCTCGAACGCGTGGCCCTGGGTGACTTCCCGGAGCCGGTTGCCATCGTGCGTTACGGTGATGGAAGCGACCCGCGTTCGAGCATTCGCTTGCCCTGTGGTGGCGTGCTTGAAGTGTTGGTGGAAAACCTGCCGGCCGAGTGCGAGGTGCAGGCGCACCTGCGTGAGCTGGAAAGCGCACTGCAGGGCCAGCGCCGGGTGCTGCGCGAGGTGCGCCTGCCCGAAGGCGTGCGTCACCTGGCCGACGACCACAGCCAGGGGCCGCGCGTCGAGCGCGAGCGCGACCGCGTGCGCCTGCGTGTTGGGGCCGCCCAGCGCCTGCTGCTGGCCGGTTACTCCAGCGTTGCGCATTTCTGCGCCGAGTTCGGCAAAGGGATGGGGTTTGAAGTCATTCTGTGCGACCCGCGTGACGAGGTGCTCGAAGGCGTGGTGCTGGACGGCATCGAGGTGCGCCGTGAGCTGCCGTCGGTATTTATCGCCAACGGCGGTTGCCATGCCGACACGGCGGTGGTTGCATTGACCCATGATCCGAAAATCGATGACTTGGCCATGCTTGAAGCGGTGCGTACCGAAGCGTTCTACATCGGCGTGATGGGCTCCAAGGCCACCTCCGACAAGCGCCGTGAACGCCTGCAGCGCATCGGTGGTCTGGGCTGCGACGAGTTGGCACGCATTCATGCGCCGATCGGCCTCAATCTGGGCAGCAAGACCCCGGCCGAAATCGCCCTGGCGGTACTGGCCGATATTCTGCGCCTGCGCAACGGCATCGGGCGGGCAGCGCTGTGAGCGTGGTAGCGCTGGTGTTGGCGGCAGGCCGCGGCACACGCTTTGGTTCCGACAAGCGCCGGGCGACGCTGGCCGATGGCCGCAGCCTGCTGGCGCACAGCGTTGAGCGGGCCCGGGCGGTGTTCGATGACGTGCGTGTGGTGTTGCGCGAGGGTGAGCGGGGCGAGGATCTCGGGTTGCCGGGGGATTGCCGAGTCATTGCCAGCCCGGATGCCGGGTTGGGGATGGGGCATAGCCTGGCGGCAGGGGTTGCGTCGCTGGTCGACAGTGATGCACAGGCGGTGGCGATTCTGTTGGGGGATATGCCTTGGATCGAGCTGGCAACCTTTGGGCAGCTGGCCGCTGCTGCGGGTGCATCTACCATCGTCTTGCCACAGCATGACGGGCAGCAGGGGCATCCGGTATTGTTCGGGCGCGATTTCTGGTCGGCGCTTTCACGCCTCACGGGTGATGAAGGTGCTCGGTCGATAGTGAAGGCGCACCCGGCGAGTTGTATCAGATTAAATGTGCAGGACGCCGGGGTGTTGCAGGACGTGGATCGGCCTGAGGCGGTTTACCGCTGAGCGCCTTCGTTCTGCCTATTCTTTTTCTTCTTCCTCTTCGTCGAGTTCATACGGTTTAAGGTCAGCCATCTGCGAGAGCAGAACCAAATGCACCTCGGCATCGAGTCGCTGAAGACAATCCAGCGTGGCAGAGCCTCCCAGCACCAGGAAAGGCACGAAACCGTACATCTCGTTAGCGTCCAAATCGCCCAATGTTTTCCGGGCCTCGTCGAAAAGACCCAGACCGATGTTTTCGGTCATGGCCCACATGAGCAGATTCTGGATCTTGTTGTCCCGTTCTTCGCTGCTGGAGCTTGGGGCACTCAAGAAGTACCGGGAACGGTAGGCCGCAATGGTCAGCATCGAGCCGGTATTTTCACCCCACAGGTACAACTCGCCGAAAGCGCTGCGGGCGATGAGGTGATAAGTATCATGCGTGGTGCCTCCCAGCCAGGAATCGACTACGGATTCGTATTCACTGGGGTTGACCAGCCAGAAAAGACCGCCGCCGTAGCCGCACCAGCCGTGCGACTTCCAATAGTCAAGAAGTTTGCCTGGGAGTTTGTCCTGGTAATGGTCGAAGGCCGAGGACGGTACGGGTTGGTGGCCGATGGTTTCGCCGAAGGTTTCGAGGAAGAGGCTGTAAATGGCGTCCATTGTTTAAGTCCTTTTAGGTGGGGTTAGAAGTCGGAGAAGCTGTAGGGTTCGAGTGGACAAATCTGAGAGAGCAGTAGCAAGTGTTCGACAGCTTTGACTTTCTCAAGGTGATCAAGGTCGCAGGGGCCGCCGAATGTTAAAGCAGGGACGAAACCATACATCTCATCGTGGCTGAGAGTGCCTAGTTTGTCTTTGATAGGGTTGAATAGGTTGTCAAAGTCGTCGATATCGCGATCCCGCATGACAAAGAAATTTTGCACGTGCTTGTCTAAGTTTGAGATTTTTCTATCTTTTCCTGCATAGTGCGCCAAGTGGGCGACGATTTTTAGCGAGAATCCAGTTCTCTCCCCAAAAAGATAAAGGTCACCGAAGGCGCTACGAGCTATAAGGTGGTAAGTGTCTCTAGTGGCGAGATTGGTGCCATCGATCCAAGAGGCGACGACGCCTTCGTATTCTTGAGGGTTAACGGTCCAAAACAAGCCATCTGCGTAGCCGCACCAACCATGTTCTTTCCAATACTTAAGTAATTGATCGGGTAGTTTTCCTTGGTAGCGATCTATGCTTGATAGAGGTGCTTCCTGCCTATGCATGGGCTGGCCCATAGAGTCGGTAAATATTGAAAATGCTTCATCCATTTGATCGTCTCCCTTTGCTCAACATTTATGTAGTTTGACATTCATGCGTATGGAATGATTGTCTGCTGACATCATCCGCTCGGCGGCTTTTTTCATATCCTCTATTTTGTTCTTCCATTGAGGTCCAATGGAGGAGTTTACCTGTCTGTCACCAAAGCCTGATATGACGTCCTTGCCACCGGCGCTCAGATCAGGATTATGCAGCGCGGCGAGGCTTGTCATGGTTTCCTTTGCTTGCCTTATGGCCTCATTTTTAGCTTCTGCGGGGCTCATTGATTCTGATAGCTCTTCCTGAATTCTCTCTTCCAAGTCTTTTCTCAATTCCTTTCGAGCTTTGCGCGCAACACTGGGTTTACGCTTTACTGGATTGGTAACGTTTTCCAAAAACTCCTCAACCGTCAGCCTATTCAACCCATCCTGCTGCCCCTTCAACTGCCGCTCAAACTCGCCATGCTTGGAGGCCGGCAATTTGTCTGCCTTAAAGCACGCCACCGTATGCAACGGCATGCTACCCGGCTTCCCGGAGGGTGGCCGCTCATCTTTCCCGTGGGGCCGGTTCGGTGGTGGTGGCGGCTCACTCAGCGCCCCTTTGCGCCGCTCCGGCAGCTGCAGGTCCGGCCGTTTCTTCAATGCGTCTTCATGCTTGAGCATCCATTGCCCCAGCCGAGCGCCCTTGCGGCTGGCCGCCATATCCTGCGCCAGCACCCGGGCATCGCCGCGCCCGCGGGTGAGGTGGGAGACGATGGCCCCCAACAGCAGCATGACCACCTCCACATGGCCCAGGGCAATGTGGTGGGCAGCCCGGGACACTGCATGTGGATCGTCCCGCCCGAAGGGGTTGAGGCTTTCGTCCCGCGTGCCTTCCCAGGCGATGCGGATACCGTCGAGGTAGTACTCGCCGATGCGGGGCAGGCCGTCGAGGAAGAACTCGGCAATCGAGGCAAGCCCCAGCACGCCCAGTATCCAGCCGCTGACCTTGAGGCCCATCGCTGCGCCGGCGCCGGCGAGGGGAATGGCCCCCGCGCCTGCGGCAAATGCCCCGATCCCGGCGCCGATGGCGCCGCCGGTGAGGGTGCTGCCGACGACAATCATCGCCATCTCCCTCACGACCTTGAGCAGGTCGTCGAGGATGTTGGCGATGTCCAGCTCGGCAAAACGCTGGCGCAACAGCCCGGCGGCCTGCCATTCGGCCTGGTTGAAGGCCGACTGCACGGCCCTGACCCGGTTCAGGTTGAGGGCCAGCGAGGTGACCGGTTCGTTGAGGTGGGTGCGGTAATGGGCGCCTCCCTGATAGCCCATCTCATCGGTGATGCGTGATTCGATCTCGTGCCAGGTGGGCACGAGGTAGCCCAGATACATGAGGTGTCTCCCTGACAGTGTGTACAGGGAGAAATCCCACCATGGATTTGCTTCGGAGTTTTCTGGGGCGGCTGTAGGAAAGTTCGCTTTCGTTCGCGACGCGTTCGAAGAAGTTCAGGGTAAAGGTGTTGTCGGCCTCAGGAGCGCTGCAAATCTTCAGGCAAGCGCCCATAATCCCCCCTTAATCCGCCCAAGGTGCAATGCCAGCCACACCACTCCGGGAGCCCCACCATGCACGTTCTGCTCTGCGAGGACGATGACCTGATCGCCGCCGGCATCTGCGCCGGTCTTACTGCCCAGGGCCTGACCGTGGACCGGGTGGGCAACGCCGCCGATGCGCGGGCGATGTTGCAGGCTGCGCAGTTCGACGTGATGATTCTTGACCTCGGCCTGCCCGATGAAGATGGCCTCAAGCTGCTGCGACGCTTGCGCGAAAAAGGCGAAACATTGCCGGTACTGGTGCTCACTGCCCGCGATGCCGTCACCGACCGCGTCGATGGCCTGCAGGCCGGCGCCGATGACTACCTGCTCAAGCCGTTCGACCTGCGTGAACTGGCCGCTCGGCTGCATACCCTGCTGCGGCGGGTGGCTGGGCGGGCGGTGAATGTGATCGAGCACGGGCCGTTGCGGTATGACCCGAGCAGCTGCGAGGCGACCCTGGCCGGGCAGGCGGTCGACCTGTCCCGCCGTGAGCAGGCCTTGCTCCAGGCGCTGCTGCAAAACCCCGGGCGGGTGCTGTCCAGCGAACAACTGAAAGACTGCGTGTATGGCTTCAGCGACGAAGTCGAGAGCAACGCCCTGAACGTGCATATCCACCACCTGCGGCGCAAGCTTGGTAACGGCATCGTCGAAACCGTGCGTGGCCTGGGTTACCGGTTGGGGCCGGCGCAGGCCCCTGAAGAGGCTGCATCGTGAGCCTGCGGGTACGCCTGAGCCTGATCCTGGGCAGCGCCTTTGTGATCATCTGGGCGCTGGCCGCTGCGTGGATGCTGCGTGACCTGCGCCAGCAGATGATGTTTTCCCTCGACCAGCGCCTGGTGGCTTCGGCGCGCATGGTCGCCGGGCTGATTGACCAGTTGCCGCAACCGCTCACCGCCAAGGGCGGGGAGGCGCACTTTTCCGCCGACCAGTTCAGTGTGCCGGACGGCATGGCCTGCCAGGTCAGTTCACTGCGTGGCGAGATCCTTGCCAGCAACCACAAGCACGATGGCGCCATGGACGACGAGCGCAGCGGCTTCCGTGACCAGACCATCGACGATGCGCTGTGGCGTACCTTCACCTACAACCACGGCGATGTGCGCATCACCACTGCCGACCGGCATATGGAGCGTGAGGCGCTGAATCAGTCGATTCTGCTGGCGGCTTCGGCGCCAGTCCTGATGGCCTTGCTCGGCAGCCTGGGGCTGCTGTGGATCGGCCTGGGCAAAGGCCTGGAACCGCTAAACCGCATGCGTGACGCGTTGCGCCGACGGCGAGCGGACAGTGTCGAACCGTTGCAGGTGGCGGGTATGCCCAGCGAGTTGCAGCCCTTGCTGGAAACCCAGAACCAGCTGTTCCTGCGTATTGCCCAGACCATCGAGCGCGAGCGGCGCCTGACCGACGATGCCGCCCACGAACTGCGCAGCCCGCTGACCGCGATCAAGACCCACCTGCAGGTGGCGCGCATGACCGACGGTGCTGTGCGCGAGCAGGCGCTGGAACATGCCGAGCAGGGCACCGACCGCATGCACCGCACGCTGGAGCAGTTGCTGATGCTGGCGCGAGTGGAAGGTAGCTTGTCATTCGAAGATGGCGTGCAGTGCAGCGCCGAGCAGGTGGCCCGCCAGGCAGTGCAGGACGCCGGCGGGGGTGACAACCGACGTATCGTGCTGCGTTTGCCTGAAGACGCCACGCAAATCTACCTGGGCATGCCCGCCCCGTTGGCGGTGGCCGCGCTGCGTAACCTGCTGGACAACGCCCTGCGCCATGGCGGCAATGAGGCGGTTGAGCTGGAGGTGCAGATGGCCGACGGCCAGGTGGGCTTCATGGTGCGCGACCATGGGCCAGGGATTGCCGAAGCGGACCTGGAGCACCTGACCGAGCGCTTCTGGCGTAACGGGCAGAGTGGTGGTTGTGGGTTGGGGCTGGCGATTGTCCAGGCAATTGTGCAGCGGTGTGCCGGTAGCCTGCGCTTTGACAGCCGTAGTGATGGGTTGCGGGTGTTGTTGCAGGTGCCGGCACGTTCAGCCGGTTGATCTTCGCTGCCTGTCCCGGCCCTATCGCCGGCAAGCCAGCTCCCACAGGTGTCAT
Organism: Pseudomonas sp. MM223; assembly: GCA_947090765.1. Lineage (NCBI taxonomy): Bacteria > Pseudomonadati > Pseudomonadota > Gammaproteobacteria > Pseudomonadales > Pseudomonadaceae > Pseudomonas > Pseudomonas sp. MM223. The sequence goes on along the minus strand of OX352322.1, from coordinate 4,759,483 downwards.
ACAGATTTCAGCAACTGTGGTGTACCTGTGGGAGCTGGCTTGCCGGCGATAGGGCCGGGACAGGCAACAGTAAAATCCCGCAACAACTGCTAAATCCTCCCCGCACTCAAGCGTTTTCCAAGCGATAACTGCCCATTCGCTTGTTTGCGAGGATTTACCCATGTCCACCGCTTCCAGCCTTGCCCAGGTTGCACCGGCCAACGCGTCGCAACCCTTGTACGAATTCACCGAATCACCCCTGCTGCAACGTCAGCAACAGCAGGAGTCCAACGCCCGCAGCTACCCGCGGCGCATTCCCCTGGCGCTCAAGCGCGCCCGTGGCATCTACGTGGAGGATGTCGAAGGCCGCCAGTTCATCGACTGCCTGGCCGGCGCCGGCACGCTCGCGTTGGGCCACAACCACCCCGTAGTGGTCGAGGCAATCCAGCGTGTGCTGGCTGATGAGCTGCCCTTGCACACCCTGGACTTGACCACGCCGGTCAAGGACCGCTTCGTCCAGGACCTGTTCGGCATCCTGCCAGAAGCGCTGCGCCGCGAGGCCAAGGTGCAGTTCTGCGGCCCGACCGGCACCGATGCGGTGGAGGCGGCACTCAAACTGGTACGCACGGCCACCGGCCGTAGCACTGTGCTGGCCTTCCATGGCGCCTACCACGGGATGAGCCAGGGCGCGCTGAGCCTGATGGGCAGCAACGGGCCGAAGCAGCCGTTGGGCGCCTTGCTCGGCAACGGCGTGCAGTTCATGCCGTACCCCTACGATTACCGTTGCCCGTTCGGCCTGGGCGGCGAAGCCGGGGTCCGGGCCAACCTGCATTACCTGGAAAACCTGCTGCTCGACCCGGAAAGCGGCGTGCCACTGCCAGCGGCGGTGATCCTTGAGGTGGTGCAGGGCGAGGGTGGGGTGATCCCGGCCGATATCGAATGGCTCAAGGGTGTGCGCCGCATCACCGAGCAAGCCGGCGTTGCGCTGATCGTCGACGAAATCCAGAGCGGTTTTGCCCGCACAGGGCGCATGTTCGCCTTCGAGCATGCCGGCATCGTGCCGGACGTGGTTACCTTGTCCAAGGCCATCGGTGGCAGCCTGCCGCTGGCGGTGGTGGTGTACCGTGACTGGCTGGACACCTGGAAGCCGGGCGCCCATGCCGGCACGTTCCGTGGCAATCAAATGGCCATGGCGGCGGGCTCGGCGGTTATCAATTACCTGGTGGAGCACCGTCTGGCCGAGCATGCCGAGGCCATGGGGCAACGGTTGCGCAAGCACCTGCAACAGCTGCAGCGTGACTATCCGCAACTGGGCGATATTCGTGGGCGTGGCTTGATGCTCGGGGTCGAGCTGGTGGACCCACAAGGTCAGCGGGATGCGCTTGGCCACCCGCTGGCCAACCGTGAGCTGGCGGCCAGGGTGCAGCGTGAGTGCCTGAAGCGTGGGCTGATACTGGGCTGGGGGGGCGGCATGGTGCGGTGGTGCGCTTCCTGCCGCCGTTGATCATCAGTGGCGAGCAGATCGACGATGTGGCGCAGCGTTTTGCCGAGGCCTTTATCGCGGCAGTCTGATCCATCCCCGGGGCCGCTTTGCGGCCTTTCGCGGCACAAGGCCGCTCCTACAAGGGTTGCGCGTTCCCCTGTAGGAGCGGCTTTGTGCCGCGAAAGGGGCGCAAAGCGCCCCCCGGCTATCTCAAGTCAGTCAAAGGTACGCCCGGCCCGCCAATACCCCATCAGGGTCAGGCAATCCCGCTGCAACCCACGCTCCTTGATCAGGTACCGACGAATCTCCATCACCGTCGCCGATTCCCCCGCCACCCAGGCATGAAACACACTGCTGGCGCTGCTGGCCTGTTCCCACAAGATCCGCGTATCGATATCCACGTCTTCCAGCTTCACCCGCGGCGCGGCATGCCCCTGCGGCAGGCTGGCCAGTTCACGCACGGCATGTTGCATGGCGCGGCCGTGTTCGCATTGCAGCACTTCGCGCGGCAGCCAGTGCAGGTGGGTGGCAGGGCCGTGGTGCAGGTCCAGGCAGTCGGCCTCCAGAGGCACTTCGATGAACGCCTGTACCGGCAGGTCGGGTTGGTGCTCAGCCAGTTGCTCAAGGATGCCGGCGATAGCCGGCAGCGCCGTTTCGTCGCCAACCAGCAGCACATTGCACACACCTTGTGGCGGCTTCCATTCATATCCGCCAGGGTCGCCCGCATAGGCCTGGTTAGGCGCAACCATCTGCAAGCCGTCACCTACCTGCGCATGGGTGGCCCAGGCCGAGGCCGGGCCGTTGACGCCATGCAGCACAAAGTCGACATCCACCTCCAGTGCCTCGCGACGCAGGGCGCGAATGGTGTAGGTGCGCATCGGCGGGCGCTGAGCGGGTGGCAATGCGCTGTGTGCGGCTTTCCAGTGCAAGTCGTTGGTCAGGCTGGGCAATGAGCCGTCAGGGGCGGGGAACAGCAGCTTGACGCGCTGGTCTGGTGCCAGGGTGGTCATTTCGGCCACCTCCGGGCCGGTGAACACCAGGCGTGTCAGCGATGGGCTGAGTTGAATGCGCCGGGCGAGCACCAGGTCGAAGATGCGGTAAGCGCCGGTGGCCGGCGCGCGGCCCTTGATCAGGCGGCGCAGGCCTTGCTGCAGCGCTTGGGTGATGCTGGCGGAGCTGGACATGCGGGGGCCTCTTGCTGGCGGTTTTCTCTAGGGACGAGCCGCCAGCCTTGCAAATTAGCCCCGATGCGGCCGTTACCAGCCGCGCCCCGAGTTCACCCAGAAGTTCACCGACAGCGACGTGGACACCGACTCCACTTGATGGAACCAGCCCTCGGGCAAAAACAGAAGGTCACCCGCTTGCAGCACCACGCGCAGCAACGGCACGTCGCGCGCCGCCGGGAAGCGCTGGTAATCCGGGGCGTCGGGGTTGAAGTCGCAGCCATCCAGGCCGCCCTTGGGGCTGGTCGACCAGGTGCCCAAGGCTGCGCGGTGGTGCGGTGCGGCGAGGGTGAACGCCTTCTGCCCCCAGACCTGGGCGAACAGGTTGTCGGTGTCGTCACGGTGCAGGGGCGTCAGGGTGCCCTTGGGCCCGATCCAGATGCGCGGTGCGATGAATTTGTCGCGTGCGAAATATTGTGGGTAGCGGATCAGCGTCAACAGCTTTTCCGGCACGATGTTGTTGCCCATGTAGGCCGGGGTTTCCCCCGGTTTGGCCGGGGTGTCCAGCGAGGCGATGAAATCGGCCATGGAGGTGGAGCGGAAGTCGCGGTCGGTGGAGAAGGTCTTCTTCACGTAGTCGCCGTGCCGGGTAATGCCCTGCAGTTCGGCGAAGTGTTCCAGCGAGGCTTCGCGGCCCATGGTGAACAGCGGCCAGCCCTGCAGGGCATCGCGGATGACCACCGGTGTGCCGTGCACCAGGTACTCACGCTGGAAGCGTGCCAGCGGCATGTCACTGTGGGCAATGCGTGCTACCTCGCGCTGCACCGGTTGCGAAGCCGATACCCGTTCGCTCAGGCGTGGCGGGGTGGGGTAGCGCTGGTTCATCGACGCCTTGGCAACCGGCGTACCGCGGCGGGCATTGCTGATGATCTGCGGCAGCAGGGTGGCCAGGCCCATATTGCCGGTAATCTTCAGCCGAGCGCTGGCGAACAGCTCCTCGACGTTGGCCGTGCCGCCCATGATGCCAAGGAAATCGCGCTCGGCCACTTCGATGGTGACGTCCGGGGCGCTGTGCCGGCCAGCGCCGGTACGGCTGCTGTCGCGTACTTCCGACCAGAAGGCCTGGTCGTGGCCGAAGACGAACTGGAATACGCCTTCGATGCCGACGGCATGGGCGTTGGCGAACAGTTTGCTGAGGATGCTCTGAAGGTCCACGGTATGCCTCTGGCGGTCTTTCGTTGTGCAGGGATAACGAGTGCCTGCACCAAGGATTTAGCCGTATGGGCGGGTAATTTTCGGGCGCGCTGCTACGTCCCGTAGGGATGCTTACGTCGCATTGTTTACCCAAGGAACCCCTATGGCACTGCACCCTGATCTGGCGGCATTTCTGGAACTGGTCGAATTCGGCCGGCTGACGGGCAGGAGCCTGCCCATGCACGCGATGGACGTGGCCCAGGCCCGGGCCGAGTTCGCCGGCAGTTCGCAGGTGCTCGACCCCAGCCCGCCGGGCGATGTCCAGGTCAGTGAGCTGCAAATCACTGCGCGTGACGGAGCCAGCCTGGCTGCCCGCCTGTACCGCCAGGGCGATACTGGCGATGCCCTGCGGCCGGTGATCTTCTACCTGCATGGTGGCGGCTACGTGGTTGGTAGCCTCGATTCGCACGATTCGGTGTGCCGCCGTCTGGCGGCCCTGGGCGATTTTGCGGTGCTGGCGGCGGACTACCGGCTGGCGCCGGAGCAGCCGTTTCCGGTGGCCCTGCACGATGTGCTGGACACTGCCAACTGGCTGGCCGAACAGGCGACGGCGCTGGGGCTGGATAACCGCCGGGTAGTGCTGGCAGGGGACAGCGTGGGTGCCAGCCTGGCGACGGTGCTGGCCATTACGGCGGTCGAGCAGCCTGAAGCGCTCGCGCTCAAACCACTGGCGCAGTTGCTGTTCTACCCGGTGACCGACATCTCCTGCCAGCGTGAATCGCACCGTGAGCATGCCGAGGGCTACCTGTTGGAGACGCCAACCCTGGAGTGGTTCTACCAGCACTATGCGCCGCAGCCCGAGCAGCGCCTGGACTGGCGGGTGTCGCCACTGCTGTCGACGTTGCGCGCACCGTTGGCGCCGGCGTACCTGTTCGTGGCCGAGTACGACCCGCTGCATGATGAGGGCATTGCCTATCGCGACTGGTTGCTGGCGGGCGGGACGGCGGTGACCTTTGCGCGGGTGGACGGGTTGACCCATGACTTTCTGCGCATGTCGGGGATTGTGGGGCAGGTAGAGGGGATTTACCGGGATGTCGGGGAGTGGTTGCAGCGGGTCGGTGGCCAGTCCTGACTTGGAATTGCCGGGGGCGCTTTGCGCCCCGTTCGCGGCACAAGGCCGCTCCTACAACGATCGCGTCAATTCGAGGCTGGCGCTGTACCTGTAGGAGCGGCCTTGTGCCGCGATGGGCCGCAAAGCGGCCCCAGGTGATCACCCGCGAGCGCGCTTCTTCAACACATCCACCAACCGCTCAATTTCGGCTTCGGTATTCAACAACCCAGGCGCCGTCCGCACCACTGGCCCCACATCCCGCGACACCGCATCCACGACAATACGCTGGCTGTTGAGGTACTTGGCCACCTCATCGGCATCCTGCCCCTTGACCCGGAAGAAGCTGAACCCCGCCGAATAGCGGGCGCTGCGTGGCGTTACCAGCTCGATGCCCGGCAGTGCTTCAAGCCGCTGCTTGAGCATGTCGTTCAGCTCATGAATACGCGCCTGTACCGCCGCTTTGCCCAGTTGCAGGTGCAACTCGAACGCCTTACCCAGCGCCCAGCGATGCTCGAACGCATGGTAGCCACCGGGTGTCATCACCGTGGCGAAATCCTCGTTCTCGGAAAACGTGGCGATGGTCGGGGTCAGCTGCTTCAGCTCGGTAGACGCTGCACAAATGATCCCTGTGCCCCGTGGCCCAAACATCCACTTGTGGGTGCCGGCGATGAAGTAGTCGCAGTTGAAGTCGGCAAAACGCATGTCTTCGACGCCAAAGCCATGCACGCCGTCGATCACGTAGATGATCTGGTCCTGCTCGTCACGCTGACGATTGACCTCACGTACCAGCTTGCCGATCTCGCCCACGGGCAGCTTCACGCCACTGCCCGAATGCACCCAGGTCATGCCCAGTACCCGGGTTTTCGGCCCGATGGCGGCTGAAATTGTGGCCAGCACCTGGTCGGTGCTGACCTTGGCGGGGTCTTCGAACAGGCGCAGCCGCCGCACGCTCGTGCCGTCGCGCGCAGTGCGAAAGCTCATGGTATGGCGTGCAGCCGAGTGCTCATGCACGGTCGTGAGAATTTCTTGCCCCGGGGCTATCTTCAGCCCGGCATAGATCAGTCCCAAGCCCTCGGTGGTGCTGCCGGTCAAGGCAATTTGCCGAGGCGTGACTTCAAGGTAGCGCGCCGCCCACTCACGCACGGCGGCTTCGTGCTTCCATTCCGACTGGCTGTCCCAGTCGACCATGTGTGCCGGTTGGCGGTCGAATTGGGCGCGCAGGGCCTCGATGGCTTCGCGCACGGGTCTTGGGTGCGAGGTGATCAGGAAGTTGGCGAAGTGTGCATACGTCGGGTCCAGCTCGAACAGGCCGCGAAACGCGGCCCAGGTATCGGCACGGGCGGTTGCTGAACCTGCGGCATGGGCGGCCGGCAGCAGCGCGCCGGGGCCGGCCAGGGGCAGGGCGGCGGCCAGCAGGCCGGCCTGCTTGAGGAAGGTGCGACGATCGTTCATCAAGGTGCTCGAAAGGGTCAGGGAGACGAAGTGGCAACAGGCTGCGCAGCACGCTGCACCTGCTCCCACACCCGCAGGAAGTTGCCGCCCCAGAGTTTGGCAATATCCGCTTCGGAGTAGCCGCGGCTGATCAGCTCGGCCGTGACGTTGCGGGCCTGGCTGGCGTCCTGCCAGCCGTCGATGCCGCCGCCTTCGTTGAAGTCCGAGCTCAGGCCGACATGGTCAATGCCCACCTTGCGCACGGTGTAGTCGATGGCATCGCCATAATCCTTGAGCGTGGCGGGCGGCTCTTCGTCGAGAATGCCGTACAGCTCGTCGGCATACTGGCCTACCTTCTGCTCAGGCCAGCCGGCGATCACCGGGTCGCCGGGCATCAGCGCATAGTTGAGGTTGGCCAGCGGCGGCAAGTCGTAGCGGGCGCGCAGGGCGTTGAGCTTGTCCTGGGTGTTGCTGCTTAGCGGTTTCAGGTAGGTGGAAAAGGCCACCAGCTGGATCACCCCGCCGCTGTCCTTGATCAGTTGCAGTTCCTTGTCGGAGAGGTTGCGGTTGATGTCGACCATGGCCCGTGGTGCCGAGTGTGAGGCCACCAGCGGCGCGCGGCTGAGTGCGGCCACCTGGGCCAGCGCCTTGCTCGACATCTGCGACACGTCGATGATCACGCCCAGGTCATTAAGCCGTTGCACGGCGCGCTTGCCGGTTGGCGACAGGCCTTCCAGCGCATCGACGGTGTCATTGAAGAACGGCAACGGGCGCGAGGAGTCGGCCCAGCTGTTGTTGCCCACGTAACTGAAGCCGAACATGCGCACGCCGCGCGCGGCCCAGCGGTCGAGCTGGTCGATGTCGTCGCCCAGTGCATAGGCGTTGAGCATGCTGAGGAACACGGCAAACTTGCCTTCGCCCTGCAGGCGCCGCATGTCTTGCGGGGTGTAGGCAATGCCAACCTGTTGCGGGAAATCGCGGACCATGGCGGTGATGGCGTTGAAGCGCACTTCCTGGGTATGGCGGGCGGCCTCGACAAAGCCTGGGGTAGGGCGGTGTGGGCCATCGTTGCCGGTCCAGGATTCTGGCCAGGCGAAAATGGTCAGCGCAGCGCCCGACAGACGCCCGCGGGCCGCCTTGGCCAGGTCGAAGCGGCCACCGCCGTCCTTGTCGGCTTCGCTGCCTTCAGTGCCAAACGTCAGCGGCAGGGTGATATGGCTGTCGAACGAGATGATGCGTTCCTGCAGGTCGTTGGCCTGACGGGTCACCTCACGGGAATAGCCGGCGGGTGTGGCGAAGTAGTGCCAGGCGGCAAACCCGGCACCTGCGGCAACCGCAGTAGCCAGGCTGATAAACAGGGCTTTCTTCCAGCGTGGAGTCGTCATCTTGGTCTCAGTAGGTTCACCGTCGAGGGATGGGCACAGAGGCCGCCGCTACCTGCAGTGAACGAGCTCGCAGCCACGAAATTTAGTCCGCCACCGAATCGCGGCGGGCTTAAATTTCGTGTCCCTTGCAACGTTCTAGCCTTGGACGGGCCGTGCTCCATGGCCGCAATGAATGCACAGGTATGCAATGACGATTTCCCGACGCGGTTTCATCGCCGGTGTGGCATTGACGGGTGTGGTGGTACCTGGCGCGCTGGGTGCGCTGTATGTGCAGCGCCAGCGCGAGGCCGAGGCATTTCCGGAAACACCGGGCGAGGCCGTTGTCGAGTTGGCCGATACCCGGTTGCAGCAGTTGGGCGACACCTTGCGCGGCATCTGGCGCTGGACCCTGCAGGGCAAGGATGCGGGGCTGGAAGGCCTGCCCGCAGGCGAGCTGGGCTGTTTCTCGACGTTGCCGCCAGCGGACGAGCCCTGCGCGGCTACCTGGATACCCCCGAGCGCCTGCGCGCAGACGAGGAGCCACGCTACCGTGTGGTTGGCGACTTGCTGGCGGACAAGCCTGGCACTTTGCGTTGGCGCCTGTTTTCGGCCCAGGCGCGTTATGAATGCCACATCGTGCTGGATGAGGTCTGGGGCCGCTTCGGTAATGCCGGGCCGGCCACCCTCAACGGACGTATTGCGCGCATGGACCGTGCATTGACGCTGCCCATCGAGGACAACCACTTCCTGGCGTTGAAACGCACGTTCCCCGAGGCGCGCGAGCGTACCCCGCTTAACCCGCAATTGCTGGCCTGGCTGATCGCCCCCGAGCATCGCCTGTTTCACCAGCTGTGGCATTCGTCGCGTGACAAGTGGCACAAGCTGGACAAGGACAAGCAGGGCGCCTTGCGTGGCCTGGGTTGGCAACCGGGGCCGCGAGACCGCGAGCGCGATGCACGTGGCCGGCACAAGGACCGCAATGGCTCGGGCGAGGACTTTTTCTTCATGCACCGGCACATGCTTGGCAGTGCCCGTGCCTTGCAGGACCTGCCGTCATGGCCGCGGTTCCCGTTGCCGCAACCGGAGCTGGAACGTGACCGCCCCGGTTTTGCCCGCTACTTCGACAACCATGACGGCAATGCCCTGCCACCCACCTGGCTGGCCAGCGGTGACGCGGACTACACCCAGTGGGTACGCGACATCAAGACGCCGGATACCTTCCATGGCAATTTCCAGGTCTGGGAGTCGCGTTATACCGACCCGGAATACCTGAGCACCCTGACCCTGGGCCAGTTCGGCTCGGAAGTGGAGCTGGGCTTGCACGACTGGTTGCACATGCGCTGGGCATCGGTGCCACGCGACCCTTCCAACGGTATGCCGGTGCCGACGGCGCGCACGCCGGACGACTTTGCCGAACGCTGGTTCGCGGCAGAGAACGACTTCCTCGGTGACCCGTTTTCTTCCCATGTGAACCCGGTGTTCTGGCACTTTCATGGCTGGATCGACGACCGTATCGAAGACTGGTTCCGTGCCCATGAGCGGCTGCACCCGGGCGAGGTGCGGCGCCTGGAGGTCAATGGCGTGCAGTGGTTTGCGCCTGGGCGCTGGGTCGAGGTAGCAGACCCGTGGCTGGGGCCGGACACTCACGGTTGCTCGACTGTGCCAGGGCTGCGGCCCGGGCGCAGCGTGGAGATGGACCCTGAGACCATGAAGCTGGCGTTGCGCATTATCTACAGCGATGAAGAGCTACTCGACAAGCTGCGGCCCAAAGTGCCGCAGCGGCCGTGGTATGCGCGTAACCTGAAGGTGCGCAAGTAGTCACCAGCAAGCCAGTTCTCACAGGGCATCACAAGCCCTGAAGGTTTGCGCGAAAGCTGTAGGAGCAGCCTTGTGCTGCGAAGAGGCCGGCAGAGCTGAACATTATCTTCGGCTGCAATGGCCTCTTCGCAGCACAAGGCTGCTCCTACAGGTATGGTGCCGACCAGGCGACCCTACTGCCCGACCTTCCAGCCTCCGCCTAGTGCCTTGTACAGCGCCACACTACCCTGCAACCGGGCCAGGCGCAGTTGCGCCTGCTGGTCCTGCGCCACGTACAGGGTGCGTTGGGTCTCCAGCACGCTCAACAAGGTCTCGGCCCCTGCGCCATAACGCTGCTGAGCCAGGTCGAAGGCCAGCCGTGCCTGTTGCACTTCTTCGTCCTGCCACTGCCGCTGGCGGTCTACGCCCTGGATCGCGTTGAGCGCTTTTTCGACATCGGCAAAGCCAGCCAGGATGCTGCTGCGGTAGGTCTCCAGCAACTCTGCCTGCTCGGCCTCGGCCAGGTCACGCGCGGCACGCAGCCGGCCATTGTTGAAGATTGGCGCGACCAGGCCGCTGGTGAGGGTGTAGTAGGAGCTGTCGAGCAAGTGGGCAAACGTGTTCGCGCCTGCCCCCACGTTGGCGCCCAGGGTCAGTTTGGGCAGCATGGCGGCGCGGGCAACCTGCACGTTGGCGCTGGCTGCGGCGAGCCGCGCCTCTGCCGCAGCGATATCGGGGCGACGCGTGAGCAACTCGCTGGGCACGCCGCTGCCGATGGCAGGCCATTGCAGGGCATCGATCGCCTCCTGGCTGGCAGGCAGCGACTGCACCGGGTCGCCGAGCAGGGTCGCCAGCGTGATCCGGCTGTCCTGCCACTTCTGTTCCAGCAAAGGCAACTGGCGTTGCTGGGTAGCCACCAGGCTGCGTTGTTGGGCGAGTTCCAGGCGCGTGGCGGACCCATTGCGCTGGCGCGCTTCGACCAGGCCCAGCACGTCCTCGGCATTGCGCAGGTTTAGCCGGGCGATGCGCAGTTGTTCGTTCAGGGCCAGGCCTTGCAGGTAGCTGTCGGCCACTGCGCTGACCAGGGTCAGTTCCACTGTCTGGCGGTCAAAGCGGCTGGCATCCAGGCTACGCAGTGCATTGTCGCGGGTTGCCCGCAGGCCACCCCAGAAGTCGATTTCGTAGCTGGCGCTGAGCTGCATATCGAACGCGGTACTGGTGGGCTCGTTGCGGCTGACGTCGAGCTGGTCGTTGCCGTCGCCATGCAGCAGGCGCTGGCGGCTGCCGTTCAGGCCCAGTTGCAGTTCTGGCAGCAATGGCGCGCCAGCAATGACCGCACGTGCCTGGGCCTGGCGTACCCGCGCCGTTGCGGCCGCCAGGTCGTGAGCGTTGTCCAGGGCATGCTGCACTAGGCGGTCCAGTTCATGGCTGGCAAAGGCCTGCCACCATTGCGCCGATGGCGGGTGCGCCGCTTGTGCAGCGCCTTGCCAGGCAGCTGGCGCGACAATGCCACTGGCCGGCGTGGCTGGCGTGTTGCAGGCGGCAAGGGATGCACATAGGGGCAGGCACAACGTCAACAGGCTGATACGGCTGGGCAATGTCATGGGTTATTCGCTGGTAAGGGCTTTGACCGGGTCGAGGCGGGCGGCTTTTCGCGCAGGCATGAAACCGAACACGATGCCAGTGACGACGGCGCAGCCGAAGGCACCGAGCATGGCAGGCAGGGCAAAGGCAACCGCCACTTCGGCCAGCATCAGGCCACCGCCAATGGCCAAGGCCAGGACGATACCGGCCAGGCCGCCGACCATCGACAGCATCACCGCCTCGCTGAGGAACTGCCGCAGGATGTCGCGCTGGCGTGCGCCAGTGGCCATGCGGATACCGATTTCGCGGGTACGCTCGCGCACGGTCATCAGCATGATGTTCATCACACCGATGCCGCCTACCAGCAACGAAATCGCGGCGATTGCCCCCAGCATCAGCGACAGGCTGTTCTGCGTGCGCGCCTCGGCCTGGATCAGGGCTGCGTCGTTGGTCAGCTCGAAGTCCTGGCGGCCGTTGTGGCGCTGGCGCAGCAGGCGGTCGATGGCCGCTTCGGCTTCGTTGACCCGGGTGGAATCCTGTGCGGCGACGGTGATGTAGTCCGGGTCGCGCTGGCCGAACAGGCGGATGGCGGCGGCGGAGTAGGGCACCGCGATGCGCCCGTCGCTGTCCTGGTCGCCGGAGCTGGCGCCCTTGCCGGCCAGGATGCCAACCACCTGGAACGGCACATTGCCAATCAGGATGTACTGCCCCAGCGGGTCGCGCCCAGGGTCGAGCATCTTTTCCCGCACCTTCTGGCCGATCACGGCCACCGCCGCAGCGTTGGCTTCGTCGGCATCGGTGAAAAAGCTGCCTTCTACCGCCGGCCAGTTGAATATCTCGGGGAACCAGGTGTTGTTGCCACCCACATAGAACTGCTGGCTGTTGTTGCCGTGGCGCACCATCATTTTTTCGCCGATCACCGGCATCACGTGCTTGACCTGCGGCAGTTGGCCGATGGCGGCGACATCATCCAGCGTGATGGTGCCGGCCTGTTCACCCAGGCTCGCCGGTTTGCCGTTGAGGTAGAGGATGTTCGAGCCGAAGGCAGCCATTTGTGCCATCACCTGGCGCTTGCTGCCTTCGCCCACCGCCAGCATCACCACGACGGAGGCCACGCCAATGACAATGCCCAGCAGGGTGAGGGCGGTACGGAAGCGGTTGACCCACATCACTCGCCAGGCGGCCTGCAGGGCTTCGATCAGCTCGCCTTTCCATGCCCCGCGCAGGGTTGCGCCACGGTCCAGGCGCTGGCGCAACTGGTCAGCTTGCAGCCCTTGGGCGCTATTGGCAGCGGGCGCTTCGTCGGCGGAGTCGCTGATGATCAGGCCATCGCGAATTTCGATTACCCGCTGCGCCCGCGCCGCCACGTCGCGGTCGTGGGTAATCAGAATGATCACGTGGCCTTGGCTGGCCAGTTCGTCGAGCAGCGCCATCACCTCGGTGCCGCTGTGGCTGTCGAGGGCACCGGTGGGTTCGTCGGCGAGGATGATATGGCCGCCGTTCATCAGGGCGCGGGCAATCGACACCCGTTGCTGCTGGCCGCCGGACAACTGGTGCGGGCGGTTGCCGGTGCGGCTGGCCAGGCCCAGGCGGCCAAGCAAGGCACTGGCACGGGCGTGGCGTTCGCTGGCGTCGATGCCGGCATAGATGGCCGGCATCTCGACGTTTTCCTGGGCCGAGCCCGAGGGGATCAGGTGGTAGCCCTGGAACACGAAGCCGAACGCCTCGCGGCGCAGCCAGGCCAGTTCGTCGCTGTCCAGCGTGGCCACGTCCTTGCCGGCGAAACGGTAGCTGCCGGAAGTGGGGCGGTCGAGGCAGCCGAGGATATTCATCAGGGTCGACTTGCCAGAGCCGGACGCGCCGACGATGGCGACGAATTCGCCGGGGTGGATGCGCAGGCTGATGCCATGCAGGATGTCGACCTTGGGGGTATCGATACCGCCGTAGGATTTGCGGATGTCGACCAATTCGATCAGGGGGGCGCTCATTCAGCCTCCGCTCAGCGTGGGGGCACCGATGACCAGGCGCTCGCCTTCGTTGAGGCCGTCCAGCACCTGCACCCGCAGGCGGTCGCTGAGGCCGGTGCGTACCTGGCGCTGTTCCACCTTGCCGTCGACGGTCAGCACATGCGCCAGGCGCAGGCCGTCGCCGTCGTCCAGCGCCGCCAGCGGCACGGTCAGCACCTGGCTGGCTTTGCCGGCGACGAAAAACACCTGCGTGGTCATTTCGGCCATCAGCGCGCCGTCCGGGTTGTCGACATCCAGCAATACGCTGTACTGCACAACCTGGTTGCCGGCGCTGCCATTACTGACGCTGGCTGGGCTGCCACCACCCTGGCTGGCCTGCTCCAGCGGCTTGGGCGGGATCGGCAGCACTTGCCGCACGGTGCTGGTCCAGCGGCGCTTGCCGCCGGCCAGGGTAGTGAAGTAGGCGGTCATGCCCGGCCTGACCTTGCCGATGTCGGCCTCCGATACCTGCGCCCATACGGTCATCGGCGAGAGCTTGGCGATACGCAGGATCAACGGCGTTTGCTGCTGGGCATTGAGGGTTTGTCCTTCGCGTGCGTCCACGGCCACCACCGTGCCGTCCATGGGCGCGTAGATGCGCGTGTAGCCCAGTTCGGCCTCGTCGCTGCGCAGGCTGGCCTGGGCCTGGCGGATCTGTGCCTGGAACATGTCGATGCGCGCCTGGGTGACCTTTAGCTGCGCCGCGGCCGTTTGCACGTCTTCTTCACGGGTGGCGCCGGCAGCGGCCAGGTCGCGCTGGCGCTTGAGCTGCTGCTGGGCCAGCAGACCTTGGGCGCGCTGCTCGGCCAGTTGGGCCTTGAGGTTGTCGATCGAGTAGCGCCCGGCATCCAGCCGCGCCTGCTGGGTCGAAGGGTCGATCTCGACCAGCAATTGGCCTTTGCGCACCGTATCGCCGACTTCGACGTGCAGCTTGTGGATCTGCCCAGAGGCCTGTGCGCCAACATCCACGTAGCGCCGGGGTTGCAGGGTGCCCAGCGCGGTCACGCTGCTTTCGATGTCGGCGCGGGTCACGGCCACCGTGCTCAGTGGCTGTGCACCGTAGGGCAGCGCCTTCCAGGCCAGTAGGCAGCCCGCGCCGAGCAGGCCCAGGCCCGCGAGCACGACACGGCGGTGGGTGTTGGTCAAAGGTCTCATGCAGACTTCCAGCCAGAGTGAGGGCCACGCGCTGCCAGGAAGCGGCGCGCACCGAGGTCCCAGGTAAACGAAAGCCCGGTCAGTGGATTTAGGCGGTTGTTAGTGTGTTGCTGAGAATCATTATAGTTTGTAAGATCGCACGTTGACATCACTCGGTCCCCGCGTTGCCGCCTGAAAGGGCTTTCTGGCAGAGGCCGGCAGGACATCTCAGGTAACGTCGTGGAACATTACTATCGCGAACTGGTGGGTTTCCTTTCTGCGCGCCTAGGCAGTCGTCAGGCCGCGGAAGACGTTGCGCACGATGCTTACCTGCGGGTGCTGGAGCGCACCGACGCCGAGCGTATCGAGCATCCGCGTGCTTTCCTTTATCGCACCGCGCTCAACCTGGTGGTCGACCGCCACCGGCGGTACCTGGTGCGCCAGGCCGAGCCGCTGGAAGTACTGGATAGCGACGAGCGCTGGCACACGCCGGCACCGGCCCATGACTTGCAGCTCGACCAGCGGTTGGCGTTGATGCAGCGTGCACTGGATGAACTGAGCAAGGTGTGTCGCGACTGCTTCCTGCTGCGCAAGCTCGACGGCCTGTCGCACCCGCAGATTGCCGAGCACCTGGGCATTTCCCGCAGCGTGGTGGAGAAGCACATCGTCAATGCAATGAAGCACTGCCGGCTACGCATGCGCGAGTGGGAATCCTGAAGGCGGGGTTAAAGGCAAATGAAAATTCCGTCAGTCAGTCACTTGATTTCTGGGCTTTTCCCGACTTGTATCAAAGTAGACCCCTGCCGGGCGTAGCCTTGGCAGTAGCCGTTACTGGCGCAGTATGGTCATGGAGCGTACCCATTACCCAACTGCCCAGGTCCCACCATGGCAAACAAGACCCTGCGCATCCTCATTGCCGACGCACACCCATGCCAGCGCTTGCAGCTGGAGCGGTTGCTCAATGGCCTGGGCTATTACCGGATAGCGCCCGTGGAGAGCTTCGAGGAGCTGCAACGCTTGGTGCATTGCGCCTTGCAGCCCTTTCACCTGTTGCTGGGCAATATCGAGCTGGCCAACCATGCCGGGGTCGACCTGGCGCGCTTCTGCCGCGTCAGCACGCAGATCCAGCACGCCCTGCTTTACCACTCCAGTCAGTTGAAGGTGCCTTCGGTACCGCAAACCGAACGTCAGGCGGTCAGCCTGAGCCTGCCGCAGGTGCCTGATAACGAGGCGCTGGAGTCATTCATGGCGATCATCGACGCACCACTGCTGGTCGGCAAGTTGCCGCTGCCGGGTAGCATGCCGGCGACCACGGCGCGGCCACGGCCGCGGGCCAACTTCGCAAACACGGTGTTCAACCGCTAGTGGCGTAGCGGGCAGGGCAACCGGGCAGCTATTTGTTATCCTTTTGCCCTTTGCCGATTTGCGGACCCTGCCATGACTGCCATCGATACCGCTCGCCCGCCCCGGTTCAGCCGCGGCGATCACCGGACCCTGGGCCTGGCTGCATTGGGCGGCGCGCTGGAAATCTACGACTTCATCATTTTCGTGTTCTTTGCGCTAACCCTCAGCCAGTTGTTCTTCCCGCCCGAAATGCCCGAGTGGCTGCGCCTGCTGCAAAGCTTCGGCATCTTCGTCACCGGTTACCTGGCGCGGCCGCTGGGCGGCATCCTGATGGCGCACTTCGCAGACCACCTTGGGCGTAAACGGGTGTTCAGCCTGAGCATCCTGATGATGGCCCTGCCATGCCTGCTGATTGGTGTGATGCCGACCTATGCCGATATCGGCTATGCCGCGCCGCTGATTCTGCTGGCGCTGCGTATCTTCCAGGGTGCGGCTGTGGGGGGCGAGGTGCCGAGTGCCTGGACCTTCGTTGCCGAGCACGCGCCAGCCGGCCGGCGCGGTTATGCCCTGGGCTTCCTGCAGGCCGGGCTGACTTTCGGCTACCTGCTGGGGGCGCTGACCGCGACCTTGCTGGCGCAAGTATTCACACCGCAGGAAATCCTCGACTACGCCTGGCGCTACCCGTTCCTGCTGGGTGGGGTATTTGGTGTGATTGGCGTTTGGCTGCGTCGCTGGCTCAGCGAAACGCCGGTGTTTCTGGCCCTGCGCGCGCGCCAGGAGCAGCCGGTGAAGTTCCCGCTGCGGCGCGTACTGGGCGAACACCGCCGGGCGTTGATCCCGGCGGCGCTGCTGACCTGTGTGTTGACCTCTGCCGTGGTGGTATTGGTGGTGATCACCCCGACGGTGATGCAGCAGCGCTTTGGCATGAGCGCCGGGCACACCTTTGCCCTGAGCAGTGTGGGCATCGTCTTCCTCAATATCGGCTGCGTGCTGGCCGGGTTGCTGGTTGACCGCGTAGGCGCCTGGCGCGCGCTGATGCTGTACAGCGTGCTGCTACCGCTGGGTATTGGCACGTTGTACGCCAGCCTGATCGGGCAGTGGGGTGTCACCTGGCTGGCCTACGCGCTGGCGGGGTTGAGCTGCGGCGTGGTGGGGGTGGTGCCGTCGGTGATGGTCGGGCTGTTCCCGGCCGAAATCCGTGTGTCGGGCATCTCCTTCACCTACAACGTGGCTTATGCGCTGTGGGCCAGTACCACGCCGCTGGCGCTGATTGCGCTGATGCCGTGGAGCCCGTGGGTGTGTGTCGGGTTTTGTCTGATCATGGGCACGGTAGGATTGCTGACGGCCCTGTTTTTCGGGCGCCGTGA
Source organism: Pseudomonas sp. MM223 (assembly GCA_947090765.1). Lineage (NCBI taxonomy): Bacteria > Pseudomonadati > Pseudomonadota > Gammaproteobacteria > Pseudomonadales > Pseudomonadaceae > Pseudomonas > Pseudomonas sp. MM223. The sequence goes on along the minus strand of OX352322.1, from coordinate 4,742,526 downwards.
GCCATTGGCGTTTGCGGCAGAGCCCATGCCGATCATGTGTGGTGACAAATGAGGCGGTAACGTTGCTGGGGCATTGAGTCATCCTTCCGGGCGGGGTTATTGGAATAACCTATTAGCCAAATTTAACCTGGAAGGTTAATTTCTCATGGAAAAGAGAACGCCCCACTGTCCGCTGGAGCGGGTGAGAGCCTTGGCTGCTGCAAGGTGCATCAGGCCTACAGGCGCTGCATTGAGAGGCGCCAAAGCGCTGGGAATGGATTATCCGGGCATGCTTGAAGTGATCTCCAGTTTGGAGCGCACTGATTTTTACAAGAGCATGACCAGCCATATGGATCACCGGGTTTGGCAGGACGTCTATCGTCCGCTTACAGCAATTGGGTACGTTTATCTGAAACTGTCCGTGGTAGACGACGTGCTCATCGTGTCTTTCAAGGGGTTGTAACCATGAAATGTCCAATCTGCGGCGGTGCGGAGCTTGCACCTGATGTTCAGGGCATGCCCTTTAGCTATAAAGGAGAGGCGACCGTAATCCCTGACGTAAGTGGCGATTATTGTTCCGCATGTGGTGAATGTGTACTTAGCCACGATGAAGCCATGCGTGTCAGTCACCTGATGACGGCATTCGAGCGCCAAGTCAACGCAACTGTTGTGGATCCTTCCTTCATTGCTTCAATGCGCCGGAAGTTCGACCTCGACCAGCGTGAAGCGGGGGAAATTTTCGGTGGTGGCGTCAATGCGTTCTCTCGTTATGAAAACGGCAAGACCACGCCGCCGGTGGCGTTGGTGAAACTGCTCAAGCTGCTGGATCGCCATCCAGAGCTTTTCGAGGAAGTACGTACTGCCTGATCTTGGCGCGTAACAAAAAGCCCCCGGCTCATGAGAACCGGGGGCTTTTTGTTACGGCAAGGGCAGGGGCCTTACATGTTCGGGTAGTTCGGCCCGCCAGCGCCTTCAGGGGTAACCCAAGTGATGTTCTGGGCCGGGTCCTTGATGTCGCAGGTCTTGCAGTGCACGCAGTTCTGCGCGTTGATCTGGAAGCGCTTGTTGCCGTCTTCCTGGGTGACCACTTCGTACACGCCGGCCGGGCAGTAGCGCTGGGCTGGCTCGTCGTACAGCGGCAGGTTGCTGGCGATCGGCACGTTCGGGTCGGTCAGCTTCAGGTGGCAGGGTTGTTCCTCTTCATGGTTGGTGCTGGAGAGGAATACCGAGCTGAGCTTGTCGAAGCTGAGCTTGCCGTCCGGTTTCGGGTAGTCGATCTTTTTCGAGTCGGCGGCCAGTTTGAGACAGGCGTAATCCGGCTTGGTATCGTGCAGGGTGAACGGCAGCTTGCCACCGAACCAGTTCTGGTCGACGTAGTTGAATGCACCACCAAACAGGGGGCCGAACTTGTGCAGCGCCGGGCCGAAGTTACGGCTGGCGAACAGTTCTTCGTGCAGCCAGCTGGCCTTGAAGGCGTCAACGTAGGTGTTCAAGGCATCGCCGCCCTCGCTGCCGGCGATCAGCGCGTCGGCTACTGCTTCGGCGGCGAGCATGCCCGATTTCATCGCGGTGTGGCTGCCCTTGATCTTGGAGAAGTTAAGAGTGCCCAGGTCGCAGCCGATCAGAGCGCCGCCGTTGAATACCATCTTGGGCAGCGAGTTCAGGCCGCCCTTGCAGATGGCGCGGGCGCCGTAGCTGATGCGCTTGCCGCCTTCGAGGTACTGCTTCATCACCGGGTGGTGCTTCAGGCGCTGGAATTCGTCGAACGGCGACAGGTACGGGTTGGCGTAGGACAGGTCGACGATCAGGCCAACCACCACCTGGTTGTTTTCCAGATGATAGAGGAACGAGCCACCGGTGTTGTCCTTGGCCACCACGTCCAGCGGCCAGCCGGCGGTGTGCACGACCAGGCCTTGCTCGTGCTTGGCCGGGTCGATTTCCCAGATTTCTTTCAGACCGATGCCGTAGTGCTGGACATCGGACTCGCTGTCGAGGTTGAAGCGCTTGATCAGTTGCTTGCCGATGTGGCCACGGCAACCTTCGGCAAACAGGGTGTACTTGCCACGCAGCTCCATGCCCGGGGTGTACATGCCGTCTTTCGGGTTGCCTTCGCGGTCCACACCCATGTCACCGGTGACGATACCGCGCACCACGCCGTTTTCATCGAACAGCGCTTCCTGGGCGGCGAAGCCTGGGTAGACCTCCACGCCCAGGTTCTCGGCCTGCTGGGCCAGCCAGCGGCACAGGTTGCCCAGCGAGATGATGTAGTTGCCATGGTTGTGCATGGTCTTGGGCACGAACAGGTCAGGCACTTTGGTGGCGCTGCCGGCATCCTTGAGCACGTAGATGTCGTCGCGCTTCACTTCGGTGTTCAGCGGCGCGCCGAGTTCTTTCCAGTCGGGGAACAGTTCGTTCAGGGCGCGTGGCTCGAACACTGCGCCGGAGAGGATGTGGGCGCCCACTTCAGAGCCTTTTTCCACCACGCAGACGCTGATTTCGCTACCGGCTTCGGCGGCCTTCTGCTTCAGGCGGCAGGCGGCGGACAGGCCCGCCGGGCCGGCGCCGACGATGACCACGTCGAATTCCATGTATTCGCGTTCCACTGGTTCTCTCCTACTCATCAAGGCTCGTGCTGTTGCTTTGTCTTATGGGTGCTTGCGCACAGTGGCTCATCACGGGAGCGAAACTGTAGCTGCGCAAATGACGGACTACACCGTTTTGTCTTGGCCGCGCATTATATCTACACCACTTGGCGGGTCCAATACAAACGTTTGTTTGAATTTGCCGCAGGCCAGTAAAATCACAGGAACGCGGCTGGAGGGTGACCGATTTGCCGTATTGACCGGATGGGGTGTTACGGTCAAGATACGAGCGGTTTTACGTTCGCCGTAGGCTTGCAGCCGGGCGCAGGTACACCTCTAAAGACCAGGTGTGGAGCAGGGTTTTGCGGCCTTGGGCCGGTTTGTAGTGGAGTTTACACGCCACGACAGAAAATGACCCGTGAGTATTTGTCGCAAGAGTCCGGACAAGACTGTTCGGTCACTGTGAAGATACTGGCTCCCGGTACGTTTTTAGAGGTGCCCTTGTACCCACGCGCATCGCCGGGCTCAGCCCCAGGCGACTATCTATTCACCGGAGAGTAACGAGGAATCCATGAAGGTTCTTGTAGCTGTCAAACGAGTGGTCGACTACAACGTCAAGGTTCGCGTCAAAGCGGACAACTCCGGCGTCGACCTTGCTAACGTCAAGATGTCCATGAACCCCTTCTGCGAAATCGCCGTGGAAGAAGCCGTGCGCCTGAAGGAAAAAGGCGTTGCGACCGAGATCGTCGTCGTGTCCGTTGGCCCGACCACTGCCCAGGAGCAACTGCGTACCGCCCTGGCCCTGGGTGCCGACCGTGCCATCCTGGTAGAAGCCGCTGACGAGCTGAACTCCCTGGCTGTGGCCAAGGCGCTGAAAGCCGTTGTCGACAAAGAGCAGCCTCAGCTGGTCATCCTTGGCAAGCAGGCCATCGACAGCGACAACAACCAGACCGGCCAGATGCTGGCCGCGCTGACCGGCTACGCCCAGGGCACCTTCGCCTCCAAGGTCGAAGTGGCTGGCGACAAGCTGAACGTCACCCGTGAAATCGATGGCGGCCTGCAGACCGTATCGCTGAACCTGCCAGCCATCGTCACCACCGACCTGCGCCTGAACGAGCCGCGCTACGCGTCGCTGCCGAACATCATGAAGGCCAAGAAGAAGCCGCTGGAGACCGTTACTCCAGACGCGCTGGGCGTTTCCCTCGCCTCCACCAACAAGACCCTGAAGGTTGAAGCCCCGGCTGCCCGCAGCGCTGGCATCAAGGTCAAATCGGTGGCCGAACTGGTCGAGAAGCTGAAGAACGAAGCGAAGGTAATCTAAATGACTATCCTGGTTGTCGCTGAATACGAAAACGGTGCCGTAGCCCCGGCCACCTTGAACACTGTTGCCGCTGCCGCCAAGATTGGTGGTGACGTCCACGTACTGGTCGCTGGCCAGAACGTGGGTGGCATTGCCGAATCCGCTGCCAAGATTGCTGGTGTGGCCAAGGTACTGGTTGCCGATAACGCCGCCTACGCCCACGTGCTGCCAGAGAACGTCGCGCCGCTGATCAAAGAGCTGGCGAGCGGTTACAGCCACGTGCTGGCCCCGGCCACGACCAACGGCAAGAACATCCTGCCGCGCGTTGCCGCGCTGCTGGATGTGGACCAGATCTCCGAGATCATCTCGGTGGAGTCCGCCGACACCTTCAAGCGCCCGATCTATGCCGGCAACGCCATTGCCACCGTGCAATCGAGTGCTTCGGTCAAGGTCATCACCGTGCGTACCACCGGCTTCGACCCAGTCGCCGCCGAAGGTGGCTCGGCTGCCGTTGAAGCAGTGGGTGCCGCGCACAACGCCGGTATCTCGGCCTTCGTCGGTGAAGAGCTGGCCAAGTCCGACCGCCCAGAGCTGACCGCTGCCAAGATCGTCGTTTCCGGCGGCCGCGGCATGGGCAACGGTGACAACTTCAAGCACCTGTACAGCCTGGCCGACAAGCTCGGCGCTGCCGTTGGTGCTTCGCGTGCCGCGGTTGACGCAGGCTTCGTGCCGAACGACATGCAGGTCGGCCAGACCGGCAAGATCGTTGCGCCACAGCTGTACATCGCCGTCGGTATCTCCGGCGCGATCCAGCACCTGGCCGGCATGAAAGACTCCAAAGTGATCGTTGCGATCAACAAGGACGAAGAAGCGCCGATCTTCCAGGTAGCCGACTACGGCCTGGTCGCTGACCTGTTCGAAGCGGTTCCGGAGCTGGAAAAGCTGGTCTGATCCGCCTGCTTCACTTATAAAGAACCCGGCCCTCGATGTGAGGGCCGGGTTTTTTTATGGGTTGAGGAGTGAGGGATGACGTTGCGCGTAGCGGGCAGGGTACTGGCATGCATGGCGGTGTTGGTGTCGCCGCTGGCCATGGCGGCAGGCAAATGCGAACGTCTGGTGGCAACCGGCAGCCCTGATGCGCCGCCCTATTCGTGGCAGGACCCGAAAGACCCGAAACACCTGATCGGTGCCAACGTGGACCTGCTGCGCCAGGTGGCTGGCGAGCTGGGTGTGAAGGTGGAAGTGCTGAATGCAGGCCGTCGTGACCAGGCGCTGGAGGAAGTGCGCAGCGGGCGTATGGACCTGCTGCTCGATACGCCCATGCAGGTCGAACAACTCACTGCGCTGGACTACATCCACCCACCCCTTCAACTCAACGAATACCTGGTGTGGACCCGCCACGACGCCGAGATGACCTTCGATGGCCCGGCGGACCTGGCCAAATACCAGGGGAGCTTGTCCGAGCGCGCGCGCCTGACCCCGGCCTTTACTGCGTTTGCCAAGGCCCAGCTGAAACTGGTGCCGGCGCAGAACCTGACCCAGGCGTTCCAGAAGCTGGTGCTTGGCCAGGTGGACTATGTGCTTGCCGGTCGCTATTCGGGTATGGCCATGGCCCAGAGCCTGGGCATGAGCAATGACCTGATCGCCCGCGGCCTGCCGGTGGACCGGCCCGGCCTGTACCTGGCCCTTTCGCACAACTCGGCATGCAATGACAGCTGGTTGCGTGGGCAATTGGCGAAAAAACTGACAGAATTGCCGATCTCCGGTGCGTCCGAGGCCGTACTGCAACGTAATGTCGAGCGCTGGAAAGCGCAGTTGCAGGTGCCAGTGGACGCCCCCAAACACTAGGAAGATTGCGTGAGAACCCAACTACTAATCCTTGCCTTGGCCGTGCTCGGCCTGGCTGGCTGCGCCAATGATCCGGCCCCTGACGAGCAAATGCGCATTTCCGAACAGGCACTGGAGCAGGCCAGGGCCGTAGGTGCCACCGAGCAGGTCGAAACGCTGAAGCTGGCTGAAGACAAGCTGGCCCGGGCCAAGGCCAACATGCTGACCGAAGACTACCGTGATGCGCGTATGCGCGCCGAGCAGGCCGAACTGGATGCTCGCCTGGCCGAGGCCCAGGTACTGAACCAGAAGAGCGAAGAGCAACTGCAATTGTTGCAGTCGCGGGTCAAGCGTTTGCGCAAGCAGCTGGAGGTGCAGCCATGATCCGCCGTACACCATTGGCCGCGCTGGCGTTGTTGGCGCTGGCAGCGGGTTTGCAAGGGTGCGCCAGCCAGCGCAGCTCTGCAGCGCTGGATGAAGCCAGTGCCACCTTCGCAAAGGTCAAGGATGATTCAGATGTGCTGCGCAGTGCGCCGCGTGACGTGATTCGCGCAGGCGAGTCGCTGGCCCGTGCCGAGCGTTTGTCCAGCTACATCGGCACCGGTTCCGATGTGCGTCATTACGCTTACCTGAGCCAGCGCTACAGCGAAATTGCCAGTGAGCATGCCAAGCTGGCGCTGAACCAGGAGCGCCAGGCCAAGCTGGACCTCGAGCGTCAGCGCCTGCAGCTGGCTTTGCGCGAGGCCAAGCTGGCCAGCGTGCAGCAGCAGGGCAAGTGGGTCGAGTCGCAGATTGCTGCGCTGGCTTCGGAGCAGACTGATCGCGGCCTGGTGATGACCTTGGGTGACGTGCTGTTCGATACCGGCCGTGCCGACCTGAAGAATTCGGCTAGCCGCACCGTGCTCAAGCTGGTGCAGTTCCTTCAGCTCAACCCGAGAAGGGTGGTGCGTATCGAGGGCTATACCGACAGCACTGGCGCGACCGAGGACAACCTGAAACTGTCCCGCGACCGGGCGCAGGCCGTGGCTGACATGCTGGTGGACCTTGGCATCGACGAAAAGCGCCTGCAGGTCGAAGGCTATGGCGACCAGTATCCGATCGAGGCCAATGCCTCGGAGCGGGGCAGGGCGCAGAACCGCCGGGTCGAGATCGTGTTTTCGGATGACAAGGGGCGGCTCGCCCCGGCGCGCTGAGGTTGAGCAAGAAGGGGCCGCTTTGCGGCCCATCGCCGGCAAGCCAGCCCCACAGGTACTGTGCAGTTCTTGAGGTATTTGCAGCCCTTGTGGGGCTGGCTTGCCGGCGATGGGCTGCAACGCAGCCCCGTTTTTTGTCGGCCTGATCGTTTCGATCGCTGTCAGGCTGTTGTATTGTCGACTATGTTGCATTCTGTCCCAGTACACTTTGCAACTGTTACGGTATCCTCTACCGTCACTGAGCCGTACAAGAACAACGAGCCGCCGCCATGACCAACCTGCTGCTGTACCAGCGTATCGCCCAGCAACTGGCCGATGACATCCGTCGCGGTGTCTACCAGCCAGGCGAGCGGGTACCTTCCGTGCGCAAGATGAGTGCCCAGCTCAATGTCAGCCATGCCACGGTGCTGCAGGCCTATGCCAACCTTGAAGACCAGGGGCTGATCCGCGCGCGGCCACAATCCGGCTACTACGTGCACCAGACGCCGGCCCTGACCGCGCAAACCCCGGACATTGCCCGGGTGGAGCGCCCGGGCCTGGTCACCCGTGCCAGCATCATCCAGCAAGTGCTGACCGAGGCGCGCCGCGATGGCGTGTTCCCGTTCGGCGCTGCAGTGCCGCATGTGGACTACCTGCCGGTCCGTGCCTTGCACCAGCAAATCGCCAAGGTCACCCGCTTTCACAGCCCGCGCGCCTTCAGCTACATGTTCAGCCCTGGTTTCGAGCCGCTGCGCCGGCAGATCGCCATTCGCATGCGCGATGCCGGCGTGCTGGTCGACCCCCGTGAAGTGATCGTGACCCACGGCTGCGTCGATGCCTTGCAAATGTCACTGCGCGTGTTGACCCGCCCGGGCGACCTGATCGCGGCCGAATCGCCGACTTATTACGGTTTGCTGCAGCTGGCTGACCTGCTGGGCCTTAAAGTGATCGAAATCCCCAGCGACCCGTCCACGGGTATCAGCCTTGAGGCCTTGCAGCTGGCGGCCAACCAGTGGTCGATCAAGGCTTTGGTGCTGACCGCCCGCTTGAGCAACCCGTTGGGCGGTACTGTTCCGGAAGAGCGGCAGAAGCAGCTGCTGCGCCTGGCGTCGGACTTCGATATCCAGATCGTCGAGGACGACATCTATGGCGAGTTGATGTTCGAGCAAGGCAAGACCAAGGCGCTGAAGGCATTCGACCGGCTGGACCGGGTTATCTACTGTTCAAGCTTCTCCAAGACCCTGTCCCCCGGTGTGCGCGTTGGCTGGATGATCGCCGGGCGCTATCAGGACGAAATTCAGCGCCTGCAAACCTTCACCACCCATTCGGCCTGCAGCGTGACGCAGATGGGGGTGGCGGCCTACCTGGAAAATGGCGGATACGACCGGCACCTGCGCTACATTCGCCAGGAGTATCGCAAGAACCTCAGCGCTTACCAGCTGGCGGTGCAGCAGCACTTCCCCGAGGGGACCCAGATGACCCGGCCGACGGGGGGCTTCATCCTCTGGATAAGCTTGCCTGGGCGGGTCAATACCCAAGAGCTGCATGTGCGAGCGTTGGAGCAAGGCATCAGCATTGCGCCGGGGTTAATATTCAGTAACACAGAACAGTTCAATCACTGCATCCGCCTTAATTGCGGTATCCCGTGGAACAAGGAGGCCGAGCGGGCGGTGATTACCCTCGGTTTGCTGGCTCAGCAGTTGTGCCGGGAGCCTGCGCTCACACTTTTGTAAGGCTTGCCAGCCGCCTTTGGAACATGGAGCATACGCACCTTTCTTGCCAGTCTGTCCATTTGCCATGAATGCTTTGCGCTGTTTTGCCCTGATCGTGTGTCTTGCACCGTTTTGCTACCCGGGCAGTCCAGCCTTGGCTGCGCAACCGGCAAGCCAGGCGCAGGCAGCCCAAGGCAAGCAGGTGCAAAAAAAGGCCGTCGCCAAGCCTGTGCAGAAGCAGGCAGTAAAGAAGGCCGGCAACAGCAAGGCAAAGGCGCACAAGCCAGTCAGCAAGGCGGTTGCCAAGCCATTGCCCAAGGCAAGGCTGGACCTCAGCCTGCCAGTCGATATGGTCAATGACCTCGAGCCGAATGTGGGTACCCCATCGCCCATCCAGCGGCGCAAACCTTTGCTGCCGCCCATGTTTACCGAAAAGCCGGAAACCAGTGACAGCCCGTTCCAGCTCAATGGCCGGCTGATCAATAACGAAATGCAGCTGCAACTGCGCAATGACAGCCGTCATGACGTGGAAGGGGCAGCGATCGATTTCGAGTATCGCCAGTAGCTGGGAACTGACTGCCGGGTCACGGCAGATTTCATCGTGCCAGTAATTTCAAACGCCCGTTTGAGCGGTTACTATCCAGGGACGCTCGTCCCGTTTTGTTCCAGGGAGTCCTGATTTTGGTGAATAGCCATGAATTGCCGTGAGGGTTGTGGTGCCTGCTGCATCGCCCCGTCCATCACTTCTGCGATGCCGCGCATGCCCAATGGCAAGCCGGCTGGCGAGCGCTGCCTGCACCTGACAACTGCCAACCTTTGCGACCTGTTCGGCAAGCCCGAGCGGCCAGCGGTATGTGGTGGTTTCAAGGCCGATGTCGAGGTGTGCGGCAGTGATCGTGACGAGGCAATCAGGATTCTTGGCTGGTGGGAGCAGATAACGGCGGCGTGACAGGCTGGATCTTCGACAACAAGGATAAACATGATGAGATCGTTCAAGCGTATTGCACTGCTGTGTGGCGTGGGTGTTCTGCTGTCGCCTGCTGCCTGGGCTGAAAACTGGCAGGTGGCCAAGGACGAGGAGGGCATCAAGGTATCCCTCAGCGAAGTGGCCGGCTCCAAGTACAAGGCTTATCAAGGCGTCACCGTGATCAAGGCGCCGCTGGCCAAGGTGCAGGCGTTGCAGGAAGACGTAGCCGGGGCTTGTGCATGGATTCATGAGTGCAAGTCGCAGAAGCTGCTAAAGCACGAGGGTGACCAGAGCTGGACCTACACCCAGTTCAATACGCCATGGCCGGTGACGCCGCGTGATTCGATCTTGCACGTGACGACTGTCAAGGGGGCGGACGGCAGCCTGGTGCGGAACCTGAAGGAAGAGCCGACCTATCTGCCGGAAGAGAAGGGCTTTGTGCGGGTAGCCAAGGTTGAGGGCTTCTGGAAGCTGGTGCCCAAAGGCGACAGCACGGAAGTGACCTATCAGGTGCATACCGAGCCGGGTGGTAGCGTACCGGCGATGGTGGCCAACAAGTTCGTGGTGGATGCGCCTTTCAATACCCTGAAAGGGCTGCGCGAGCGGGCTGAGAAGAACTGAAGTGAGGATTTGCCTGTTCTGTCCTCTTCGCGGGTGAACCCGCGAAGAGGCCGGCACAGGAAATAGACAATAAAAAAGGCTGCCCGAGGGCAGCCTTTTTGCGTTCGGCTTTTTAAGCTTACTTGCGGTCTTTCAGTGCAGTGATGTCGCGCTTCTGCTCGCCGGTGTACAGCTGGCGCGGACGGCCGATCTTGTACGGGCTGGAGAGCATTTCTTTCCAGTGCGAAATCCAGCCCACGGTACGTGCCAGGGCGAAGATCACGGTGAACATGCTGGTCGGAATGCCGATCGCCTTGAGGATGATCCCCGAGTAGAAGTCGACGTTCGGGTACAGCGAGCGCTCGATGAAGTACGGATCGGTCAGGGCGATCTCTTCGAGGCGCATGGCCAGTTCCAGCTGCGGGTCGTTCTTGATGCCCAGCTCGCGCAGGACTTCGTCGCAGGTCTGTTTCATCACGGTGGCGCGCGGGTCGCGGTTTTTGTACACGCGGTGACCGAAGCCCATCAGCTTGAACGGGTCGTTCTTGTCCTTGGCCTTGGCGATGAACTTGTCGATGTTCGAGACATCGCCGATTTCATCGAGCATGGTCAGTACGGCTTCGTTCGCACCGCCGTGGGCCGGGCCCCACAGTGCGGCGATGCCGGCAGCGATACAGGCGAACGGGTTGGCACCCGACGAACCGGCCAGACGGACGGTGGAAGTGGAAGCGTTCTGCTCGTGGTCGGCGTGGAGGATGAAGATCCGGTCCATTGCCTTGGCCAGCACCGGGCTGATCGGTTTGATCTCGCACGGGGTGTTGAACATCATGTGCAGGAAGTTTTCCGCGTACGACAGGTCGTTGCGCGGGTACATCATCGGCTGGCCCATGGAGTACTTGTAAACCATCGCGGCCAGGGTCGGCATTTTGGCGACCAGGCGCACCGCGGAAATTTCGCGGTGTTGCGGGTTATTGATGTCCAGGGAGTCGTGATAGAACGCCGACAGGGCACCGACCACGCCACACATCACCGCCATTGGGTGAGCGTCGCGGCGGAAGCCGTTGAAGAAGGACTTCAGCTGCTCGTGAACCATGGTGTGGTTCTTTACGGTGCTGACGAACTGGGCCTTCTGCTCGGCATTCGGCAGTTCGCCGTTGAGCAGCAGGTAGCAGGTTTCGAGGTAGTCGGATTGTTCGGCGAGTTGCTCGATCGGGTAGCCGCGGGCAGCAGGATACCTTTGTCGCCGTCAATGTAGGTGATCTTCGACTCGCACGAGGCAGTCGCCATGAAACCAGGGTCGAAGGTGAAGTGACCAGTGGCCCCCAACCCGCGGACGTCGATTACATCAGGACCAACGGTGCCGGTTAAAATGGGCAGCTCGACGGGGGCAGCGCCCTCGATGACCAACTGCGCTTTTTTGTCAGCCATGTGGCCTCCTATTAATGCTAGAAATCATCAGACAGACCCCCCACGCAGGGCCCGCACCACTATAGAGGGATAAATTCAGATGTCAATTTGCCTAAAGGCTTGTTGAAACAGGCTTTCAAGCCTGATTTTTCCCGAAATTCTCGCCCATTTACGCCTTTTGTTCGCTAAAGGCAATGCGCTATTTGGGCTACCCCGTCACGTTGTCATAAGCAGCCTAACTGTCTATACTCGGCACCCGACCGCCAGGGGCTTGCAAGCCCGAACTGCTGGGGGTCGCCGTTCCCTGGGTGGTGGGTACCTGACCAGTACACTTACCAACAACTTTGCCCTGATTCGCTAGGGGCTCTTCAGTGTGAAAAAAGCCGTGAAAAGCCAACGACCTGTAAACCTAGACCTAAGGACCATCAAGCTCCCTGTCACTGCGTACACGTCCATCCTGCACCGTATCTCCGGCGTCATCCTGTTCATCGGCCTTGCCATCATGCTTTATGCACTGGGCAAATCGCTGGGTTCCGAGGAAGGCTTCGGTGAGGTGAAGGCGTGTCTGACCAGCCCGCTGGCCAAATTCGTGACCTGGGGCCTGCTGTCCGCCCTGCTTTATCACCTCGTGGCAGGTGTACGTCACCTGATCATGGACATGGGCATCGGTGAGACGCTGGAAGGCGGCAAGCTGGGCTCGAAAATCGTGATCGTCATCTCCGTGGTGCTGATCGTTCTGGTGGGAGTTTGGGTATGGTAACCAATGTCACGAACCTGTCGCGTTCGGGCCTCTATGACTGGATGGCGCAGCGCGTTTCTGCGGTCGTTCTCGCGGCTTACTTCCTCTTCCTGATCGGCTACGTGGTCGCCCACCCAGGCATCGACTACACCCAGTGGCATGGTCTGTTCTCCAACAACGCGATGCGGATCTTCAGTCTGCTGGCCCTCGTTGCCCTGGGCGCTCACGCCTGGGTCGGCATGTGGACCATTGCAACCGACTACCTGACGCCTATGTCGTTCGGCAAGTCGGCAACTGCGATTCGTTTCCTGTTCCAGGCGGTATGCGGCGTTGCGATGTTCGCTTACTTCGTCTGGGGTGTGCAGATTCTCTGGGGTATCTGATCCATGGCTAGCATTCCAACCATTTCCTTCGACGCCATCATCATCGGTGGCGGCGGCGCCGGCATGCGTGCTGCGCTGCAACTGGCTCAAGGCGGCCACAAGACTGCCGTAGTCACCAAGGTCTTCCCGACCCGTTCGCACACTGTTTCCGCCCAGGGCGGCATCACCTGCGCCATCGCTTCGGCCGACCCGAACGACGACTGGCGCTGGCACATGTACGATACCGTCAAGGGTTCCGACTACATCGGTGACCAGGACGCTATCGAATACATGTGTCAGGAAGGCCCGGCTGCGGTCTTCGAACTGGACCACATGGGCCTGCCGTTCTCGCGTACCGAAACCGGCCGTATCTACCAGCGTCCGTTCGGTGGCCAGTCCAAGGACTTCGGTAAAGGTGGCCAGGCCGCCCGTACCTGTGCTGCTTCCGACCGTACCGGTCACGCACTGCTGCACACCCTGTACCAGGGCAACCTGAAAGCCGGTACCACCTTCCTCAACGAGTACTACGCCGTTGATCTGGTGAAAAACCAGGAAGGCGCCTTCGTCGGTGTGATCGCGATCTGCATCGAAACCGGCGAAACCATGTACATCAAGTCCAAGGCCACCGTTCTGGCCACTGGCGGTGCCGGCCGTATCTACGCCTCCACCACCAACGCCCTGATCAATACCGGTGACGGTATCGGCATGGCCCTGCGTGCCGGTGTACCGGTGCAGGACATCGAGATGTGGCAGTTCCACCCAACCGGCATCGCCGGCGCCGGTGTACTGGTCACCGAAGGTTGCCGCGGTGAAGGTGGTTACCTGATCAATGCCCACGGCGAGCGCTTCATGGAGCGTTACGCGCCGAACGCGAAAGACCTGGCCGGCCGCGACGTTGTTGCCCGTTCCATGGTCAAGGAAATCATCGCCGGCAACGGCGTGGGCCCGAACAAGGACCACGTACTGCTGAAGCTGGACCACCTGGGCGAGGAAGTGCTGCACAGCCGCCTGCCAGGTATCTGCGAACTGTCCAAGACCTTCGCCCACGTCGACCCGGTCGTCGCGCCTGTTCCGGTTGTCCCGACCTGCCACTACATGATGGGCGGCGTTGCCACCAACATTCATGGCCAGGCCATCACCATGGACGAAGAAGGCAAGGATCACATCATCCCTGGCCTGTTCGCCGTAGGTGAAGTGGCGTGCGTATCGGTTCACGGTGCCAACCGCCTGGGCGGCAACTCGCTGCTCGACCTGGTGGTGTTCGGCCGTGCTGCCGGCCTGCACCTGGAGAAGGCGCTGAGCGACGGCATCGAGCACCTCGACGCCAGCGACACCGACATCGACGTTGCCCTGAGCCGCCTGAACAACCTCAACGGGCGTACCACCGGTGAAGACGTTGCGAGCCTGAAGCGCGAGCTGCAGAGCTGCATGCAGAACTACTTCGGTGTATTCCGTACTGGCGAATACATGCTGAAGGGTATCGAGCAGCTGGCTGGCCTGCGTGAGCGTATCGCCAACGTCAAGATCAACGACAAGTCCCAGGCCTTCAACACCGCGCGTATCGAAGCGCTGGAGCTGCAGAACCTGCTGGAAGTTGCCGAAGCTACCGCCATCGCGGCCGAAGCCCGTAAAGAGTCCCGCGGCGCTCACGCCCGTGAAGACTTCGAAGACCGTGACGACGAAAACTGGCTGTGCCACACCCTGTACTACCCGGGTGAGAAGCGCGTTGCCAAGCGCGGCGTCAACTTTGCGCCGAAGACCGTACCGGCCTTCGAGCCAAAAATCCGGACTTACTAAGGGTGGCTGCTATGTTGAAAGTCGAAGTTTATCGTTACAACCCCGACACCGACTCGGCGCCCAAGATGGAGTCGTTCGACGTCGATACCGGCGGCAAGGACCTGATGGTTCTCGATGTATTGGCGCTGATCAAGGAAAAGGACGAGGGTTTCTCGTACCGTCGCTCCTGCCGTGAAGGCGTGTGCGGTTCCGATGGCATGAACATGAACGGCAAGAACGGCCTGGCCTGCATCACCCCGCTGTCGGGTGTGGTCAAAGGCAACAAGCTGGTCCTGCGCCCGCTGCCGGGCCTGCCGGTCATTCGTGACCTGGTCGTCGACATGAGCATCTTCTACAAGCAGTACGAGAAGGTGAAGCCATTCCTGCAGAACGACACACCGGCCCCGGCCATCGAGCGTCTGCAGTCGCCTGAAGAGCGTGACAAGCTGGACGGTCTGTACGAGTGCATCCTGTGCGCTTGCTGCTCGACTTCCTGCCCGTCGTTCTGGTGGAACCCGGACAAGTTCCTGGGCCCCGCCGCACTGCTGCAGGCCTACCGTTTCCTGGCCGACAGCCGTGACACCAAGACTCAGGAGCGCCTGGCGTCCCTGGATGACCCGTTCAGCGTGTTCCGCTGCCGCGGGATCATGAACTGCGTAAACGTTTGCCCGAAAGGTCTGAACCCGACCAAGGCAATCGGTCACGTACGTAACATGCTGCTGCAAAGCGGCACCTGATACAAAGTGTTGTACCTGCAGTAAGCCGAGGTGCGGGTGGTGAGCCCGCACTGAGGTAAAACCCGAACAAGGGCCCACAAAGCCCGCGTTCATACCTATGAAGATATGAGACCAGCAGGGGCTTTCCGGGCTGGTACCCGGAAAATCAGCAGGATCCAAGTGGCGTGGTTCAGTCGCTTTATTCGGACTTTTCCAGGTTTGCTGTGGCTCTCGCCGATCAGTCCCCTAATCGAGGGTGACCAAGCATGCAAGAAAGCGTGATGCAGCGCATGTGGGATAGCGCCCACCTTTCAGGTGGTAACGCTGCATATGTGGAAGAGCTCTACGAACTCTACCTGCACGACCCTAACGCTGTGCCAGAAGAGTGGCGCACTTACTTCCAGAAGTTGCCAGCCGACGGCAGCACCGCTACTGATGTATCGCACTCGACAATCCGCGACCATTTCGTACTGCTGGCAAAGAACCAGCGCCGCGCCCAACCGGTATCCGCCGGGAGCGTGAGCAGTGAACACGAGAAGAAGCAGGTTGAAGTTCTGCGACTGATCCAGGCCTATCGTATGCGCGGCCATCAGGCTGCCAAGCTCGACCCGTTGGGGTTGTGGCAGCGCCCTGCGCCCGTAGACCTGTCGATCAATCACTACGGCTTGACCAATGCCGATCTTGATACGACCTTCCGTGCCGGCGACCTGTTCATCGGCAAAGAGGAGGCGAGCCTACGCGACATCTTCGATGCACTCCAGAAGACATATTGTCGCACCATTGGCGCCGAATTCACTCACATCGTCGATTCCGAGCAGCGCAGCTGGTTCCAGCAGCGCCTGGAAAGCGTGCGCGGCCGTCCGGAGTTTTCCGCTGACGTGCAGGCTCACCTTCTTGAGCGCGTGACCGCCGGTGAGGGCCTTGAAAAGTACCTGGGCACCAAATACCCAGGCACCAAGCGCTTCGGCCTTGAAGGTGGTGAGAGCCTGATTCCGATGCTGGATGAAATGATCCAGCGTTCCGGCTCCTACGGCACCAAGGAAGTCGTCATCGGCATGGCCCACCGCGGCCGTCTGAACGTGCTGGTGAACACCTTCGGCAAGAACCCGCGCGAGCTGTTCGACGAGTTCGAAGGCAAGAAGATGAACGAGCTGGGCTCCGGTGACGTGAAGTATCACCAGGGCTTCTCCTCGAACGTGATGACCACCGGTGGCGAAGTTCACCTGGCCATGGCGTTCAACCCGTCCCACCTGGAAATCGTTTCGCCTGTGGTCGAAGGTTCGGTGCGCGCCCGTCAGGACCGCCGCAACGACACCGTTGGCGACAAGGTGCTGCCGATCTCGATCCACGGCGACGCTGCATTCGCCGGCCAGGGCGTGGTCATGGAAACCTTCCAGATGTCGCAGACCCGCGGTTTCAAGACCGGCGGTACCGTGCACATCGTGATCAACAACCAGGTTGGTTTCACCATCAGCAACCCGCTGGACGCGCGCTCTACCGAGTACGCCACCGACGTTGCCAAGATGATCCAGGCGCCGATCCTGCACGTGAACGGGGATGACCCGGAAGCCGTGCTGTTCGTCACCCAGCTGGCCATCGACTACCGCATGCAGTTCAAGCGTGACGTGGTCATCGACCTGGTCTGCTACCGTCGCCGCGGCCACAACGAGGCTGACGAGCCTAACGGCACCCAGCCACTGATGTACCAGCAGATCAGCAAGCAGCGCACTACCCGTGAGCTGTATGCCGAGGCGCTGATCCAGGCCGGTCGCATCGACGCCGAGCGCGCTCAGGCCAAGATCGACGAGTACCGCAACGCGCTGGACAATGGCCTGCACGTGGTTAAAAGCCTGGTCAAGGAACCGAACCGCGAGCTGTTCGTCGACTGGCGTCCGTACCTGGGCCATGCCTGGACCGCGCGTCACGACACCCGTTTCGACCTCAAGACCCTGCAGGACCTGTCGGCCAAGCTGCTCGAGCTGCCGGAAGGTTTCGTGGTCCAGCGTCAGGTGTCGAAGATCTACGAAGACCGTCAGAAGATGCAGGCCGGTGGCTTGCCGATCAACTGGGGTTATGCAGAGACCATGGCCTACGCCACCCTGCAGTTCGAAGGTCACCCGATCCGCATGACCGGCCAGGACATCGGCCGTGGCACCTTCTCGCACCGTCACGCGGTGCTGCACAACCAGAAGGACGCCAGCACCTACATCCCGCTGCAGAACCTGTTCCCGGGCCAGCCGCGCTTCGACCTGTACGACTCCTTCCTGTCGGAAGAAGCGGTACTGGCCTTCGAATACGGCTATTCCACCACCACGCCGAACGCGCTGGTGATCTGGGAAGCCCAGTTCGGCGACTTCGCCAACGGTGCACAGGTGGTGATCGACCAGTTCATCACCAGCGGTGAGCACAAGTGGGGCCGCCTGTGCGGTCTGACCATGCTGCTGCCACACGGTTACGAAGGGCAGGGCCCGGAGCACTCCTCCGCGCGTCTGGAGCGTTACCTGCAGCTGTGCGCCGAGCACAACATCCAGGTCTGCGTACCGACTACCCCGGCACAGATCTACCACCTGCTGCGTCGCCAGGTCATCCGCCCGCTGCGCAAGCCGCTGGTAGTCCTGACGCCGAAGTCGCTGCTGCGCCACAAGCTGGCCATCTCGACTTTGGAAGACCTGGCAGAAGGCTCGTTCCAGACCGTGATCCCGGAAATCGACGCAATCGATCCGGCCAAGGTCGAGCGCCTGGTGCTGTGCAGCGGCAAGGTCTACTACGACCTGCTGGAAAAACGCCGTGCCGAAGGCCGCGAAGACATCGCCATCCTGCGTCTCGAGCAGCTGTACCCGTTCCCGGAGGACGACCTGGTCGAAATCCTGGCGCAATACAGCAACCTCAAGCATGCCGTATGGTGCCAGGAAGAGCCGATGAACCAGGGCGCCTGGTACAGCAGCCAGCACCACATGCGCCGTATCCTGGGCCGCCACAACAAGGCACTGGTCCTGGAATACGCCGGTCGCGACGCTTCTGCCGCACCCGCTTGTGGTTACGCTTCGAAGCACGCCGAACAGCAGGAAAAACTGCTGCAAGACGCCTTCACTGTCTAACGCCTTCGCGCACCTGAAACCGAATTTAAGGAAACACAGATAATGGCTATCGAGATCAAAGCCCCAACCTTCCCGGAATCGGTTGCCGATGGCACCGTTGCCACTTGGCACAAGAAGCCGGGCGATGCCGTCAAGCGTGACGAGCTGATCGTCGACATCGAGACCGACAAGGTGGTCCTGGAAGTACTGGCTACCGCCGATGGCGTGCTGGGCGACATCGTCAAGGGCGAGGGCGACACCGTCCTGTCCGACGAACTGCTGGGTTCGATCGTTGAAGGCGGTGCTGCCGCTGCTCCAGCCGCCGCAGCCGCCCCTGCTGCTGCTCCGGCTGCCGCTGCTGCCGATGCTGCCGATGCTGGCGAAGATGACCCGGTTGCTGCCCCGGCTGCTCGCAAGCTGGCGGAAGAAAACGGCATCGACCTGGCTACCGTTGCCGGTACCGGTAAAGGCGGTCGCGTCACCAAGGAAGACGTGGTTGCTGCTGTTGCCAACAAGAAGTCGGCACCTGCCGCTGCCCCGGCTGCCAAGCCTGCTGCTGCCGCTGCTGCCCCGGTTGTCGTCGCTGCTGGCGACCGCACCGAGAAGCGCGTGCCGATGACCCGCCTGCGTGCCAAGATCGCCGAGCGCCTGGTCGAAGCCCAGTCCAACATGGCGATGCTGACCACTTTCAACGAAGTGGACATGACCGAAGTCATGGCCCTGCGTTCGAAGTACAAGGACCTGTTCGAGAAGACCCACAATGGCGTGCGCCTGGGCTTCATGTCGTTCTTCGTCAAGGCTGCTACCGAAGCGCTGAAACGCTTCCCGGCTGTCAACGCTTCGATCGACGGCAACGACATCGTCTACCACGGCTTCGCTGATGTCGGTGTTGCCGTGTCCAGCGACCGTGGCCTGGTGGTACCGGTACTGCGTAACGCCGAGTCGATGAGCCTGGCTGAAATCGAGAACGGCATCGCTACCTTCGGCAAGAAGGCCCGTGACGGCAAACTGTCCATCGAAGAGATGACCGGTGGCACCTTCACCATCACCAACGGTGGTACCTTCGGTTCGATGATGTCGACCCCGATCGTCAACCCGCCGCAGGCCGCCATTCTCGGCATGCACAACATCATCCAGCGCCCGATGGCCATCAATGGCCAAGTGGTGATTCGCCCGATGATGTACCTGGCGCTGTCGTACGATCACCGCCTGATCGACGGCAAGGAAGCGGTAACCTTCCTGGTCACTATCAAGAACCTGCTGGAAGATCCGTCCCGCCTGCTGCTGGACATCTAATCGAGCAGCTGTAAGCTGCAAGCGGCAAGCTTCAAGCCGAAGCCTGTCTGTCTTGCGGCTTGCAGCTTGCCGCTTGAAGCTCACAAGGAATCTTTTATGACCCAGAAATTCGACGTAGTGGTGATTGGTGCAGGTCCTGGCGGCTATGTGGCTGCCATCAAGGCTGCCCAACTTGGTCTGAAGACTGCCTGTATCGAGAAATACACTGACGCCGAGGGCAAGCTGGCCCTGGGCGGCACCTGCCTGAACGTAGGTTGCATTCCTTCCAAGGCGCTGCTGGACAGCTCCTGGAAGTACAAGGAAGCCAAAGAGAGCTTCAACGTCCACGGTATCTCCACTGGCGAAGTGAAGATGGACGTTGCCGCGATGGTTGGCCGCAAGGCTGGCATCGTCAAGAACCTGACCGGTGGCGTTGCCACCCTGTTCAAGGCCAACGGCGTTACTTCGATCCAGGGCCACGGCAAGCTGCTGGCTGGCAAGAAAGTCGAAGTCACCAAGGCTGACGGCACCACCGAAGTCATCGAAGCCGAGAACGTGATCCTGGCTTCCGGCTCGCGCCCGATCGACATTCCGCCGGCCCCGGTCGACCAGAACGTCATCGTCGACTCCACCGGCGCCCTGGAATTCCAGACCGTACCGAAGCGCCTGGGCGTTATTGGTGCCGGCGTGATCGGCCTGGAGCTGGGCTCGGTATGGGCTCGCCTGGGTGCTGAAGTCACCGTCCTGGAAGCCCTGGACACCTTCCTGATGGCTGCCGACACTGCCGTGTCGAAAGAAGCCCAGAAGACCCTGACCAAGCAAGGCCTGGACATCAAGCTGGGCGCGCGCGTCACCGGCTCGAAAGTCAACGGCAACGAAGTTGAAGTGACCTACACCAACGCCGAAGGCGAGCAGAAGATCACCTTCGACAAGCTGATCGTTGCGGTCGGCCGTCGCCCAGTAACCACCGACCTGCTGGCCGCCGACAGCGGCGTGACCATCGACGAGCGTGGCTACATCTTCGTCGACGATCACTGCGCCACCAGCGTTCCGGGCGTGTTCGCCATCGGTGACGTGGTACGCGGCATGATGCTGGCCCACAAGGCCTCGGAAGAGGGCATCATGGTTGTCGAGCGCATCAAGGGCCACAAGGCCCAGATGAACTACGACCTGATCCCGTCGGTTATCTACACCCACCCGGAAATTGCATGGGTCGGCAAGACCGAACAGTCCTTGAAGGCCGAGGGTGTTGAGGTTAACGTAGGCACCTTCCCGTTCGCGGCCAGCGGCCGTGCGATGGCAGCCAACGACACCGGTGGTTTCGTCAAGGTCATCGCCGATGCCAAGACCGACCGCGTCCTGGGTGTACACGTGATTGGTCCATCGGCTGCCGAACTGGTGCAGCAGGGTGCAATCGCAATGGAATTCGGCACCAGTGCCGAGGATCTGGGCATGATGGTCTTCAGCCATCCAACCCTGTCCGAAGCGTTGCATGAAGCAGCGCTGGCGGTGAATGGCGGCGCCATTCACGTGGCCAACCGTAAGAAGCGTTAATTATAAGAAACCACGGCGGGCAGCCCGTCGTGAGTCTTGCGTGCATGACTCACCGCGGAACGTCCGCCGGACCGGATCACACGGGAAAACCCGGGGTCAACGGTCACAGGTGGTGCGGCGCCAGTAATGGCGCAGCGCCGAAGCGCAGTACCTAACGAAGACGGTAAAAAGCATGAATCTTCACGAGTATCAGGGTAAGCAGCTGTTCGCTGAATACGGCCTGCCAGTTTCCAAGGGTTTCGCAGTCGATACCCCTGAAGCTGCAGCAGAAGCTTGCGACAAGATCGGCGGTTCCGAGTGGGTTGTAAAAGCCCAGGTTCACGCAGGTGGTCGCGGTAAAGCGGGCGGCGTCAAGCTGGTTCGCAGCAAGGAAGACGCCAAGGCGTTCGCTGCGCAATGGTTGGGCAAGCGCCTGGTAACCTACCAGACCGACGCCAACGGTCAGCCAGTGACCAAGATCCTGGTCGAATCCTGCACTGACATCGCCAAAGAGCTGTACCTGGGCGCTGTAGTCGATCGCTCGAGCCGCCGTATCGTGTTCATGGCCTCCACCGAAGGTGGCGTGGACATCG
Organism: Pseudomonas sp. MM223; assembly: GCA_947090765.1. NCBI lineage: Bacteria > Pseudomonadati > Pseudomonadota > Gammaproteobacteria > Pseudomonadales > Pseudomonadaceae > Pseudomonas > Pseudomonas sp. MM223. The sequence continues at coordinate 4,720,909 of OX352322.1, read as the reverse complement.
AGAAAGTCGCTCACGAAACTCCTGAGAAGATCATCAAGGCTACTATCGATCCACTGGTCGGCGCTCAGCCGTTCCAGGGTCGTGAACTGGCATTCCAGCTGGGTCTGGAAGGCAAGCAAGTTGCACAGTTCGCCAAGATTTTCGTAGGCCTGGCCAAGCTGTTCAAAGAACACGACCTGGCCCTGCTGGAAGTCAACCCGCTGGTCATCAAGGCCGACGGCGACCTGCACTGCCTGGATGCGAAGATCAACATCGACGCAAACGCCATGTACCGTCAGCCTAAGCTGAAAACCTTCCACGACCCGTCGCAGGACGATCCTCGTGAAGCCCACGCTGCCAGCTTCGAGCTGAACTACGTGGCCCTGGAAGGCAACATCGGCTGCATGGTCAACGGTGCTGGCCTGGCCATGGGTACCATGGACATCGTCAACCTGCATGGCGGCAAGCCAGCCAACTTCCTCGACGTTGGCGGTGGTGCTACCAAAGAGCGCGTTACCGAAGCGTTCAAGATCATTCTGTCCGACAGCAATGTCGCGGCCGTTCTGGTCAACATCTTCGGCGGCATCGTTCGCTGCGACATGATTGCCGAAGGCATCATTGGTGCAGTGAAAGAAGTCGGCGTTAAAGTTCCGGTTGTGGTTCGCCTTGAAGGCAACAACGCCGAACTGGGCGCTAAAGTACTGGCAGAAAGCGGTTTGAACATCATTGCGGCAACCAGCCTGACCGACGCTGCTCAACAAGTTGTCAAAGCTGCGGAGGGCAAGTAATGAGCGTCCTGATCAATAAAGACACCAAAGTCATCTGCCAGGGCTTCACTGGCTCGCAGGGTACTTTCCACTCCGAACAAGCCATCGCCTACGGCACCAAGATGGTCGGCGGCGTAACCCCAGGCAAGGGTGGCACCACCCACCTGGGCCTGCCGGTGTTCAACACCGTCAAGGAAGCCGTGGAAGCTACCGGCGCTGACGCTTCGGTTATCTACGTACCGGCTCCGTTCTGCAAAGACTCGATCCTGGAAGCTGCCTTCGGCGGCATCAAGCTGATCGTCTGCATCACCGAAGGCATTCCTACCCTGGACATGCTGGATGCCAAGGTCAAGTGCGACGAGCTGGGCGTTACCCTGATCGGCCCTAACTGCCCAGGTGTCATCACCCCGGGCGAGTGCAAGATCGGCATCATGCCAGGCCACATCCACCTGCCAGGCAAGGTCGGTATCGTTTCGCGTTCCGGCACCCTGACCTACGAAGCTGTGAAGCAGACCACCGACGCCGGCTTCGGCCAGTCGACCTGCGTCGGCATCGGCGGTGACCCGATCCCGGGCTCCAACTTCATCGACATCCTGAAGCTGTTCCAGGAAGACCCGAAGACCGAAGCGATCGTCATGATCGGTGAGATCGGCGGTTCGGCTGAGGAAGAAGCTGCGGCCTACATCAAGGCCAACGTGACCAAGCCAGTCGTTTCCTACATCGCCGGTGTTACCGCACCTGCGGGCAAGCGTATGGGCCACGCTGGCGCCATCATCTCCGGCGGCAAGGGCACTGCGGACGAGAAGTTCGCCGCCCTGCAGGACGCTGGTGTGAAGACCGTGCGTTCCCTGGCTGACATCGGCAAGGCCCTGGCCGAGCTGACTGGCTGGGAAGCCAAGAAGTAATACTGCTACACCCCCCACGCAGACAAAGGCCACCTTCGGGTGGCCTTTGTTTTTTCAGGGGGCATCAGAAACGAGCGTTGCTTGCTGTCAATTCAAGTGACAGTACATCCGGCAGTGACGGATCAAGCTGTTTGAGCAGGCAGTAACCGATACCGGCGATTCCGGTCATCAACCCCAGCTCGGGGTAGCTGTCGTTGGCAATTGCCGGGTTGTCGAGAAAGTCACGCGTGGCTGCGCCCAGCAATTCCTGTGTTTCTCCCAAGACAATGGTATCGCCACGTGTGCGATAGAAGGATTGCAAGCACATCAAATTGCCAAAGTCGCCATGACACAAGCCATAGCCACTTCCCAGGCCGTGGCAGTAGAGGTTACTGAGGCAGCATTCGATATCGGCCTGTACTTCTCTGATGAATGCTTTTGGGAGTTGCTCACCCATGCTTGAGACCACTGCCTGCCTGGCAAGCAGTATGCCTGCATCGCCATGGCACCATTTGCTCATGCTCTGGGAGGTCCTGCATTCGCGTAGGTCAAGCCAGAAGCCGTCCTGCTTGAGGGCGTTTTCAGCGTGCACAAACTGCTTGACCCATGGAATGAGCTGTTCATCCTGTGTTGCTTGATACGCTTTGCACAGGGCAAGCACCGCGCCAGAAATGCCGTGCGCCAGGCCGCTGAGTGCGGGGGAGCCGTCGCGGTTATGCAGTGTGCCGTTCTGCGCCAGTTGCAGTGAGCGGTAAATGTGTTGGGCCCGGCGCTTGATGGCCAGCGCTAGGCTGCCTTGAGGGGCGTGCAGGTGGAGTGCAGCCAGCAGGCTGAGAATGCCACAGCTGCCTGCTATGAAATCGCTGTCGCACGTGTCGGTGGGGGGCGTGCACAGGCTCGCTGTCAATTCGGCGATTTGCGCGTCGTAGGCTTGGGTTGGGGCCAGCGTCTTGCGATGCCAGATCAGGTAGAGGTACCCACCGAGCCCCTGGAATGCGCTGAGATCCGTGTTGCCGTCGAAGTGGCGCTGGGTTTGCGCTATCGATGTAATGATCTGGTCTGTGGTGTGTAAATGGTTGAGCTCACCTGTGACGCGGTACAGCCCCAGGAAGAAAAGCCCGATGCCTGCCATGCCGGCATACAGGTCGTTGTTCATTGCTGTCAGGTAATGCTTTTGGGTGCTGTGGTGGGTCTTGAATGCCAGCCAGCGAATGCCGCCGTCGTCAGCCTCGATTTTCAGTTGTATCAGGCGTTGCGCGACTGCCCGTGCGCCGCGTAATGCAGCATTGGAGGTCAGCACCACACAAGGCTGGCTGACATGCGCCGCATTCAGTGGAAGATTGCCGACCTTGGTAGGTGCCAGGCATTTTTGAAGCACCGCTAGCTGGAGCGCTTTGTTGGCGGGAGAAAAGCCAAGCATCTTGCGTCGACATGCTTGTATCGGGGTGTCGTCAAGCATGAGGGGGGCGCCTTGGTTGTCGCCAGGGTTGAACGAGTCGCTGTTTACCATCAGGGTGAAACGCGGAATGTTCAGGCGCTGAAGTTCACCGATCTCAGCCTTGAGTGCGTGTTCTTTTAATGGGTTCCCTTTTGCTTCCGACCACAGCGTGGCGAACAGAAGTTCACGGTCCAGCCAGTTCTGCATGAACCTAGGGTGCAGGCCAAGTGCAATGAAGTCGACGTAGCGTTGGGTGTTCTTGACCAGCAAGCGTGTGGTGAGTTGTTTGGTGCTGTGGCGCAGATGGTCAACCAGCCGCTGCTTGTGCTGGCTAATGGCGTGGTAACCGAATTCGAAACCTTCCAGCAGTGCTGGCAGATAGTGCTGTGCCGTCAGCTTGCTGCCTGGTTCGAATGGCTGATGAGTACCTGCTGTATCGTGCTCTGTGCTTATCTTGCGTAGATGATAGAAACCGTTCTCGTGTATCAGCGTGTTCTGGAGGATGCTGAAACGGCACTGGGGCGTCAGCCCGCTCACGTCATTGCCGGCATGCTGGGCGAAAGGGACAAAACCGCTGGAAAACACAGAATCACGCACGGTTTGCAGCGCAGCTGCCAGGGTTGGTTGCGGCGGGGTAGCGTGCGGGGTATTACCCAGCGGCGCGTTAAACAGGCATTCCAGGTCAATCATGACCGGGCTGGTGCCGTGCGCGATGATGTTCTCGAAATGGAAGTCGATGCCATTCAGCGCATGAACGACGGCCACCTGGGCGCCAAGGCGCTGATAGAACAGGGTATGTTGGGTTGCGGTCTGGCAGGGGAGGTGCAGGACTTTTTCGGTCCAGCAATGGTCTGCCTGGGTCAGCGACTTCGGTACATAGACAGAGAACCAGTCACTGAGGGTGAGGTTGTGCAGCAGTAACAACGTTTCCTGATAGAACGCCGCTTCGCGGTTGGCCCGGGGTTTATAGATCAGGGCTTGGTGGGTGGTCTTGACCTCGCACACTGTCTGGTAATTGCCATGGGGATCGCCCAGGCCCAGCGTTATCTGGTTTATTTTTCCCGTGTCGCTCGCAAAGGTTGTGCACAACAACCGATGGTCATCAATGAAGTGCTGGATGACGTTGACTACATAAGTGTTGATGTCGAGGAGCGTTTGAATAAGCAAATCGAACAGGACTGGGTAAGTTGCAGCGATAGCGGCGATGGTCAATCGCTCTTTCAGTGCCGCAGAAAACTCAGCAAGGCTACTTAGCGTCTTCTGCTGGATTCTGAGATTCAGCGCATGGGTCAGCACCGCTTCGGACATGCGCCGAACCGTATTCATGATGTACGGTTTTACGCTGCCAAGCAGGGGGCGCAGGTTTAAATGCGCCATACGGTGAGGCTGGCTCGGGTGGCGCAGAAATGCCTGTCGGAAGTACAGGTAACAGCGGTATTCAAACCAGAAGAACGGCGACGTACTGCTGGGGCAGCCAGGGTGGAGCGAGATGCTCAGGAGTTTTTCCAGTTCGCCCTGTAATGCTGGCGTTCTGGTACGCAAGGGGCTGTTGGCTTCCCCGCTCAGTGCTTGCTTCAGGTGCTCGACCAACTGTGAGCGGTCAAGGCCAAAATAGTCCAGGAGGTTACTGTCATCGCGGTGAAGCAGCTTCAGATTGGCGCTGAACAGTGCCAGCAGTGTTTCATTCGAGGGGGGCTGGGGGGGCGACAGGGGTATTGCCGATTGGGAGGAGGTCATCACCTTGTACCCTGAACATTGCGTTGTCCGAATTCGCCAGTGCCGGGCAACAGCCAGCTGTGCTGAGCTGTTGCCCGGTTAATGCGACGTTAAGCTGCTACGCAAAGCAACGAGGTGCAGCCTTGCGAGCCGCATTCCACGTTGGTGACGACGGCCAGTTCGTGGTTAGCCGGCTGGGCAGCCTGGAAAGCAGCAATGTCGCTTGCAATGTCGCCGGACATGTTCAGGATTTCTTCGTTCATAACGACCTCAGGTTTGTCATGCACCGAAATTGGTGCGTCATCAAGATAGCCGGGGCTTATCAGAAATAAGATCGTGATGTGTTTCCTTGATGTCGGCGCGCCATGCACATGACAGTGCGTGCCTCGGCCATATGCATGCCAGCCGCAGCGTAAGGGCCAATCAGACTTTTCGATGGGAGTGATGGAAATTTCCGCGCAGACGCCTCGGTCGAAGCGGTTAATAATCAGCCCACGCAGAGTCGTGCAGGCGACAAGGATGTACGCACATCGGACAAGCAGCACTGTGCCGGTGCGTTTAAGTGACAAAACGGTTACCCTACGCGTTCACTCTGTGCCCGTACCCCAAAAGGGAACGACACGCTAAACGGGTCTGGCCTATCAAGCCGGGCAGCATTTCCCCTCATCCAAAGGGAAATCCCCTCTCGAATCCCGATTTCAGCAGTGTGGTACTACCTTAAATGAAAGTTCTCAAAGGCCAGGATATCCTGGCGCTTGGCTTTATGACGTTTGCGCTTTTCGTGGGTGCAGGCAATATCATCTTCCCGCCTATCGTCGGTCTGCAGTCTGGCCCGCACGTATGGATGGCAGCACTAGGCTTCCTGGTGACCGCCGTGGGCCTGCCGGTCATCACCGTGGTCGCCCTGGCCAAGGTCGGTGGCGGCATGGATGCCCTGAGCAGCCCGATCGGCAAGTTCTTCGGCGGCCTGCTGGCCGCTGTGTGCTACCTGTCGGTTGGCCCGCTGTTCGCCACACCGCGTACGGCGACCGTGTCGTTCGAAGTGGGTGTTGCACCGCTGACCGGCGAAAGCCCGCTGGCGCTGTTCATCTACAGCCTGGTGTACTTCGCCGTGGTGCTGGCCGTGTCCATGTACCCGGGCAAGCTGCTCGACACCGTCGGCCGCTTCCTGGCGCCGTTGAAGATCATTGCCTTGGCCGTGCTGGGCATTGCTGCCTTCGCGCTGCCGGCCGGCACTATTGGTGAGGCACAGCCGGCTTATGCCGCCGCGGCGTTCTCCAAGGGCTTCTCCGATGGCTACCTGACCATGGACACCCTGGGTGCGTTGGTGTTCGGTATTGTCATCGTCAACGCCATCCGCTCACGCGGTGTCGAGTCGCCCAAGCTGATCACCCGCTATGCCATCATCGCCGGCCTGATCGCTGGTGTCGGCCTGGCCCTGGTGTACATCAGCCTGTTCCGTCTGGGTGCGGGCAGCCACGACATCGCGGCTGACGCCACCAACGGTGCGGCGGTACTGCATGCCTACGTGCAGCACACCTTCGGCTCGCTGGGCAGCGGCTTCCTGGCTGTGCTGATCGCGCTGGCCTGCCTGGTGACTGCGGTGGGCCTGACCTGTGCCTGCGCCGAGTACTTCAGCCAGGTTCTGCCGCTGTCGTACCGTGCACTGGTGGTGATCCTGGCGGGCTTCTCGCTGCTGATCTCCAACCTTGGCCTGACCAAGCTGATCATGTTCTCGATCCCGGTGCTTACCGCCATCTACCCGCCGTGCATCGTGGTGGTTGGCCTGAGCTTCGTGAAGGACCTGTGGAACTCGCCAGCCCGCATCCTGGCGCCAGTGATGCTGGTGTCGCTGCTGTTCGGCATGGTCGATGCAATCAAGGGCAGCAGCATTGCCCACGTGCTGCCAGACTTCATGGCGCACTTGCCGCTGAGCGACCAGGGCCTTGCCTGGCTGGTGCCTTCGGTGGTGACCCTGGTTGGCGCCGTGGCCTGCGACCGCATGCTCGGCAAGCCGCGCGAGGCGCTGGCCTGACCGGAAAAGTCGAAGCCTGAGGGTGACACCGGCCACAAGCCAACAGGGTGCTCGCCAAAGGTCCAGACTCTAAAGCCCCGTATCCGAGAGGATGCGGGGCTTTTTTTGCCTGTCCCGGCCTCTTCGCAGCACAAGGCTGCTCCTACAGGTCAAGCGCTGTACTCTAGGGCTCATTGACCTCTGTAGGAGCAGCCTTGTGCTGCGAAAAGGCCGGCATAAGCTGTACAAATATCAGCATGAAGGTGTGCCTTTTGCCGCTTGCCAGCGTCGAAACCCGGTCCCTATTCTCTAGGCACCTGGCCCTTTCGGGAACCCTGCATGAACTTCATCCAAAGCAACCTCAACAACCTGTTGGCCATCGCCTGGTTTGCCCTGTGCTGGGGCGGCTACACGCGCTATGCCATCTGGAAAGGCCGCGACACCGCGTGCCTTGCCAGCGTGTTGCACCTGTACCGCGAAGACTGGATGCGCCGCATGCTGCTGCGCGACAACCGCATCGCCGATGCCAGTGTGATCGGCAACCTCGAACGCAATGCGTCGTTCTTCGCCTCCAGCACGCTGATCATCCTCGCTGGCATCCTGACCGTGCTCGGTGCCTCTGACCGGGCGCTGTCGCTGCTGGCCGACCTGCCGCTGGTACAGCAGACTTCCCAGGGGATGTCGGAGATCAAGCTGCTGTGCCTGGCCACGGTCTTTGTCTATGCCTTTTTCACGTTCAGCTGGTGCATGCGCCAGTACAACTTTGCCGCAGTGCTGGTGGGTTCGGCGCCCATGATTGGTGAGCGGCTGGTCAACGAGCTGGAGCGCAAGGCCTTCGCTTCGCGGGCGGCGCGGGTATTGTCGCTTGCCGCCAACCAGTTCAACCTTGGCCTGCGTTCGTATTACTTCGGCATGGCCATGTTGAGGCTGGTTCATCAGCCCGTGGTTGTTTATGGCCATGAGTGTCGGCGTGGTATTAATCCTCTACCGCCGAGAGTTCCATTCGGATGTGCTGGATGTGATGGTGTTCACACCCACGGAAAGTGTGCCTGGCGAACCGGCCAGGGAAAGTACTGTGCCGGGCAACTGAAACGGTTAAGCTTTAAGTTGCAGATACAAAAAAACCCGACAGTGTCGGGTTTTTTTGTTTTAGCCAATTACTGCTTGGCAGGTTCTGCCGGAGCAGCTTCTGGCGCTGGGGCTGCTGGCGCGGCTTCCGGAGCCGGAGTAGCCGGAGCGGCTTCTTCGGCAGCCTTCTGCTCGGCTTCGGCCTGATCTTTGGCGGCTTCAGCGTTTTCCTTGGCGGCTTCGTTCATTTTATCCTGAGCTTCGCCCGCTTTCTCCTGGGCTTGCTCGGCGTGTTGCTGTGCGTCTTGGGCTTTGTCTTCGCTCGCTTTATCGCAAGCGGCCAGGCCCATGGCAGCAGCCAGCATCAGAGCAAAAGCAAAAGGTTTACGCATGGGGGTGTTTCTCCTTGGTGGAATAAGTGACTTGTTCCTTCGAGTGCAACTACGCGGAATAAGTTCCGCGAAGGTTACAGAGATATAACGCCACGTTCTATATAGACTTTTTAAAATTTTTATGCCGCTGCGGCAGTACGGGTGGAAATAGCGAATGAGCGATTCAACCTTGATGGCCATGGCCGAGCGTTTTCTCTCGGCCCTTAAACATTGTCAGTTGCTGCACATGCGTGTGGCCCAGGCCGATGGCGATGGCATGACCCTGGTTCTGCCCTGGTCTGCGGGTATTGTCGGCAACCCGCAAACGGGCGCCGTGCATGGCGGGGCGCTGACCACGCTGATGGACACCACCTGCGGCATGGCCACCCTGTGCGTGCTACCGCGCTTCGAAGTGTGCCCGACGCTGGACCTGCGCATCGACTACATGCACCCGGCCGAAGCCGGCAAGGACATCTACGGGCACGCCCAGTGCTACCGGGTTACCCGCGACGTGATCTTTACCCGTGGCACCGCCTACCAGAGCGACCCCGACCAGCCGATCTGCCAGGTGGTGGGTACGTTCATGCGCCTGGGCCAGGAGATCAAGGGCGGGATCCGTTTCGGCAATAGCCTGAAGGAGGGCGGCGCATGATACCGCACGCAGTTCGCCAGCAACTCAACGCCGCCCACGCCGTCGGTGATTACCGGCCATTGCTGGCGCTGATTCCCTACGCAGGGCTGATCGGCATCGAATGCGAGCGCCAGGGCGATGACCTGCTGTTCCGCCTACCAGCCAACCCGGACAACATTGGCAACCCGCTGCTGCCCGCCATCCATGGTGGCGTGATCGCGGGTTTCATGGAGTTGTCCGCTGCGCTGTACCTGCTGATCTACAGTGAAAGTGCGAGTATTCCCAAGATCATCGATTTTTCCATCGACTACCTGCGTGCCGGGCATTTTCGCGATACCTACGCCCAGTGCCAGCTTTGGCGCCAGGGCCGCCGAGTGACCAACGTGGCCATTACTGCCTGGCAGGGCGACAGGCAAGCGCCAATTGCCACCGCCCGTGCGCATTTCAAGATCGAGCCGGAAAAGCCCTTGAAATCATCCGGGCAGCCCCCATCTGAATGACATCCGCCATTAACGCAGGCCGAGCCGGCCGCCAGGCGCCA